>JAGWRB010000125.1 GCA_028876725.1 Gemmatimonadota bacterium
CGCGCTCGATGGTCCGGTCGTCGATCGGACCGTCGTCCTCTTCGGGAAAATCGATCTCGTAGGCGACAAGCGCCTCCAAGTCCAGAATTGCGTCCCGCAAGGCACGGATTCGACGCGAGAGCCCGCCGTCCAACTGCCGCAGCGCGGCGTCCGCGCCCGCGGACGATTCGGCCCGAATGAGATCGTTGACCGCTTCCGCCTGCACGAGGTCCAGTTTTCCGTTGAGCACGGCGCGGCGGGTAAACTCTCCGGGCGCAGCGGGTCGGGCGCCGGCGCTGACCAGGGCACGCACGATGCGTGTCGGCGTCACCCATCCCCCGTGGCAGATGAATTCAACGCTGTCTTCGCCGGAATAGGATCGCGGGGCGTCGTACGTGATCACGACGGCTTCGTCCAGCGCCGATCCGTCGCCATCTTCGAGGCGGCGAAGCGCCGCACGGCGAGCCGGGGGCAGCGCGCCGCGCACGAGCGTTGCCGCAATGCGGTGAGCGCCGGCGCCTGAGAGTCGCACCAGGGCCAGCGCTCCCGCTCCGGCGGCCGTTGCCGTCGCAACGATTGTGTCATCCACCGCCATGAATCCTGCTCCCGGCGTTCAGCTCTTGCTTCGCCCTGGTGGCGCCGCTCCGCTGCTCGCCGCCGCGCCGGCCCGCTCGCGCGCCAGCAGCCATTGCTGCGGGATTGCCGCCAGGTTCTGAACCGCGTAGTAGAGATTGAGCCCCGCCGCAAACCGGAAGAACATGAACGTCAGCACTACCGGCATCATGTAACTCATCATGCGCGTCTGTGCCGTGGGCGGCGTGCCGCGCATGCCGATCCAGGACAGCGCGAACATCGAAAGCCCCATCACGATCGGCGTGATGTAATACGGGTCGGCTGCCGAGATGTCGTGCATCCAGAGGAACGACACCCCGCGGAACTCGATCGTGTTCAGGAACACGAAATACAGCGCAAACAGGATGGGCATCGGCAACAGCATGGGGAGACATCCCATCATCGGGCTGAAGGGCGTCATGCCGTGTGCCTGGTAGAGCTTTACCAGTGCCTCCTGCTGCTTCTTCGGGTCGCTCTTGTACTTCCGCTGAACTTCGGCGAGCTCGGGTTGCAGTCGCTGCATACGAATGCTGGTTCGCATGGCGCTCTGGTTCAGCGGCCACAGCAACAGGCGCACGGCGACGCCGAAGATGATGATCACCCAGCCATAGGTGAGACCCGACGTACGCTTCATCCACAGCAGCACGCGGGTCACGATGGTGGCAAAGGGCTGCACCACCGCGTGCAGCCATCCGGCGTATGGGTTTACCTGGTCGAGACCGTGCCCCAGCGCGCGCAGGCGCTCGAACTCCTGCGGGCCCATGTATAGATCGAATGACGCGCGCCCACCCTTCAGTGGGACCGCGACCGCGCCGGCCGCTGTCGTCGCAACTTTGTTGACACGCGGCTCACCCGTGAAGCTCGCTCCATCAATTCCGCTGTCCGGCGCAAAGACGGCCACAAGGAAGTACTTGTTCCGAACCGCCGCCCAGCCGAGCGGGCCAGGTACCACTTTCGTGACTCCGCTGTCCAGTTTCGCGAAGGGTAGGCTCGTGACGTCGCCGTTCGCCGCACGGTATCCGTACGCCAGGTGCCGAATATCGTCCAGCGTATCCGATTCCATCGACGTCAACGCCGACGGCAGCTCGATGCGCAACGACGTATTCGGCGGTGCGCTGTCGTATTCGACCGATACGTGTACGAGATACCGATCCGCATCGGAGCCAGGACTCGTGTAGACCACTCGCACCGCGTGTGCGTTCACCGTCCCGGTGTAGTCGATGACCTCGTGTCCGCCCAGGGACTGCTCCCGAGCGGCGAAGCGCGTAGTGGTGAGCGCGGTAGTCGTATTGCCCGACTGAATGGCGTACTGGATGAGCGGCCGGTTCGAGGGGCTCTTGAGTACCACCGGTCCCTCGGGTCGCGTCGGCTCCCGTGCGGCGTAATCGGTCAACTCCACGGCCAGTGGCGATCCGCCCGCAGACGAATACCACGCGATCATGTGTCTGGACTTGGCGGCGATGCTGTCCGCTGGTCCGCTCGATGCGATTTGCGCGCTGTCTCCAGCTCCTGGCGCCGTCGGTTTTGGCTGAGCCGCTGGCGCGGTGTCACGTGCAACCGCTGCTGCGACCGTTCTTGCCATGGTGTCGGTCGCCGCTGTCTTTCGTGCCATTGAGTCAGCGGCAATCGAGTCCGCGACGGGCGGTCGCGTGCTTCCAGGAAAAAGCAGCGGGGTTACTACGATCACGACAGCCGTGAGAATGACGGCCAGAAATACGCGTCGATCCATGACGTGAATGCTAGCTGTTAAGGAACCGGATCATAGCCACCTTTGTGAAACGGGTGGCACCGAAGAATCCTTCGCACGGCCATCCAACCGCCTCGTATCGCTCCATGCTTTTCGAGGGCCTCGAGCGCATAGTTGGAACAGGTTGGATAGTAGCGGCACGACGGGGGCAGCAGCGGCCCCAGCCAGAGCTGATACCCACGGACCACGAGCATGAGCACGCGTTTCATGGGTCTCGCCGGCCGGCCGCAACTTCCATCAATGCTTCTCGAATGGTTACGATGCTCGCCGCGAGCTGATCAAATGACTCGTGATACGCCGCGGGCGAGCATCGAATGATGACGTCCAGATTCGTCAGCGTCGGCAGCAGCTCTCGTCGAACAAGCTCCCGCAGCCGTCGCTTCAGGCGGTTTCGTTCGACCGCGGTGTGCCCGTGCTTCGGCACCACCAATCCGACCCGTCCAAACCGTAGAGGGGAGGCCAGGTACCGCGCATCGAGATGCGACGCGCGGACTCGCCTCCCCTTCTCCAGGACACCACGAATTTCTGAACTCAGAGTTATCCGCCTCGTCCGCGGATACTCTTCACTCATTTATGCGCCAGCGTACTTGCTCGGAAGCTTCACGGTCAGGCGCTTCCGTCCCTTTTTCCGACGCTGGCTCAGCACTTCCCGGCCCCACTTCGTTTCCATTCGCGCGCGGAATCCGTGCTTTTTGATCCGTCGCTTGTTGCGCGGACGGTAGGTTGGCTTGCCCATCTCGTACTCCAAGTAGTTCCAGTTATCGTGCTGCAACCAAGACCCGTAAGACTAGTCGCATCTTGGACATAGGTCAAGTCATCTCGCTCTCATTCTGCTTGCTTGCATTCACGCATCGATGGTTGCACGGGCCATCCCGCCAGCATAGTTTGGCGTGCCCACCAGTTATCCACATCGCAATGGCAATCGAAGCAGAAGAGATCTGGACCAGGCTCCTCACGCAGGCTCGCGCTGCTGTGGGTGAGGATGTCATGCGCACTTGGCTCGAGCCAATTGCGGCCGTTGCGTGGGCCGATCCGGTTCTGACCCTGAGTGTGCCGGACCAGTTTTCCCTCGATTGGACTGAGTCGAAATACGGTGAACTCCTGCAATCGTTGGCGCCGGTCGCACTGGGTCATCCGGTTTCTCTGGCGTTCCGCGTAGATCAGGACCGGCAACAACGACCCCAAATGGACCTCTTCGCCAGAAATGCGATCAAGCAGGACGAGGTGCATGATAGGGTCAGCAACGCGCCACAATTACACGAGCGCTACACATTCGAGCACTTTGTTGTTGGAAAATCGAACGAACTCGCCGCCGCTGCTGCTCATGCTGTGGCCGAAGCCCCTGGGAAAGTTTACAA
>JAGWRB010000126.1 GCA_028876725.1 Gemmatimonadota bacterium
TCCGGCAAGAATCCCGGTCGAGGGCGGTCCATGCGCGGCAGCACCCCGCTGATGCTGGACGCCGGCGTTACCCCCGCACCAGCTTCCGATACGTCACCCGGTGCGGCTGATCGGCATCCGGCCCCTTCCGCTTCTTCAGATCTTCGATATACGCCTGGTAGTTCCCCTCGAACTACGCGCGCGAAAACGTGGTTATGACGCGATCGGGGGGCCCTTCATAGGGGAATTTCCGCGACGTCGTATAGTTCACCCTTGTCACGGGCCGACGTTCGTGACAATGCCGTTTGTCACGGATTCGGCGGCACGACATGCGGCCACGAGCAGGCCTTCCCTGAATCGGCTCCTTCCCACTCGATCGGCTTCGTCTCGAGTTCGCCTACGCCACCGTGGAAGGGAAAGGGGCCACCCAGACGCCCCCTGTCTTCTGCGAGCCCGTCTCGTCCCAATTCCTGTGGGGCCCCCCATTACGCACGCAAGCCTTCGGCCGCCCTCTTCTACCCTACTTTTCCCTCGTCCAGAGCCAGAGCGTACCGCACCCCTCATCCTGTGACGATTGCATCCCGACCGGCGCCCCGGCGGCGCTAGCGTAGAACTCGACGCCAGCGAGCGTACCGACATCGATCCGCGATAGGTCGGGCGGCGGGTTCACGGGCACGCCATTCCCCACGGTAATGGCCATGTCGCCAGGAGAGAAGATCAAGGTACCGTCAACGTACACCGCCGAATAGCAACTCAGTTGATGGCACGAAGAAAACGCAATTCCACGACACTGCTTGCGAGTGGAAACCAACACGCGCGTGCCTCCAGGGCCAGTCGCAACCGTCGTACCGGGTAGTCGCGATTCCACTATGTCAGCCAGCGTCCGCCCCTCGTTCGCACGCAGCACACTATCCGATATGAAGTGCCCGCCTGCTCCCGATAGCCGCCGCGCCTCGAACGCCCGAAGCGCCGGCGAGATATATCGCTGTTGTGACGAGACCGTATGCACCGTATCGAGCCGAGTCGCTTGATCAACCAGCACGTACCGTCTCGTGGTCACTCGTCCGGACTCAAGGGACACTGTATCGCGTGCGACAACGTAGCCGAGGCGGCGCACTTGGATGAGTTGTCTGCCGGCGGGCAGTCCCGAAAGGCGCACCCGGCCCAAGGAATCGGTTTGCCTTCGCAGGCCCAGACTGATGACCCACAGCTCCGCGTTGGGGACGGCCGCACTGTCGCTCGCGCGCACGACCACGGCATCCAGAACGGCCGAACCTCCGGTGTTTGTGTTGACCGCCTGCGCGACAGCGGGGGCTCCGTGGGCAAGCACAACGGCCAGCGCGGTGGACAGCACGCGCACACGGTTCCGCCAGCACTTCCCCAGACCGCAGTGAACCGCCGCTCTCCTTCCACTACATAGGTCTGTTCGGCGACTATTCACGGCTCGCACCATGCGTAGCGGTGACGAGGCTGTCCAACTCAGCGACGGTGGGGGGAACTGCGAATCGCCAGCCATTCACAATGACAGTCGGCGTTCCGTCGACGTCAAAACGCCTCCCAGCAGAAAGTCCAAGCTGTACGTCGAGCGGGATCTTGCTTTGTCGAACGCACGCGGCAAACGCGACAGTGTCCTTCACACCGGCATCGCTGGCAAAACCTGTCCACGATTTCAAGCCGAGCGAGTCCTGTTTCGCGTACAAGAGATCGTGCATTCGAGCGAACCGACCCTGTGCCATCGCACAATCCGCAGCCCGCGCGGCCGGGAGAGCGAAGCGGTGCATCGACAATGGAAAATGGACGAATACCAACTCCGCCCCCGCTCCGTGCTCCTTCTGAAACTCGTGATATACCGAATCGGCGCGGCGGCAGAATGGGCATTCGAAATCGGCAAACTCAACGACCTTGATCGGCGCGGCTGTATCGCCTATCGGAATCCCTATGGACAGCAGATCCTTCCAGTTCGCAACAAATGCTGGCGCGCGGGCGGCCGGACGGCTAGGTACAGGCGCGGCAAACTCACGGTGCACCACACTCACCGCAACCGCCAACGCTGCAATCGTGAGCCCGGCACTCGCCACTCTATCTAGCAACCCGGCTGCTTTCATGAAGCGCACGCTCCCACTGACTCGTGGACCGAGAGCCGCCTCCCAGTGACCGTGATTGGCAGGCGGATCTATGCTCTTCGCCCAAGGTCTGTGACTCGTCTAGTTCGGATCCTGACATTCAAGTTGGACGTATCCCGCCTGGCAGCTATCGCTGCCACCGCAGGTTACCATCGGGCCACAGCCATAGCTGTAGCAGTTGAAGTCGAGCCCGCCAGACTGGCAATAGCCGCCCGTGTCCTGGACGCAAAAGCAGCAGGCTCTGATACATCCACCGTCGAGGATTGCGGCGTCAACTCTCTTAGACGTCAGGTGCAGTGCGATGAGTCCGACCACGAGTACGCCAGCTGCTTTCCAAGTTCTGCTGAGGCTCGTCCGCATTGGATTCCCCCTTCAAGAGGTGACAAGTATGAGGGACCGGACAAAGCCCAGTTCGGTTCAGTTCAAACGAGAGATTGCCGCAGCCTCCGCAGGGCCGCGTGCAGTGCGGATTTGACCGTGCCTTCGCGGCACCCAAGGGCTAGGGCGACCTCTGCCGTACTGAGGTCATCGAGAAGCCTGGCCCGGACGATCGCCTGCTGACGTCTCGGAAGCTGCTCGAGCAGCCTGTGGGCGAGGCCTACATCGGCAATTGCAGCACACATCTCAGCTTGGGCGCCTCCATCACCCACGTCCGACAGCTCGGTCGTGGGTGCGATCTCATCCAGCAGCGGCGTGATCGCACAAGAGACGCTCTGGCAGACCCGCCGAAGCCAGACGGCAAATTGGGCTTCTGGCGAGGCTCCGGTGCCGCGAAATGACGACCTGAGACGCCAGGCGCGTAGCCAAGCTTCCTGAACCAAGTCGTCCAAATCGATCCATTGTCGTCCGCGTCTATGAAACGCTTGCCGGACCAGAGGATCGTATCGGTTGATCAACTCTCGAAAAAGCGCAGCATCGCCGGCACGGAACCGTGAGGCAAATCCGTTCTCGCTCTCAGGTGGGGGGTCAGGCGCTTCCACAACGCGATTGAGCATATCAAGTCAACACGACAACCCGGATGGCGGCGTCCGTCCGCCCCGTCGCGAACGCCAATTCAAACGGCCTTCACGCGCCTTCTCCCGCCTCAACGGTGCGGCTGAGGTCGTGGCCCGACCCGTAAAGGTCGAAAAGCTCGTGTGCGATACCAAGTTCTGTACGGCACATCTGCTAGGATCCAGGCGCGCAGCCAGATCTTCACGGCTGAAGGCGCGCCCGCTGACAACGAGCTACCGGCTTGATTACAGTTTTGATCTAGGCTACAAGCCTAGCTCATCACCGTCAATAGCCATGGCGACTGACCGCGGGGGCATTCTCGGAGGCTCAATGCCGAGGCAAGCCGCTGGGGGCTCGTGACCAAGAGTTGAGCGATCGCCTTACCCCCGCACCAACTTCCGATACGTCACGCGGTGCGGCTGATCCGCATCCGGTCCCTTCCGCTTCTTCAGATCTTCTATATAAGCCTGAAAAGTCCCCTCGAACTACGCGCGCGAAAACGTGGTTATGACGCGACCGGGGTGCCTTTCATAGGAGAAGGTACGGCAGGTCGTGTCGTTCACTCTTGTCACGAGTGGAGTTCCCAGATTTTGGTGGACAGCGCTAACATCCGCCGGAACCACGGGGGAGGATGCCAATGTCCACGAAGCGAAGAACCGGACGCGTCCGTGCGACGTACGCGTTCATCAAGGCGCACGGTGAGGAGTACACCACCGAAACGATGTGCCGCGTGCTCGGAGTCGCCCCAGGCGGCTACTACGAGTGGTTGAAGCACCCGCTGTCGAACCGCGCCGTTGAAGATGCGCGCCTGCTGCGGCTGATCCGCGCGTCGTTCACCGCGAGTCATGGCATCTATGGCGCCCCGCGGGTCTTCCTCGACTTACGCGAGGCCGGGGAGGCCTGCAGCAAGCATCGCGTGGCGCGGCTGATGCGCGAGGCCAGTCTTCGGGCGCTGCATAGCTATCGGGTCCGGCGCCAATCGGCCGGCAAGCCGGCGATCCTGATTCCCAACCTCCTCCAGCGACAATTCACGGCAACGCGGGCCAATAAGGTGTGGGTCACGGACATCACCTACATCCGGACGTGGCAGGGCTGGCTCTATCTGGCGGTCGTCCTCGATCTGTTCTCGCGCAAGATTGTCGGGTGGGCCACCAGCCCGACCATTCATCGCGAGGTCGTGCTCAACGCGGTCCTCATGGCCGTGCGGCAGCGGCGGCCTCGCGGCACGCTCATACACTCGGATCAAGGGACGCAGTACGGCAGCGACGCCTGGCGGCGGTTCTGCCGATCCAATCGTCTTGAGCCGAGCATGAGTCGGAAGGGGAACTGCTGGGACAACGCCGTCGCCGAGTCCTTCTTCAGCAGCTTGAAGAAGGAGCGGATCAAGAAGCAGATCTACAAGAACCGTGAGCTCGCGCGAGCGGACGTGGCCGAGTATATCAACACCTTCTACAATGCGACCCGCCGCCACAGCCATCTGGGCGGAGTCAGTCCCGATCAATTCGAAGCCGCCCATAAGCCCCGGCGTGAGCGTCTCCACTAAATCCTGGGAACTCCACTGTCGCGGCCTTGTTACGGCGTGGACGGGCCAAGGCGGAACTTGGCCCATCCAGAACCTCGTAACTAGCCGCGCACCAAGCGCTTATAGGTCACGCGGTGGGGGTGATCGGCGTCGGGGCCTTTACGCTTCTTGAGGTCCTCGATATACGCCTGGAAGTTCCCCTCGAACCACGCACCCGAAAGCGTGGTTATGACCGGATCGGAGTGATCTTCATAGGGGAAAGTGTGCGAGGTCGTGTAGTTCACCTTTGTCACGAGCACACGCTCGTGACAATGCCCTTTGTCACGGATCTGGCTTCGCGATGGGTGGCCACGATGAGGGCATCGGAGCGGCGGCGATGGACGCGCCGGGGGCGGGCGCCGCAGATGGCCCCGGCGTTGGGAGCTCAGCCGGTAGCGGTCGCGGTGCCCCGTCGCCGTGCGATGGCGGGGCCGCCGGCGCGCGGAGGCTAACGGACTTCCGCTACGGCCGGACGGCGCAGGTCGCCGCCGCGCGAACCGCCATCGGCTGCGAGGGGTCGGCGGCGAGCTGGTCGGCGAGTGTGACGATCGCGGCGTCGAATCCGGGGGGCGGCTCCACGCCGTGGCTCCACGCCGGCTTCGCGTCGGTCACTTCGAGGCCGTCGTCGCAAGCCGCCACGGGATGCGCTGATGTGGACTCGCTGGTGGGCAGCATGCGATCGTACACGATCCAGAACTTGCCGGTCCGCACCACCCAGAGCGTGCGGAGGGCGAAGACGCGTGCTTCGATACTTGCCGACGGGTCGGCGGCGACATTCATCGACGCGTTGACGACGGCCGTGTCGCGAAAATCGTCAAAGGGTCCCACCAATTCGTTCAGCGCCGTCGTATCGGTGAGGAACCGGGCAGAGCGGATGGTCGCCGCGGCGGTTGTGCCGCCCTCGGCGCCGCAGGTCAGCAACTGCGCGGCGGCGAGCTGACGCTGTTCGCTCTTCCCGCCGCCCTCGACCGCATGCCCGCCGCTCTCGATCATGGCCTGGTCGTACGCGCGGACGAGGTTCGCGGCCTGCGCACACCTGGCGGAATCGACGGCGGCGGCCTGGCCCTGCGCGGTCGTTGCGCGTCCGAGCATAGCGGCGCACGCCGCGACAAACAGAAGTGGGCGTCTATGCTGGCTCATACGGCCTCCGGCTGAGGTGGACGGTTACCACCATCGAAGAATGTGTCATGGCTGTCTCGGAATGCAGTCGGGGGTCTGCACGGGATACTGTTGATCCACCGCGGTCTTGACGGCCCCATCCCACGCCGCCTTGTAGGCCGCGGCCGCCGCGGCATCGCGGGCGGCGGTCAGCGCCTGCCCGCTTCCAGGCTGACCGAGCGTAGAGACGTCGAACTCCGCGTGCGCGGCCTCCAGCGCTGCCTGCACGTCTTGGTTCTCGAAGAAGGCGCGATCCTCGGTGTAGTGGCGGTCCTCGTGGGCGATCGTGTTGTTGCGCAGGCGATCGATATCGGCGGCGGAGCAGTGGTTGCGGCCGAGCACGACGTTCGGGTTGGCGTGCTGGGCGCGGTAGAACGCACTGGTGGGCAACAGCCAGGCGTGGATGTAGATGTGCGGCGGCTGGATGGTCGCGGGGGCGCGGGTATAGACGAGGTTCGTGTTGGGTCCGTTCGCCACCGTGCCCCAATAGTACGCGATCACCCGCTGATACTGGCCGATAGCCCCGTCGGGCGAGAGGAGCGTGCCGAGCGTGGGGAAGGGGTTCGCGAGTAGAGGAGGGCCGGCGACGTACTCTGGAGTCGGCGTTGTGGCCGGGATCTCGAGGCCCGTCCACTCGGCGCCCGTCCTCGGCGTGACCGCGAGTTCGCTCGTCCCGGGCGGCAGCGCCGTCGGGGTTCCGTTCACCGGCACCTCGACGGTGATCGAGACGTGCGTGTCGATCACCGCCTGGCCGCTCCATTCGTAGGGCGCTCCATCAGACTGCGAAATGCGATCGGCGGAGTCGAACGTGTATCCCGCCCCGTCGGCATGCCGGTGGGTCACGACGTAGGGCTGCGTCGGCGTTACGGTCGCCGTGCAGCTCACGGTCTGCCCCCTCACGACCGTGGGGTCGCAGTGCACGACGAGGGTGGCTGGCGGTGGCGCGGCGACGCCCAGGGTGACCGTATAGAGCTGGCTGGCGTGTCCCACGAGGTCGAACACCGGGAATTCCAGCGGGCTCATGGGGGTGATCCGAACCGACGCGATGATGCCCCGACTGACAGTGAGCGTGGCGTGGGCGCCGTACGTCACGTTGTCCGGGTTGCTCGGCGGTGAGCAGTCGCTCGGGTCGATGAGCTCGAGGGGCACGGACCCGAGCTCGGTCCCCGCCGCATCGAACCCAGTGAGCGTTCCGTAATCCCCGCTGCACTCGATGGCGCCGTTGCCGACCACGGTCACCGAATTGACGGGGCCGGCGAGCGTGATGTCGATCGCGTTCGGCTGCGTGTATCCCTGGAACAGCGACGGCGACACGCTGACGATGGACGCCGTGCCGTCGCTGATGGCGTCGGAGGCGGGGGCGCGGTCGAAGTCACCGGCCGCTGCCGAGTCGGCGTGTGTCCAGCCGCGAGACGCGGCGAACGCTCCGGTCCCGGTGGGAGCGATCGGTCGGGGTTCGGTGCACGCTCCGGCGATCGCGATCAGCGCGATCGTCGCGGTGCATGTGGCGATGCCCTGGGCCGAGATACGACGGCCGATGCGTCGGGCCGGGTTTCCCATTGTCGAAAGAACCGCTCGGGGGGTTTGGCGGCCACGACATCAGCGGCATCGCGATGCCGAGGGATACACGCCAACCCTACGACGCGGCGCAGCTCGCGTCAAGCCGTCGATTCCCAAGAACGGCCGTCTACTTTCGCACCAACTTCTTATACGTCACCCGGTGCGGCTGATCGGCATCCGGCCCCTTCCGCTTCTTCAAATCTTCTATATAAGCTTGGAAGTTCCCCTCGAACTACGGACTCAAAATCGTGGTTATGACGGGATCGGGGTGCCCTTCATAGGGGAAATGGCGGGAGGTCGTGTAGTTCACGCTTGTCACGAGCACACGTTGGTGACAAGGCCCCTTGTCA
>JAGWRB010000127.1 GCA_028876725.1 Gemmatimonadota bacterium
CAGGGCGCGCTGGCCGGCGAGCTGGCGACCGACGGGGAGGCGGCCCGTGCGCTCGCCGCGGAGATGCGCGAACACATCGCGCGCTCGCTGACCACCGCGCTCGAGGCGCGTAACGACGCGATGAAACGCGCGGGGATCACGCCGTTTCACCCGTTCGACACCACGCGCGATCCAACGGATTTGTCCAGCTACGAGAACCACCGGTTCATGATGGACTGGTGGACCGCCGATTGGGGGGACGCGGCGCTCGACGCCGGCCATTTTGCCCACCGCCAACTCGCGGGCGAACAGATCCTCGGCATGAACACCGACGGCCACTATCCGCGCGTCTCCAATTTCATGGAGCATGGCACGCTGGCCGGGCGGATCCGCCAGGATGACTACCGGCCCTTCCTGCTCGCGTTGTATGGAAACATGTGCTACGCGATGGACTCGGGCAGCCGCTATGCGCCGGAAGATGCGCTGATCCCGGGAAACTTTCCCGGCGAGGGGAGCCACTACGCCTGGTCGGCGGTGGTGAACAGCACCCTCCAGCCCGCGATGGCGCTGCGCTGGATGCTCTGCTGGGAGGAGCACGACCGCGCGGCCGCCACGCCCGCCGTCCATCTCCAGAAGGCGGCGCCCAAGCACTGGTTTGCCAAGGGGACGCGCATGACGGTGGAGCGGTGCCCGACGCGGTTCGGGCAGATCGGCTGGACTACCGAGCCGTCGGGAGCCGGGTGGCGGGTAGAGATCTCGCTGCCCGAGAACTTTGCTGCCGATCTCGTCGTTCACATCCACCGGCCCGACGGCCGCGCGCTCTCGCGAGCGAGCGGGGGCACGCTTCAGGCGTCGGCGGTGCGGCTCGCCGCCGCCGAGCTTGCTCAGGTGCGCCGAGTCACCTTGACCGTGGCCTGACGCGGCGATTCGCCCGCAGGAATGCGGGACTTCGCCCGACGAGTTGTCGGCCATTGCTGCCTTCATGTCAGGGCGCCTTCCGGAGACTTTGTGAGATCGTAATGCATCTCACACGCGGAGGGACGGGAGCCAGTGGCCGAGCCGGGGCGGGTGGACGACGGGCGGCGCGTGGGGCGCGCTGTACTCGTGGGCGGATCGCCCGCGATGCAGGCCCTGTGGACGCGCATCGAGCGCGTGGCACCGACGCGCGCCACGGTCCTCATTACCGGCGAGACGGGCACCGGTAAGGAACTCGTGGCGCGCGCGATCCACGAACGGTCCTCGCGCGCCGACCGCCAGTTCGTGGCCACGAGCTGCTCCTCGCTTTCCGAGACGCTGCTGGAGTCCGAACTCTTCGGCCATGTAAAAGGAAGCTTCACCGGCGCGGTCCGCGCCCGGGCCGGCCTGTTCGAAGAGGCGAGCGGCGGGACGCTGTTCCTGGACGAAGTGTCCACCATGTCGCCGGGCATGCAGGTGAAGCTCTTGCGCGTGGTGCAGGAGCGGGTGATTCAGCGCGTGGGGTCGCACGTGCCGATCGTGGTCGACCTGCGGCTGCTCGCGGCGACGAACGTCGACCTGGCCGGCGAGGTGGCGCGGGGCGCATTCCGCGAGGATCTCTACTACCGCCTGAACGTCTTCGCGATTCGCGTGCCACCGCTCCGGGAGCGGCGCGCCGACATTCCCGCGCTCGCCCGCCATTTCCTGGCGCGGGCCGCGGAGCAGCTCGGCGTGCGGGCGCCCGCGTTGCCGGCGGCCACGGTGCGGGCCATGATGGAATACGAATGGCCCGGCAACGTGCGGCAGCTCGAGAACTACCTCGAGAGCGCCGTCATCTCGCGGGATGACGCCGTGCGGTTCTCGCCCCCCGACGGGCCGGCGTTGCATGGACGGGACGGCGGCACCTCGCTGGCGGAGGTCGAGCGCGCGCGAATCCTGGACGTCATGGCCGAGACCAACGGCCATCGCGGGCGGGCGGCCGCGCTGCTCGGCATCGACCGGCGCACGCTGTACCGAAAGCTCAAACAGTACGACGCCGATCAGGTCTCCGCGGGCGCCATACAAGCGGGAGCGCCGGTATGATGGCCCGTGCGAAGCGGGTGCCGGGCGCGCCCGGCGCCCTCGTGCCGATCGGCGGCGCCGAGTCGGGGAGCCGCGAGCCGGTCACGCTCGGCCGATTCATCTATGAATCCGGCGGGCCCGGCTGCGAGTTGGTGGTGGTGCCCACGGGTTCGTCCGACGGCGACACCGGCGCGCGCTACCGCGAGATCTTCGCCCGCCTCGGCGCGCGCGTCGTGCACCTGGTGGATCCGCGCAACCGCCATGAGGCGAACGACGAGCAGATGGTGGCGCTCGTGCGCCGGGCGTCGGGGATCTTCCTCACCGGGGGCGATCAGTACCGGCTGGCCGCGCGGCTTCGCGGCACGGCCGTGGGTCGCGCGATCCGAACCGCGCATCTCGCGGGGGTGACCGTCGGCGGCACTTCGGCTGGGGCGGCCGTGCTCTCGTCGCAGATGATTGCGTTCGGCAAGAGCGGCGCGACACCGAGGGCCGGCATGGTGACGCTCTCGCCGGGCCTCGGGCTCACCGCGCGGTTCATCATCGACCAGCACTTCCGTCAGCGCGACCGGCTGGGGCGTCTGCTCACGGCGCTGGCCACGTATCCGCGCCGCATCGGCATCGGCCTCGACGAGGACACGGCGGCGGTCATCCGGCCCGACGGATTTGAAGTCGTGGGCGCCGGCGCGATCACCGTGGTCGATGCCACCCGATCGAGCGCGCGGACGCCGCGGCATCCTGACCGCCAAGATCCGATTTCCATCGCCAACCTCACGCTCCACGTTCTGGCCCACGGGGCCACCTTCGACATCACCACGCGGACGGCGACCCCGCCGCCGGGAACCTCCGAGGCCTAGCGCACGATGCACATCGAGTCCACCACCGTTTACGGCGGCCCCAATGTTTGGGCGTACTTTCCGGTCATTCGCCTGACCGTCGACCTCGGCGCGCTGGAAGCGTGGCCCACCGGCCGCCTCGGCGCTTCGTTCTGGGCGCCGTTACTGGAAGCCCTGCCCGGGCTGTACGAGCACCGCTGTTCGTACGGCGCGCGCGGCGGGTTCGTGCGCCGCCTCACCGAAGACGACGGCACGTGGCTGGGCCACGTGCTCGAGCACACGGCCATCGAACTGCAGAACGCGGCCGGATACTCCGTGAGCTTCGGGCGCGCGCGCGAAGTGCGGGGGCGCGAGGGCGTGTATCATGTGGTATATGAGTACGCACAACGTGATGTAGGGCTGGCGGCGGGGCAGCTTGCGCTGCGGCTCCTGCAGTCGCTCCTGCCGGCGGCGCTCCGGCCGGCGGAGGCCACGGGATTCGACTTTGCCACGGCGCGGGACGAGTTCTTCGCGCTCGGCCGGCAGCAGTCCCTGGGCCCGAGCACGCTGGCGCTCGTGCGCGCGGCGACCAGACGCCACATTCCCTGGGAGCGCCTCGACGGCGATCATCTGATTCAACTCGGGCACGGGTCCGCCCAGCAGCGGCTGCACGCGTCGATCACCGGGCGCACCTCGCAGATTGCTGCGGACATCGCGCAGGACAAGTCGCTGGCGAATCGGTTGCTGGGCGAGTTGGGGATCCCGGTTCCGGCGCAGCGCCGCGTGTACGACGCCGACGAGGCCGCGGCCGCCGCGGCGGCGATCGGGTTCCCGGTGGTGGTCAAGCCGCTGGACGGCAACCAGGGGCGCGGCGTGCGTCCCAACGTCATGAGCGGCGACGAAGCGCGTGCCGCGTTCGCCGACGCGCGCGCCGAGGGGAGCGGCGTGGTGGTCGAGGAGCAGATCGCGGGGTTCGATCACCGCCTGCTCGTGGTGGGCGGCCGGCTCGTGGCGGCGGCGCGCCGAGTACCGGGGCACGTGGTGGGCGACGGACAGCAGACCGTCGAGGCGCTCGTGGAAGCGGTGAACGCCGATCCGCGGCGCGGGGCAGGGCACGACGCGGCGCTCACGCGCCTGGAGCTCGACGATGAAGCGGAACGCATGCTGGCGCGACGCGGCTACACGCGCCACAGCGTGCCGGCGGCGGGGGAGTGCGTCTATCTGCGCGCGACGGCGAATCTGTCGCGGGGCGGCACGGCGGTCGACGTGACCGATCTGGTGCACGCCGATCACCGCCGGATGGCGGAACGCGCGGCGGCGATCGTCGGCCTGGACGTGGCCGGGGTCGATTTTCTGGTGAATGACATCTCGCGTCCGTTGCAGGATCAGCGCGGCGGCATCTGCGAAATCAACGCGGCCCCCGGGCTGCGGATGCACCTCGCGCCCTCCGAGGGCACACCGCGCGACGTAGCCGGCGCGGTGATCGATACCCTCTTCCCGGCCGGCGCCACCGGGCGCATTCCCACGGCCGCGATCACCGGCACCAACGGGAAAACGACCACCGCGCACATGGTGGCGGCCATCGGCGAGGCCGCCAATCGCCGCGTGGGGCTGACGACCACGCACGGCGTGTTCATTGGCGGCCATCAGGTTACCGAAGACGATGCCTCGGGCCCGCAGTCAGCGCGTCTCGTCCTGCGCGATCCGATGGTCGATTGGGCCGTGCTCGAGACGGCGCGCGGCGGCATTCTGCGCGAAGGGCTGGCGTACCGGCACTGCAGCGTGGGCGCGGTGTTGAACGTGACGAACGACCACCTGGGACTCGACGGGGTGGAGACGGCCGAGGAAATGGCGCGGGTGAAGCGCATCGTGGTGGAGGTGGCCACCGACGCGGCGGTGCTGAACGCCGACGATCCGCTCTGCGTGGGCATGGTGGAGCATACGCCGGCGCGCACCGTGTTCCTCGTGAGTCTCGATGAAACGAACCCGGCGGTCCGGCAGCATCTGGCCAAGGGGGGCGCGGCGGTCGTGGTGGCGGGCGGGCGCAGCGCGCACACGTACGACGGCGCGCTGGAGTTCCGGCAGGGGAGCGCCGTCCGGACGCGCCTCGTGTCGACGCACGATATCCCCGCGACGCACGGCGGGCGCGTGCGGTTCAACGTGCAGAACGCGGCGTTCGCCGCGGCGATCGCGCTCGGCGTGGGCGCCGACGTGCAGGCGGTGCGCGAGGGCCTCCGCGGCTTCTCGGCGAGCATCGACCAGACGCCGGGGCGCATGAACATGTATGAAGGGCTGCCGTTCCGCGTGATCATGGACTACGGGCACAATCCCGCGGCCGTGAGCGCGATGTGCGAAGCGGCGTCGAAGCTGGCGAACGGAAGCCGCACGATCTGTGTAATCTCCGCGCCGGGCGACCGGCGCGACGACGACATTCGCGAGGTGGCGCGCGCGGCCGCCGGTCACTGCGGGGTGTACATCTGCCGCCGGGACGATTCGCTGCGCGGGCGCGGCCCGGACGACGTGCCGCGTCTCCTGCGCGACGGCCTGCTGGTCGCAGGCGTGAGCGATGAGCGCATTCTGGTCATTCCGGACGAGACGAGCGCGATGGCCACCGGGCTGTCGATGGCGCGGCCGGGCGACCTGTTGCTGCTGTTCGCCGACGACCTGGCACGCACTTGGAAGCAGGTGACGGAATACCATCCGCCGTCGCCGCCGGCCGGGTCGACGGAGCCGCGGCCCCGCACGCGAGTGACGCGGGCGGTAAAGGCCGCGGCGGCGCTCGCGCTGCTCGCGGTGCGCGGCGTGTGATCGATCTGTCGTACTTCAAGGACGACGAGCCGGAGGCCCGCCGGATTCTCGACGCGATGAGCCGCCTGGCGTCGGAGCGCGCCGGGCATGCGTGTACCTTCTCGCTCGCGCCGGCGCTCGATGCGGCCGCGGTCGAGCGCGTTTTTGCCCTGCAGCAGGAGGCGTTCGGCGCGCCGGACGCGGTGTTCACGGCGGGCGATCTGCAGGAGGTGCTCGCCGACCCCGACGCCCTGTTTCTCCAGCTGACCGTGGACGGCCGTCTGGAGGGGTGGGGGTTCGGATATTACGAGTGGCCCGACAAGGTGACGGTTCCGGGCACCGACTTCTTCATCGACTCGGCGATGATCGCCGCGCCGTACCGGGGTCGTGGGATCGGGAAGCTCGCCGTCGCCGGGATGCTGCTGCTGACGGATCTGCTCGAGTGCCGGCGAGTGGGGATCGCGGCGTGGCGGGGCGGGGCGCACACGCGGGGGCTCGTGCGGTTCTATCAGAGCTTCGGCTTCGCGCGCGTGGCGGGGGGGGCGGGCCCGCACATTCAGATGGCGGTCGCGGTGGACAACGCCGTGGTCGCGCGCTGGCTGCTCGAGCTGCAGCTCTCGCTCGGCAAGCGGCCGGTGCCGGCGTCGGGTCGGTTCTGGCCGCGCCAGGATGAGCGGGCGCTGGCCGGGCGCTTCTACGTAGCCATGGGTTTCGCCGAGGCGCTGTATCTCATCGCGCCATTCGAGTTTGCATATCTCTATCTCGCGATGGCGCGTCCCGATTGGGCCGTACTCGCGGTGGGCATCGGCACGGCGGCGGCGTTCCTGGCCGGCGTGCCGGCGGGCGTGATGGCCGACCGGTGGAGCCGCAAGGTCATGGTGCTGCTGGGCGGATCGCTCGTGGCCGCCGGACTGGGCACGGTGCCGCTCGCGGTCACGGCGCCGGGCATCGGGCAGCTCGTCGCCGCGGGCGCGGCGTTCGCGGTCATGGGAGCAGGCCAGACGCTGATGATGAGCGCGGCCGAGGCGTGGGTGGTGGACAACTTGCAGGCGGCCGAGCGCGCCGACCTGGTGGAGGCGTTCTACGGCCGGGTGCGGTCGGTGTCGGCTGGTGGGGCCGCGCTTGCCGCCACCGGGGCGTTCCTCGTGCTGCTGGGCGCGGTGGTGAATCGCCCGCTGCTCGACCTGCTCTGGTACGTGGGCGCCGGCGGCTTTGTGCTCGCGACGCTGGTGGCCGTGTCGATCCCCGAGCGACGGCCGGTGGATGATGAGCCGCCGACGCCCGGGCTCTGGCGTCAGGCGCGCGAAGCGCTGGCGGTGTTCGGCGGGCGGCGCGCGCTGGCGATGATCGCGGGCGCGATCGTGCTCGGGGCGGCGTCGGGCGTGGCGGCGCAGGAGGCGTTCACGGTCGCCCTCATCACGCAGGGGTTCGACGCACGGCTCTTTGCGCCGTTGAGCATCGTGGACAGTCTGATCGGCATGGTGGGGCCGATTGTGGGGATCGCGCTGGCGCGGCGGCTGGGGGCCACGCGTTTCCTGTGGCTCACGCTGCTCCTGGAGGCGGTGTCCACCGCGGTCCTGTTTCTGTCCGGGGGCATCGGCGCGCTCATCGCCCTCTACGTGATGCTCGACATGCTCGACGACGCATGGGACCCGGTGGCGCTGGCGCGGCTGCAGTCGCTCACGCCGTCGCGACACCGGGCAGCCATTAGCGCATTAGTATATCAGGTCGGGGCCCTGGCCGAATTCGGCGCGCTGGGTGTCTTCGCGCTGCTGCTCGGGCGGCACCGCGAGGCGCTGGAGCGGGCGACGCCGGATCTGCTGGAGGCTTTCTCCGGCACCGCGGCGCCCCCGCCGCGGCTGCCGGCGGAATGGCTCGGACTCACGGTGCCGGAATTCGCCGTCGTGCTGTTCATCGGCATCGGAGCCGCGGCCATTCCGCTGGTGGTGGCCAGCGGCCACCGGCGGGCGGCTACGAACGGCCGGCCTCACTGATCGCCCGCTCGAGCATCACGCCGGCCTGCGCCGGGTTGGCGTGGAGCTCCGTGGCCGCCGTCGCGATGGGCCGCCGCATCGTCGCCGGATCGAGCCCGGCCCGCAGCGCCGCCACGACGCCCGCCGCCTCCCAGTAGTTCTCCACCACGTGCAGCTGTCCCTCGGCCCACGGCAGGGCCCGCAGGTCGTTGTGCAGGATGTTCTCATTCTCGCGCACGGCGATGACCGGGATGCCCTGCTCGAGCGCCGCCAGCGTGGGCAGGCCGACCACCTTGTCGGGAATGACGAGCGCCGAGACGTCTTCCACCGTGAGCGCTTCCGGCGGCGGCGCGGCAACCGCCTCTTCGATGCCGAAGACCCGGGGGCTGCGCTGCAGTCCCTTGAGCACGCACATGAAGAACGCCGTGGAGATGGCCTCGGCCGCCATGCGGGGGTCCACCACGCCGGGGTCGATGTCGTCCACGGCCTTCGATTCGAGCATCGGGGCGTGGGCTACCGGCACGTTGTACATCGTGGACAGGGCGTGAGTGAAGATCGCTTCCGCGCCGCCCCACGGGTTCACCATCTCGCCGTGACTCTTGAAGTAGCTGAGATGGTACTCGAATGGCACCCCGACCACCGTCGCCAGCGCCACGGCGTCGTACTCGCCGCGCGCCTGATCGAGGACTTCCAGCAGGCCTTCGATCTGGTCCACGCGGCCGATCGCCCGGCCCGACGCCGCGTACTCGGCGCGGACGGATACCGGCGGATCGAGCATCACGATACGCGGCGCGTCGAGCCCGTACGTGGACCGGGCCGCGTTCACGGAGTTGATCGCGGCGCTCTCGAACTGGGAGCCATGCTGCGAGTCGATCACCACCAGCACGCGGTTGTCACGCACCGGTTCCAGCCCGATGGCGCCCATCATGAACCGGGTGATGATGCTGCCCTCCACGTAGAGCGCGTTGTGCGGCAGGTCGATGATGTCCGACGCGTTCACGACGTTCGGGTGCGTGATCAGCGTATCGGAAACGCTGGCCAGGAGGGCGGCCGCCGGCGTCGCGTCGCCGGCGTGACCGCCGATGGTGCTCCCGATGCCGGTGGGCACGAGAAACACGGTGGTGAAGCCCTCGGTGTTCTCCATGCGCCGGCGGCGGAAGCGGAACATGGAAGGCAGGGCCTCCCGGCGGCGCGGGCTCAGCCCGCCCACCAATCCGGTCTCGCACTCGTAGTGCATGTCGTTCGTGGCGCTCACGACGGCCCGGATGGGCGACTCGTCACCGCTGCGCGCCGTCAGCTCCCGCTCCAGGTGCGCCAGCAAGTTGCGGTGCCCGGGCACAACCGGGATGTCGAAGCGCTGCTCATGGATGTACATAGTGCCCTCCGCCCGCGCGGGCGAGGAAATCGTCGTACGTGTAGGTGCGTTGCAGCGCCAGCGTGCCGTCTTCCTCCAGCGCGTAGATGGAGGGGAGGTTCACGCCGTTGAACATGTTCGCCTTCACCATGCTGTAGGCGCCCATGTCGGGGATGATGACGCGCGACCCCAGCGCGAGCCGCTCGGCGAAGGCGTACTCCCCGAACACGTCGCCTGCCAGGCAGGTGGCGCCGGCCAGGATGTACGGATGCCCGCCGCGCTCGAGATCGCCGAGCACGTCGGGGGCGAACTGGAACTCGAGCACCTCGGGCATGTGATTCACGCTCGTGTCGAGCACCGCGACCGTGCGGCCGCTGCTCTGGAACAGATCGACCACCGACGCCACGAACGCGCCGCCGCGGCGTGAGACGGACGCGCCGGGCTCCAGATAGATGTTCATGTGGTACTTGGCGCGCAGCAGGTCGAGCGCCGCGTGCAGTCCGTCGAGGTCGGGCGTCCGGCGCGCGCGATTCTGCCAGGGCAGGCGCCCCTCGATCCCCTCGCTCGCCTCGGCGCCGTGGAACAGATAGCCGCCTCCCAGGTCGATCCAGTCGAGTTGATCGAGCAGCGGCTCGATCATCCGGTCCAGGTAGCGCACGGTCTCGAGGAGGGGCGTTGTGTCCAACGCGTCGCAGTTGGTGTGGAACAGCAGCCCCTTGATGCCGTCGAGGCGGTGCGGTTCGGTGCGCAGGATCGCCGCGACGTCGTCGACGCTGGCGCCGAGCTTGGAATGGCGGCTGCAGGGGTCGTAGCGCTCGTCGGCTACGTTCGACAGGCGGGGGTTCACGCGGAGGCCGCTCGACGTCACGCCGGCGGCCTGGTCGCGGAACTGCTCCCACTGTGAGAGGGAGTTGAAGCTCACGTGGTCGCATAGATGAAAGAGGTCGTCGGCGTCTCCGGGGCGTATGCCCGGCGTGGTGAGATGCACCACGCCCCGCCAGCCCAGCACGTCGCGCGCCAGCCGTGCTTCGAACAGCGAGCTGGCGTGGAAGCCGTCCACCGCGGAGGCGATGGCCCGCAGGCCGCCCGGCACCGAGAACGACTTCATGGCGAACAGGAGGTGCGTGCGATCCCCCGCGATTGCGTCCTTCGCCAGCCGCGCGTCGTCGGCGAGCTGCACTTCGTCATATACGAATGCCGGCGTTTCCACTTCCTGCGTGCGGAGCGCCTGCAACAATCGCTTCGTGCTCATCGCGAACTCTTGGTCAGAGAGTGTGTCAGGGGACGCTCGGGAGGCGGTGCCTCCCACGCGTCGAGCGGATCGAACTCCAGGGAGCAGCGCGCCAGGAGCCAGCTTCTGGCGTGCGCCGGGCTGTAGATCGCGGCGATGCCCGCGGTGAAGGCCATGTGGCGCGCGGGGCGGAACTCGCGTGCCGCGCCCGCGCCCACCTGCAGCACGGCGCCTGCGGACGCGTCGTAGTACCGGGTGCGGTTGAGCGCGACGACGGTGAACAGTTCGCCGGACGTCCGGGCCCACGTGTGGGCCGCGCCCAGCCCGGCGGCCGCCGCATGCTCCGGGTCGTGCGCCACGTTGCGACTCACGGTCACGCGCACGGGTGTCGGGCCCGCGGTTTCGTACTCGATGCTGACCTCACCGACGGGCGAGGGGAGATCGCGCGTCGCGCCGGGGAAGGCGTAGGCGGTGCCGAACACGCGCCCGGTGCCCGGACGTCCGCTCCAAGAGAGCGCGGCCGTGGCCTCCTGCTCGGCCCACGACCCGTCCACTGCCCACACGCCCGACGCGTCGAGCGACGCCGCGCCCCGGGCCAGCTCCACCCAGGGCTCGAGCGAGAGCGCGCGCGTGAATTCGAGCCCCCGCCATATCACGCCGCTCGCGGCGTCGGCGCCGCCGGTGACGGTCGTGCAGCAGGCGCGTGATGCGGCAGCGTTCACGGGGCCTGGGAGCGCGAACAGAGCCGCGCTCCCCAGGCGGATCGCGCGCCGTTGCCATCGATGCCCTGCGTTCGCTGCCGTCACGCATCCCGCCTCGTCGACTCCACCGGCGACGGGGTGCAATCACCATGCCAAGCGCGCCCCCCAGCAGCGGCGCGCGCGCGCCGGGACAGGAGCGCCCGAGCCGTGGGCGGCGTGGGGCGGAATGTCCCAACTGGCGGGCGAGGGCTGATCGTCGGGCGCCCATCAATCGTGGTTGGCGGTCCCGGACGGCTGGGGAATCCCGACGGCGCCTTAACCATTTCTGAATGGCGGCCGGTCAGTGGTCAGTACAAATGCGAACCCGGCGTGGCGATGTTTCATTCGATGCACGCACGACTCAGTGAGGTGCCGTACCTCACGCTCGTTATCCCCGCGTACAACAGCGCTGAGCGCCTCCGCCGAAATCTGTGCGAGGTGCTCACGTTTCTTTCGGCCCAGCCGTACTCCGCCGAACTCATCGTCGTGGACGATGGCAGTCCCCAACCCGCCGCCGGGATGCTGCGCGAATTCGCCCGTGCACATCCGGTGATGCGGTTGATCCGCAACGAGACGAACCGCGGCAAGGGCGCGAGCGTCACGCGCGGCATGCTCGCCGCGCGGGGTGAATACCGCGTGTTCACCGACGCCGATCTGTCGTATCCGCCGGATCAGATCAACAAGATCCTGCGCGATCTCGAAGCGGGGGCCGACGTGGCGATCGCCTGCCGCGTGCTCCCCGAGTCGCGCTACCTCATGAGCCCGACATTCTTCCACTATCTCTACACGCGGCACGTCATGAGCCGGGCGTTCAATCTCATGGTGCGCACGGTCATGTTGCGCGGCGTACGCGACACGCAGGCGGGGCTCAAGGGATTCACGGCGCGGGCGGCGCAGGAAGTCTTTCCGCGCCTCACGATTCCCCGGTTCGGGTTCGACGTCGAAGCACTGTACGTGGCCCAGCACCGCGGACTGTCCGTGACCCAGACCGCGGTGCACTTCCGCTACGACGACGAGCCGAGCACCGTGCGATTCGCCCAGTCCGCGGTGACGATGGCCGGAGAGCTGTTCAAGATCCGCTGGAACGACTGGCGTGGCCGGTACGCGTGATCGCGCCCGCGAACGTCCGCGTCTGATCATCAACGCCGACGACTTCGCGTTCACGCCCGGAGTCACCGCGGGCATTCTCGACGCGCACGCAGCCGGCACGGTGACGTCCACCTCGATGATGGTGGGGTGTCCGGGGTGGGAGGACGGCGTGCGGCGCGCGCGTGCGACCCCGCGGCTGGACGTAGGGCTGCACTTCAACCTGCTGGTCGGGAGGCCCTTCACGAATGCCGCGAGCCTGCGCGGGCCGGCAGGCGAGTTCCTCACGCTCGCGGCGCTCGTGCGGCGCGCATTGCTCGGCCGCGTTCGCGCACGCGAAGTGGAGGCAGAGTGCGAAGCGCAGCTCGCCGCCCTTCGCGACGCGGGCGTTGCGGTGTCGCACATCGATTCCCACCGGCATGTCCACGCGCTGCCGGGCATCGCGAGCGCGGTGGCGCGTGTTGCCGACGCGCACGCGCTCGCCCTGCGGCATCCGCTCGAATGGTCGCCGCGTCGCGCCGCCCTGGCCCCGTCCCGGATGCGCGGCGCGCTCGTCGGTGCGGCGTGGCGCGTCGCGTCGCGCGCGGCACCGGCCACGCGCGCTCCCGATCATTTTGTCGGGCCGTTGCTCCAGGGCGGCCGCGGGTTCGCCGCCCGCCTGCTGAATCTGCTCGACCGGCTGCCGCCCGGAGTCACCGAGCTGATGGTGCATCCCGGACGCGTCGATCGCGTGCTCGAGACCGTGGACAGCTACACCTGGCAGCGTGAACGGGAGCGGGAGGCGCTCACCGAGGGGGCGCTAGTCGAGCGGCTGCGCCGCGGCGACCTCGCGCTCGCCGACTTTCGCGATCTCTGATCGCCCGTCGCCGAGGCAGCCGAACAGTTCCGCCTGCATCGCCAGCCACAGCGGCACGAGCGGAACGGTCTTCAGCATATACCGCACGTAGTAGTGCTGATACCACATCGTGGGCATGAGCGACGTGGACGCGAGGTTCACCAGGGCCAGGCACGCCGCGATCAATACGGTGCGCCACCAGGCCCGATCCGACGCCGCATACCACACCGCAGCGCCGATCATCGCGATGGAGTAGCTGGGCGACTCCGCCTGGTGATTGAACAACACGCAGAACACCAGGATCGACGCGACGAACGTGAGGCGGAACCCGGCCGTCCACGCGCGCGGCCCGCGGACCAGCGGCGCCAGCAGGATCACGATGCCCACCAGCTGCTGCGGCCAGAACGGCCAGTCGACGCCGAACCACGTACGGAACAAGCCCATCACGCCGGCATAGAGGTCCGCGCCGCCGCTTCCGTACTGGGCGAGGGGCACTGCGTCGCGTGCCTCGATGGCGCGCCACGACGCATACTGCATGCGCAGCGTCGACGCGTGCGTCACGAGCAGGGGAAGGGCCAGGCCGATGAGGACTGCAGCGGCCACGGAGAGCGCGAACCGCGCCTTGCGGGGATGGAAGATGCCGCCGGAAAGCGCGGCGATGGGAAACAGCTTGATGAACCCGCCGGCCATGATGGCCCCCGCGGCGGCGCTCTGGCGACGGCGTTCCATCGCCGCCCATCCCACCAGGATCAGACCGGCGCACAGCGCGTTGGTCTGCGCGCGCTGCAGGTCGCCCAGCACGGCCAGCCACGCGATGCCGAGGGCCAGCGCGGCGCGCCCGGCGGGAAGCACGCCTCTGACGCCCGCAAATACGACGAGCGCGCACACGGTGGACCAGAGGACGAACGCAGGCACCAGCGGCGGCAGGGCGAACGGCGCGAAGAGCAGGGCGAACGTCGGACTGTACTTGAACCGATCAGAGTATTCGGCCGGGTAGGCGGCGTACAGATCCTGGGCGTGACGCAGGTGCTCGAACGACGCCCGGAAGATCAGGAAATTGTTCTCGGGCGGTATGCCGAGCGATCGCTGGAGCGCCACCGCGACCGCCGTCGCGACATACAGCGCGAGCATCCAGCGCAGCGGGCGCTGGCCGCCGCCGTCGATCGCACGGTCGAATCCCGGATCTGTCATCGGCGGAAGATGACGGGTTCCGGGTCCGGTGAAAAGAGCCGTGCGCCGCCTTCTACGGCATCGTCAGCATGGCCCGCATCGCCGCGATGGCGGCGAAGTAGTTCCCGAGCCGCAGGTTCTCGTTCGGACCGTGCTGATTGTCGTCGAAGTTCACCACCGGCATCCCGATCGTCGGGGCGCCGAGCCGGTCGGAGAACAGATAGAAGGGGGTGGAACCGCCCAGGGACGGCAGGCGCGCCGGGGTCGTGCCGGTGGCCTTGGCCACCGCGGCCACGACTTGCCGCGCCACCGGATTGGTGAGCGGCGTTCGGCCAGCGGGATACCCGCCCATGCGCCGCAACTTGGCGAGCTTCGGATATTCCGCTCGCTCGGCGTCGCTCGGCGCGTCGCCGGCGACCAGATGAAAGCCCCGCGCGCGGACGTAGGCCTCGAGCCGCGCGAACTGCGAGTCCGGCGCCACGTTCTTCACGAAACGGAGATCGAGTCGCGCCACGGCTTGCGCCGGGATCACCGTGCGCCCCTGGCCACTGACCGTTCCGGCGCCGAGCCCCGAGACGTTGAGCGTGGGGAGGTTGTCGAGCGCGTCGAGCCGCTGGCCGGGGAAGTCCGGGTGGGCGAATCCGAACCGGCGCATGAGAGTGCTGTCGAAATCGGGGATCTCGGCGATCGCGCGCTGCTCCTCGGCGGTGAGCGGCACGACATCCTTATAGAAGTCAGGGATCGTGACCCGTCCGGTGCTGTCGGTCATCGACCCGACGAGCTGTGCGAGCTCCACCGCCGGGTTGGGCGCCCAGTTCCCGTAGTTGCCGCTGTGCAGATCGTGCCGGGCGCCGAACACCGTGAGCTCAGCGCTCATGATGCCGCGCGCACCGAACACGAAGGTCGGACGCCCGCTCGGGTGCTGCGGGCCGTCGACCAGGATGACCAGATCGCCGCGAATGTGCTCGGCCTGATCGCGCACGACCGCGGGCAGTGAGGGCGAGCCTGCCTCCTCGTCGCCTTCCATCAAGACTCTGATGGTGGACGTGATGGGCATGCCGTCGGCCTGTGCTTCGTCGATCGCCGAGAGGAAGGCGGCGATCGGCCCCTTGTCGTCGGCGGATGAGCGCGCGTAGAGGCGCCACTCGGGGTTCACGGGTCCGGTGGCCGGCAGCGCGACCACGCGCCCGCCGTTCTCCAGCGGCGCGTCCCGGACGATGGGATCGAAGGGCCCGGCATCCTGCCATTCGGAGGCCGTGACCGGCTGGCCGTCATAATGAAAGTAGAATGTCAGCGTGCGCCCGGGGCGCGGCCCAGTGCCGGGGCGCTCGCCGATGAGCACTGGCGAACCCGGTGTGGAGACCTCGCGCATGCGAAAGCCACGGCGCTCGAACGCGGCCCGGAGCCACTCCGCGTTGCGCGCGATGCCGGCCCGATCGGCGGCCACGTTCGGAATCGCGAGCAGTGAGGTGAGCAGCGTCAGTTCCGATCGCGGCGTGGGGCGCTGGCTGACGGCCGAGACCGGGATGGACACGGCGAGGGCGAGCGCGGCGGCGGACAGCGAGAGCGCGGGGCGTGACATGAACGGGACCGGCAGGTGGGAAACGAGTGAGGGCGGCGCAATCAGGACTCGCGCAAACATGCGGCCCCATCGGCCCGGCGCGCCAGGGCGTCCCGTCGGCCCACGCGCAAATGCAAGTGGGCGAACGCCCGATCTTCCGCGCACGGGGCCGACGGCGGTCACCGCACGAATTCGGGTCTGTTCCCCCAATCGACCCCAGATCGGAATGGGTGAACGCTTCAGCAGTGGGACGGCGGGCATTGCATCCGCCGGAGGCGGCACTCAAGAGGGAGGGGGTATGAAGAATACAAGAATGCTGTTCACCGCCGGCGTGGCGGCGCTCGTTGGCCTCTGGGCCATCGCGTGCCACGACGGCAAGACTCCGGCGACGCCCGAGCACGTCCATGCGACGGCCGTCGTGTCGCTGAACCAATCGTCGGTCACGCTGAAGGCGGGCGAGCATGCCACGCTCATGGCGCAGCCGACGTGCAGCTGCGGCGAGGTGCTCCCGTCGGCCGTTACGTGGACGACGAGTGACCCGGCCGTCGCGCTGGTGGCCGACGGTGAAGTGACCGCCGTGTCATTCGGCTCGGCGACCGTGACCGCGACCGCCGACGGCAAGAGCGCGACGGCTACGGTCGTGGTGCAGCCCAACGGGACGGTGGTCGGATCACTCGGCGGCGTGGTGAGCTCCGCGGATGGTGCGGTGGTGCTCGACATTCCGGCCGGCGCGCTGGCCACGGCCACCGACATCACGATCACCGCGGTGGACAACGCGGTGTTCAGTGGTGACACGCAGTTCCTGCCCGGCACCGGCTACGAGATCAAGCCCGCCGGGACGACGCTGAACGTGCCGGTGACGCTGCGGCTGGGCTTCAACCCGGCGAACCTGCCGAGCGGCGTATTCCAGGAGCAGCTCCGCCTGCGGGAGCGCGATCGCACGCAGAACCAATGGCGCGA
>JAGWRB010000128.1 GCA_028876725.1 Gemmatimonadota bacterium
CCGCACGGCGCCGCGCTGCAGTGCGGCCAATATGCCCGCCGGACCATTCGCACGCACCGGTTTTAATGAACTCGTAACCGAGACTTCCTGATCCGCTAATGTTCACCCGCGCTCGGCGGCCGATGCGCGTCGTGGTTCAGGCCCCGCATGAGACACGTCGATATAACGTGTTCCCATACAATGTGTTACGCGGAGCACGCCGCGCTTTCCAATTGCCCGGGAAGCGTTATACTGTGGCCCGCGCCGCCTCCGCCCCTCCGGGGAGTCCCGCCCCCGCGCTGGTCCCTGCTGGCCCACGCTCTCACGTCGACGCTGACATCGAGTGCGCCATGCGATCGCCGATCGCTTCCGTCATCATGGTCATCCTGCTGACCGCGTGCTCCGACCGCGCGGCGCTCACCGGCGTGCGCCGCACTGGCCGCGCCGCCGGTGACCGCGCGCCGGGTCGTGAGGGCCGCCCCCTCGACGGCCGCCCCACGATGCCGCCGCCCGCGACGTCCGACCCCGCAGCGCCGCTGAGCCAACTGCAAACCATGGTCGCGGCGTCGCTCACGCAGGTCCCCATGCCTCCGGACGGCTACTCGCACGCCGCCGATGCGGTCCATCCCGATCTGGCGTGCGCGCCGGCGTCCTGGAACACGTCGCAGTGCTGGGTCACCTACACGCCGTACATGGGCTCGGATCCGCAGTGGGAGAATCCCTCGTTCCTCACGGCGCAGACCCCCACGCGCTGGCAGCTCCCCGACGGCGTCGCCAACCCGGTGATTCCGTGGGGCGGTCCTGGTCACTACAACTCCGATCCCGATCAGGCCTTCGACCCCGGCACCGGCCGCCTCATCACGTACTATCGCGAGGTGAGCGGCGGGTTCAACAACATCTACGCGACCTCCACCGGCGACGGCCGCCACTGGTCCACCCCCGTGCTGGCGTTTCGCGAGCGCGATCACGACGCCGTCTCGCCGGCCATCGTCATCGACGACGACCGCACCGCGCGCATGTGGTACGTGCGGTCGGGCGTGGGGTGCTCGTCGGGCAACACCAGCATCAGGATGCGCACCGCGCATCCCGCGGCGTCGGCCGCGTTCGAGCGGGCGGTATGGTCGGACCCGACCGACGTGGCGCTGCAGCAGCCCGGGTTCACGATCTGGCACCTCGACGTGCTCGCGCTGCCGGATCACCAGGGCTATGTCGCCCTGTACGCCGCGCATGCGCCCACCAACGACTGCGCATCCAACGACCTCTGGATCGCGATCAGCCCCGACGGCGTGCGCTGGCACACCTTCCCGGTGCCGGTGATGTGGCGCGGCATGCCGGCCGCGCGCAAGCTCAAGGTGCGCACCTGGTACCGGGGCACGATGAGCTACGACGCGGCCACCGACACGCTGCACTTCTGGCCCTCGGCGCTCACGGCCGACGGACGGTGGAACGTGTATCACGCCGCGTTCGATTTTTCGGAGCTGGTGCGCACCCTCCTCTCGGCCACCCCCGCCGATCAGCCCACCGATCTCCTGCAGCAGCCCAGCCGGGTGAGCGCCGCATTGAGAAATCGCATGCCCTGAGCTTGAAGTTTGCACTCGCTCGTGGGAGCTTTCGCTCCGGTTCTTCCTTCCACGGTGATTGCCCACATGCGAGCCCACCTCGCGCGCCGCTGGTCCGCCGCGGCCGCGCTGCTCTTCCTCAGTCTGGTGCCCGCCGCCTGCAAGCGCGGCGGATCGAGCGCCGGCACCGCCTCCAAGACCATCGGCGTCTCCCTGCTCACGCGTGAAGACGAGTTCTATCGTCAGCTCGAGGCGGGATTGCGCCAGGGCGCGGCGGCGCACGGCTACGCGCTGGTGCTCAACTCCGGCGACCGCGATCTGGCCAAGCAGCAGTCGCAGATCGACGATTTCATCGTGCGGCACGTGGACGCGATCATCGTCTGCCCGGTGGACTCCAAGGGGATCGGCCCGGCGATTCAGCGCGCAAACAAGGCCGGCATTCCGGTGTTCACCGCCGACATCGCCGCCGACGGCGGCACGGTGGTCGCGCACGTCGCGTCGGACAACGTCGCAGGCGGCAAGCTCGCCGCCGACTACATCGCAAGGGCGCTCGGCGGCAAGGGCGACGTCGGCATCATCGGCGAGCCCGACGTGCAGTCCACCATCGATCGCGAGGCCGGGTTCAAGCAGGCGCTGGCCGCGTATCCCGGGCTGCACCTCGTGGCCGACCTGAACGGATCGGGCACGCGCGACCACGCGCTCAAGGCCGCCGACGACATGCTGCAGGCGCATCCGAAGCTCAACGCCATCTTCGCGATCAACGACGAATCGGCGCTCGGGGCGCTCTCCAGCGCGCAGTCGCATCACGCCGATCAGCTGATCATCGTGGGCTACGACGCGGGCGCCGAGGCGCAGCGCGCGATTGCCGGCGGCACGCAGCTCAAGGCCGACGTGGCGCAACAGCCCAAGCAGATCGGCGAGCGGACCATCGACGCAATCGCGGACTATCTGGCGGGCAAGGCGCCCGCGGCGCGGATCGCCGTGCCGGTGCGGATCGTCGACGCCGACTCGGTGAAGGCGATGGCCGCCGCGGCCCCTCAGCAGTAACCGCGTGGACCTCTCGGCCGACGCGCTGGTCAAACGGTACCCCGGAGTCCTGGCGCTCGACGGGGTGAGCTTTGCCGCCTCCGGGGGCGAGGTGCACGCCGTGGCCGGCGAGAACGGCGCCGGCAAGTCCACGCTCATGAAGGTGCTGTCCGGCGCCGTGCGGCCCGACGCCGGCACCCTGGCGGTGGACGGCCGGTCCGTGCGCTTCGAGTCGCCGCACGCGGCGCACGCGGTGGGCGTGCGGATGATTCACCAGGAACTGAGCCTCGTGCCCGAGCTGTCGGTGGCCGAGAACGTGTTCCTGGGCGCGGAGCCGGCGCGGCGCGGCGTGGTGGACCGGGCGCGGCAGCACGCGGCGGCGCGCGCCGTGCTCGACCGGCTGGGGCAAGCACGGCTCGATCCCGCGGCGCGCGTGGCCGACCTGCCGCTGGCCGCGCGCCAGATGACCGAGATCGCCAAGGCCGTCGCGGCCGACGCGCGCGTGCTGATCATGGACGAGCCCACGGCGATTCTGGCGCAGGAGGAAACCGACGCGCTGTTCCGCGTCATCGCCCAGCTGCGCGACGAGGGGGTGGCGGTGATCTACATCTCGCACCGTCTGGAAGAGATCTTCCGCATCGCGAGCCGGATCACCGTGCTGCGCGACGGGCGCGTGGTGGAATCGGCGTCCCTCGCGGGAATGTCACGCACCGACGTGGTGAAGCTGATGGTGGGACGCGAGCTGGCGGCGGGGTACCCGCGGCCCGCGGCCGCGCCAGGCGCCGAGGTGCTGCGGCTGGAGCGCGTCGATTCGGGCCCCGTGCGTGGCGCGTCGCTCGCGCTGCGCCGCGGCGAGATCGTGGGGCTCGTGGGGCTCGTGGGTGCGGGGCGCACGGAGCTTGCGCAGGCGATCTTCGGCGCGGCGCCGTTGACGGGCGGCCGGATGTTCCTCGACGGGGCGCCGTTTACGCCGCGCACGCCGCGCGAGGCGATCGCCGCCGGCGTCGGGCTGCTGCCCGAGGATCGCAAGCGCCAGGGGCTCGTGCTCATGGGGACTATTCGTGAAAACGTATCGCTGCCGTCGCTCGGCGCGATGGCGCCGCGGGGGGTGGTGGACCGGGCGCGCGAGCGCGCGGGCGTGGCGCGCTGGGTCGAGGCGCTGGCCGTGCGCCCGCCGATGCTCGACCGCGCGGCGCAGCAGCTCTCCGGCGGCAACCAGCAGAAGGTGGTGCTGGCGCGCTGGATGCTGCGCCACTCGCGCGTGCTGCTGTTCGACGAGCCCACCCGCGGGATCGACGTGGGCGCGAAGGCGGAGATCTACGCGCTGATGCGGCGGCTGGCCGACGACGGCGCGGCCATTCTCATGATCTCGTCGGACCTGCCCGAGGCGCTGGGCATGGCCGACCGGCTCGTGGCGATGCGCGACGGCCGCGTCGTGGGCGAACTCACGCGCGACGAGGCGACGCAGGAACGCGTGGCCGCGCTGATTCTCGGGGAGAGCGCCGCCGCATGAACGTGCCGCGCATGACCTGGCAGCGGGTGGCCGATTCCATGCTGGCGCTGGCCACCGTCGTGGAAGCCACGGTGTTCGCGTTCATCGCGCCGGGGTTCTTCTCGCTGGACAACGCGGTCAACGTGCTGCTGAGCGTGGCCGTGACGGGCATTCTCGCCGTGGGGATGACGGCGGTGATCCTCACGGCGGGCATCGATCTCTCGGTGGGCTCCGTGGTGGCGCTCACGGGCGTGACCGGTGCCATGGCGGCGGCGCACGGCTTCATGCCCGCGACGATGGCGCTCCTGGTGGCCGTACTCGTGGGCACCGCCACCGGCGTCGTGAACGGCACGCTCACGGCCTACCTCGAGGTGCCGGCGTTCATCTCCACCCTCGCCATGCTCACCATCGCTCGCGGGCTGGCGTTCATCGTCTCCGGCGGGCGGAGCATCGGCGACCTGCCGTCGTCGTTTGGCGCCCTGGGGCGCTCCGTGATCGCGGGCATTCCGGCGCCCGTACTGGTGATGGCCGCGGTCATGCTCGCCGGATCGTTCGTGCTTCGGCGCACCGTGTTCGGGCGGCACATCTATGCCATTGGCGGCAACACCGAAGCCGCGTGGCTCGCCGGCGTGAACACCAAGCGCGTGATCTGGTGGGTCTACGTGCTGAACGGCGCCCTGGCCGGCATTGGCGGGCTGACGCTGGCCTCGCGCCTCGGCGCCGGCGTCCCCAACGCGGGCCAGCAGTACGAACTGGACGTGATCGCCGCGGTGGTGGTGGGCGGCGCGTCGCTGTTCGGCGGGCGCGGCACGATCGCCGGCACGCTCTGGGGCACCGTATTCATCGGCGTCCTGACCAACGGGCTCAATCTCGCCAACGTAGACCCCTACGTGCAGAAGATCGCGCTGGGCGTGGTGATCGTGCTGGCGGTGGTCGGCGACGAGATCAGCCGCCGGAAGCGCTCGGCGGGCTAGCGGCGCGAAGGCCGCGCGCGCCGGGCGGGCACGCCCGCGCGGCTTCGCGCGCATGCTCGGCGGGGCGGTCGAGCACCGGCAGGTCGCCCACGCCGCGCGTGGACACCGCCAGCGTGCGCGTGGTCATGCCGCTGTCGCGCCGGACCAGGAGGCCGGGGTCGACCAGGTAGTCCAGCGAAATGAGCGTCTGGCGCAGGCCCTGCGACTGCGCGCGCAGCGCACTGTCTCGTACGGCTTTGCTGATGTCGCCCGCGGGAGGACGGAAGCGAAAGACGCCGTGGGTTTCCCCGGACCGCACCAGGTGCCCGGTGGAGTCGTAGGTGAGCGAGAGACTCACCTGGGCGTCGGCGAACGAGGGATAGAAGGCGGTCTCGATCACGGCGCCCGTGGGCGTCTGGCGCACGAACCGGCACTCGACACGGTCGTAGTGCCACGGGGCGATGGCGAACGCGTGCAGATCGCCATCGCTGACCGGACGCGAGACCGGCGTGACCACGTCGCGCTCGAGCAGCGGCGCGGGAGCGGCGGCCGGTTCCGGCTGCGAGGCGCCCGGCCCGCAGGCGGCGGCCACGAGCGCCGTGGCCACGGTCAGGAATCGCCGGTGGATCGGGGCGGCGGGTGCGACGGACATGACGGCCTCGGGGGGGACGGGGATATGCGTTCCGTCAAACCAGATGGCCAGGCCGCGGCATCGCGGCCGGCCTTTCCCAACCTGCGGCCGGGCGCACGAATGCGCCAGAGCGGAACTCGTATTACGTGGCCGTGCCGTGGTTCGGGCGCCAGAGCCGCCGGAGCAGCCAGATCACCAGCGCCACGGGCAACACGATGAACACGAGGAACTTGAGCGCGAAGATCGTCACCAGTCCCACGGCGATCAGCACGAGCACCGGAATGCCCAGAATGGCCATCGTGAGGAACGGGCGCAGCGCGAACAGACGGAGAAGGGCGGATATCACGGAACGGCTCCGGCGTGGGTGTCTGCTCTCTCTACGCGGGCACCCCGGGCAGTGTTTCGCCGCCCGGGCTACTGGTTGCTGAGGTCCACGCGCCCTTCGGAGACTGCCTCCCACCCCGACGGGCGGCGCACCACCTTGTAGATGCGCTCGAAGCGCAGGTGGCCCACGCCCACGCTGGTCGGCGTGGAGTACCGCTGGACGTACAGGTAGACGCTCATCGTGTCGCCGGGCATCCGGAACACGTTCGAGAATCGCACCACGTAGCCCGCCATGGGCGCCTGGCAGTGGGCGAGCTTGCTCCCGTCGCCGGCGGGCTGGCAGGTCCCCTGCACGAGGTGGCTCTTGAGCAGCGTATTGCGCAGTCCCTCGGTCACGTCCTCGCCGGGGCCGAAGCCCGCGGTGCGCGGCAGGAGCCGCGGGTCGAGCAGCAGGTAGAGCGACGGGTCGCCCACCTGAAACGCGCCGCCGATGGCTTCCTGATAGATCGCCGCCCGGTCGCGCAGCGACAGGTCGGCTACGGCGAGTCCATGGCCGCGGACGTACGAGTCTTCCGCTTTGGGGCCGCAGGCCGCCACCGCGAGGGCGAGCGCCGGCAGCAGACGAATGGCGCGCCGTGGGATCATGCGCGGTCCAGGGGGCGAGGCGAACGGCTGGCGTGGGTCATGAGTGTGGGGCGGGGGGGGGGGCGGTGTCCACGGAATGTAACCCTCCCGGGGGCGCGGGGTGCCAAAAACGGCGCCGCCCGGGCACTGGGCCCGGGCGGCGGAGACGGCGGCCTCTGGCCGCCCGATCACTCGATCGTTTCGGTGTGCATCATCCCGTGCATGAAGTGCGGCTTGCCGTCCTTGGCATCGGGCACGAAGCAGATGAACAGGTAATTGCCCTTGGCGAGGTCGGCCGAGAAGTACGTGGGGACGTGGGGCACCACGCCGGCGATGCCGCCGATGGGCTTGCCCGGCGGCGGTCCCTGGGGATTCTGCACCCACTTCACCACGTCCTCGCCCGTCTTGCCCGGGGCGAGCTGCACCAGCTCCAGCTCGTGCATCTGCGGGCCGCTGTCGGTGACGGCGAACACGTGATGGCCGGCGGTGAGGGGTTTAGAGAACTCAAATCCATAATCGACGAGCGTCACCGCGATGTCGGCCGTGGGCGGGGCCGCGGGCGCGCCGCCGGCCGCGGCCGCCACCACGAGCGGGTGCACCATCCCCTTGGCGAAGTGCGGCACGCCGCCGGGCACGTCCACGAAGCAGAGCACCGCGTAGCTGCCCGCGGTGAGGTTCAGCGTCGCGTTCGACGTGTCCCCCGGGGCGGGCGCATTCGGGCCCCCCAGCGACACCAGCCACGCCGGCAGCGGGCCCGGATGCTTGAGGGCCGCTTCCATGTCGGCCATGGTCTTCCCGCTGTCCAGCCGCACGATGGTCGCGTGGTGCAGGTCCGGACCGTCGTTCACGAGATGGAACGTCACGTACCCGGCCGGCACGGTGTCGGGCATGGTGTAGGCGAAGTCCTTCGCGTGGATCGTCACGACGGGTGGCGCCGCCGGCGGCGACGCGGCCGGCGGCTTGTCCTGCTGCTTGGCGCACGCAGCGGCGGTCACGAACGCTCCGGCCACGACGGCGAACCGAACGTAGTCGCGCATGGGAACCTCGACTCGGAGAGAGGTTGGGGGTGGTGGGGCGGGGTCCGGGATCATGAACCCGACCGAGTTCATCGTCAATACCCGCGGCCGGGGCGGCGCCCTGCTAAGAGGCCGCAAGATTCGCGCGATTTCGTCGACGGCCCGGCCCAAACATGGTAGGTTGGCGCGCCGTCCGCGGTACGCCGCGCGCCACCAGGAACTTGCCGCGGCGCGCGGGGTCGAACGGGCGGCCCAACTCATGGCGCGCACGGCCCGCGCCCCAAACGAACGACGGAGCGAGACCATGACGTGGAGCGGAGCCCGCTGGGCGCGTGCCCTGGGCGTGTTCGGGTGTTTGGCGGTGGGCGCGGCGAGCCCCGTCGCCGCGTACGCACAAACGCCCGTCGCCGGCGATTCCGCGCGTTCGGACTCAGCCCCGCGCGCGCATCCGCTGTTCACCCGTCGCGACGCCTGGATCGCCCTCGGCTTCACCGCGGCGACCGCCGCGGCGCTCCCCGTCGACCAGCTGGTGGCGCACAATCTGCAGCTCCCGCAGAACCAGAATGAGCCGGGGCTCGTGCGCGCGTCGGCGCTCTTCCGCAACATCGCCGATCCAGGCACCGTGTACATCAGCAGCGGCATGTACGCGGCGGGCCGTCTCCTGGGCAATCAGACGCTCACCGACATGGGGCTCCACGCCAGCGAAGCGCTGGTCGTCGCGTCGCTGGCCGGCTTCGTCCTTAAGGGCGCCGTTGGGCGGCCGCTCCCCCGCCAGGCCAACGCCGATGCCGACAGCTATCGTTTTGGCCGCGGCATACGGGTGGACGGCAACTGGCAGGCGTTTCCGTCGGGGCACACGCTCGCGGCGTTCTCGGTGGCGTCGGCCGTGACCGCGGAGGCCGCCGATCGGTGGCCCGACCACGCGCGGCTCGTCGGGTTCCTGACCTATGGCGCGGCCAGCGCCGCCGGCATCTCGCGGCTCTACAACAACGCGCACTGGGTGAGCGACATCATCTTCGGCGCCGGCATCGGGATCTTCAGCGGTATTAAAACGGTGCAATATGAGCACGCCCATCCCAACGATTGGCTCAACCGCGTGCTCGCGCACGCGTCGGTGGCGCCGAACGTGCACGGCGGCGCCACGCTCGGATTCCGCTTCACGCACTGATTGGCGCGCGGGCGCGCCCGCGTGACGTTGCGGGCCGGATTATCTTCTCCGGACCCATGCCGCGCATCGCTCCCGCATGATCACCGGCCACCTCGGCCTCGCGCTCGGCGCCCGCGCCGTCGATCCCGAAGCCCCGCTCGGGTGGCTAGTGTTGGCCGCCATCGCGCCCGACCTCGCCGACCTGGCGCTGGCGGCGGGTGGCGTCTGCAATCCCGACGGCGCGTACACGCATTCGCTCGCCGCCATTGCCGCCACGGCGCTCGTCCTCGGCGCCGCCGCCTTCTGGCGGACGCATCGCGGGCGCGCGGCACTCGTGGTGGGCGCGCTCGTGGTGTCGCATCTGCTGGCGGATTATCTCACCGGACTCAAGGCGCTGTGGGTGGGCGGGCCGGTGGTGGGGCTCAACCTGTATCAGTGGCGGTGGGTGGATTTCGCGCTCGAAGCGGCGGTGGTCTGGGCGGGATGGGCCGCCGGCAAGCGCTGGGGCGAGCTGCCGCGGTGGCTCGCGTCGCGCTACGCACTGCTCGGACTCGTCGCCTTCCAGTTCGCGGCCGACGCGGCATCCAAGCCGCAGGACACGCAGCCGCCCACCGTGTGTGCGAAGGCCGATCTCATCGACAAGCTCGAGCACCTGTTCTGAGGCGGCCCGGGGGCGCCGGTCCCCGGCGCGATGACAGCGGACGTACCGGCGAGTAAGATGGGGGAGTCTCAACCGACTCCGGAGTTCCACTCGCCCATGCGGTGCACCCTCATTCCCTTCGTCCTGGCGGCGTTCGCCGCGACCGCGACCGCGCAGCGCCCCGCTGCCGAGTTCACCCACGCTGATACGCTCCGCGGGACCAACGGCCCCGCGCGCTCGTGGTGGGACGCGCGCTTCTACGATCTGCACGTCAGCGTCCACCCCGCCGACAGCAGCATCGCCGGCTACAATCGCATCACCTACACCGTGCTGCGTCCCGCGCAGGAGATGCAGATCGATCTGCAGGAGCCGATGGTGGCCGACAGCATGCGGCAGGACGGCCGCACACTCCGCTACCGGCGCGACGGGAACGCCTTCTTCGTCACGCTCGACGCGCCGCAGCGCGCGGGCGCGACGAACACGGTCACGGTGTACTACCACGGCAAGCCACGGGCGGCGCGGCGGCCGCCCTGGGACGGCGGATACATCTGGCAGCGCGATAGCCCCGGCGACGCGTGGGTCGCCACGGCCAACGAGGGCCTCGGTGCCAGCGTGTGGTGGCCGCTCAAGGACATCCTGTCGGACGAACCCGACAGCCAGCGCATCGCCATCACCGTGCCCGATCCCATGATCGACGTGTCGAATGGGCGTCTGCGTTCGGTCACGCCGAACGGCGACGGCACCACGACCTATGAGTGGTTCGTCACCGAGCCGATCAACAACTACGACGTGGAAGTGAACGCCGGCGACTACACGCACTTCAGCACGATCTACCACGGCGCGGACGGCGCCCTCACCATGGACTTCTGGCCGCTCGAGTACCATCTGGACGCCGCGAAGCGCCAGTGGGCCCAGGCGACGTCGATGATGAGCTGCTTCGAGCACTGGTTCGGCCCGTATCCCTGGTACGCCGACGGCTACAAGCTCATCGAGGCGCCGCACCTGGGCATGGAGCACCAGAGTGGGGTGGCGTACGGCAACCGCTTCGAGAACGGCTATCTGGGGCGCGATCTCTCGCACACCGGCCTTGGCCTGGCGTGGGACTTCATCATCGTGCACGAGAGCGCGCACGAGTGGTGGGGCAACAGCATCAGCGGCAAGGACCACGCCGACATGTGGGTGCACGAGAGCTTCGCCAACTATGCCGAGAGCCTCTATGAGGAGTGCCAGCAGGGCAAGGCGGCGGGCGAGCGCTACGTGATCGGCACCCGCGCCAACATCCAGAACGACCGCCCGATCATCCCCGCGTATGGCGTCAACGCCGAAGGCTCCGGCGACATGTACTACAAGGGCGGCAACATGCTGAACACCATTCGGCAGATTGTGAACGACGACGCGAAATGGCGCGGCGTTCTGCGCGGATTGCAGCGCACCTTCCGCCACCAGACGGTGACCAGCGAGCAGGTGGAGCAGTACATCAGCGCCCAGGCAGGCGTGGACCTGAGCAAGGTGTTCGCCGAGTATCTGACCACGACCATGGTGCCGGAGCTGGAGTACCGCTTTTCCGGCGACACGGTGGCGTTTCGGTGGACGCACGTGGTGCCGGGCTTCGACATGCCGGTGAAGGTCACGCTGGCGCCCGGGGAATACCGGTTCATTCATCCCAGCGAGCAGTGGCAGACGGCCGCCACGACGCTCGGATCGCCGTCGGATTTCAAAGTGGACGAAAACTTTTACGTTACCGCCCGGAACGTCGGCAACGGCGCCGGGCCGGCATCGGGAGACCAGCCATGAGCAAACGCATCTTGGGGTCCATCGCCGCGGTGGTGGCGATGGCGGCGGCCGCTGCGTGCGGCCAGGGACGCTCCGCCGCGGCGGGCCAGCGCGCGCCGGGGGCGGCCGCTGCCGCCGACACGGGCCCGGTGTTCGACGTCGCGATGCTCGACACCACGGTCTCGCCGTGCAGCGACCTCAATGCGTTCGTCAACGCCAAGTGGATCGCCGCCAATCCCATCCCCGGCGACAAGACCGCCTGGAACACCTTCGCGGCGCTCACGCAGAAGAGCCTCGACGAGCAGCACCAGCTCGTGGAACAGGCCGACCAGGGCGCGGACAAGGCCAAGGCCGGCTCCATCGAGCAGAAGATCGGATGGCTCTACCGCTCCGCGATGGACACGGCGGCGATCGCCCGCGCCGGCTTCGATCCGATCAAGCCCGAGCTCGACGCGATCAACGCGATCAGGACACCGGCCGACGTCGTGGCATGGCTCGACGGCGCGTTCGCGTCGGGCAACGGCCAGGTGTTCCGCTTCGGCGCCAACGCCGATTTCCACGACGCCAAGATGCAGATCGGCTCCGCGTCGCAGGGCGGCCTGGGGTTGCCGACGCCGGACTACTATACCAAAGCCGAGTACAAGGATCTGCGCGACGCCTACGTCCAGCACATCGCCAAGCTGTTCGCGCTCACCGGCGTGCCGGCGGCCGACGCGAGCCGCCGGGCCGCCGACGCGATGGCCCTCGAGACGAGTCTCGCCGAGCACTCCCTCTCGCGCGTGGCGCTCCGTGATCCGAAGAACCAGTATCACTTCGTCTCGGTGGCCGAAGCGAACCGGGTGACGCCGCACTTCGACTGGGGGACGTTCTTCAAGGTCCAGGGCGTGGCGCCGGGCAAGGGCTTCTCCCTCTCGCAGCCGGGGTTCTTCGCCGGCATGGACAGCCTGATCGCGCACGCGCCCGTCGACGCCTGGAAGGCATATTTCGCCTTCCACACCATCGACGACGCGGCGCCCTACCTCGCGCCGGCGTTCGAGGCCGAAGACTTCGCGTTCAAGGGCACCACGCTGCAGGGACAGCCGCAGCAGCCGCCGCGCTGGGAGCGCGCGGTGGGCGCCGTGAACGGCGCGATGGGCCAGGCCCTCGGCCAGCTCTACGTGGCCAGGTACTTCCCGCCCGAAGCCAAGCAGCGCGCCGAGGAGCTGGTGACGAACGTGCGCAATGCGCTCAGGGCGCGCATCGAGAACCTGAGCTGGATGAGCGAGACCACCAAGAAGCAGGCGCTCGAGAAATGGCAGAAGTTCCTGCCCAAGATCGGCTACCCCGACCACTGGCGCGACTGGGACGGGCTCACGATCAGCCCCGACCATTACTACGCCAACGTGCAGGCGGCGGCCAAGTTCAATTATCAGTATAATATCAAGAAAATCGGCCAGCCCACCGACCGCTACGAGTGGGGCATGACCCCGCAGACGGTGAACGCCTATTACAGCCCCACGCAGAACACGATCAACTTCCCGGCCGCGATCCTGCAGCCGCCGTTCTTCTACGCCAACGGCGACGACGCCATTAATTACGGCGCCATCGGCGCGGTGATCGGCCATGAGTCGAGCCACGGCTTCGACGACCACGGCAGCCAGTTCGACGGCGACGGCAACAACGCCAACTGGTGGACGAAGACCGACCGCGCCCAGTTCGACGAGCGCACGGCCAAGCTGGTGAAGCAGTACGACGGCTACGCGCCGCTCGCCGACCAGCCCGGCAAACACGTCAATGGGCAGCTCACGCTCGGCGAGAACATCGCCGATCTGGGCGGCCTCAACGTCGCCTACGACGCGCTGCAGGCGGCGCTCAAGAAGAATCCCACGGAAGCCGCCCAGAAGATCGACGGCTACACGCAGGACCAGCGGTACTTCATGAGCTGGGCGCGCATCTGGCGCGGGTCGATGCGCGAGAAGGCGCAGCTCGTGAGCCTCAACACCAACCCGCACTCGCCGGGCCAGTTCCGCGCCGACGGGCCGCCGTCCGACATGCCGCAGTTCGCCGCGGCGTTCTCGTGCAAGGACGGCGATCCGATGGTTCGCTCCGGCGACGCCCGCGTGTCCATCTGGTAATCCATTCGACGCCCCACCGGCCGGGCGCTCGCCGCCCGGCCGGTCCTCCCCCCGTTCTCCCCGTTTCGGAGCGCCTGCGCATGTCCCGCCTCCTCCCGCTGTTCCGCCGCGCCGGCCTGGGCGCGCTCGTGGCCGCCCTCGCGGCCGGCTGCAAGATCGCCGAGCGTCCCCCCGCCGCCGACACCACCGCCCTCCAGCCGCTCAAGGTGGTGGACGTCGCGTACATGGACACCACCGTGAGCGCGTGCCGCGACTTCTTCGACTTCGCCAACGGCACCTGGCTCAGGACCGACACCATTCCCGCCGCGTACTCGTCGTCGGGCGTGTTCAAGGACATGGCCGACCGGAACGAACTGGTGGTGAAGGCCGTGCTCGAAGACGCGGTGTCGCAGGTGCCGTCGCTCCCCGACACCAGCACGCAGCGCAAGCTCGGCACGTTTTATGGAAGTTGTATGGACTCCACGGCGGCGGAGGGCGCGGGCATCGCGCCGCTGGCGGCGACGCTGGCGTCCGTCGATTCGCTCACCCAGCGCGCGGCGCTGGTGCCGCTCGTGGCCGGCCTGCAGACGAGCGGGGCCAACGTGCTGTTCCGCTACTCCCCGGGCGTCGACGCCCACGATGCCGCGCACTACGTGGCCGACGCCGATCGCGGCGGACTCGGGCTGCCCGATCGCGACTATTATCTGAACCCGGCCGCGTCCGCGGACTCGACGCGCAAGGCCTACGTCGCGCATGTGGCGGCCATGTTCCGGCTGGCGGGGCAGGACAGCGCCCCCGCCGCCGGCGACGCGGCCCGGGTCATGTCGCTCGAAACGGCGCTCGCCCGCGCCCAGCTCACGCGCGTCGCGCGCCGCGATCCCAAGGCCACCGACCACCAGATGTCGGTCGAGGCGCTGCAGCGCCTCGCCCCGAGCGTCGCATGGGCCGAGTACTTCCGCGCCGTGGGCGTCACGACTCCGCTCGCCAAGGTGAACGTCGACGAACCGGCGTTCCTGCGCGCCGTGAGCGATCTCATCGCCACGCGTCCGTTGGAAGACTGGCGCGCGTATCTGCGCTATCACGTGCTCTCGAACGCCGCGCCCTGGCTCAGCGCGCCGTTCGTGCAGGAGAACTTCGCGTTCAATCAGCGATTCACCGGCGCCAAGGAACTGCTCCCGCGGTGGAAGCGCTGCCTGCGCGCCACCGACGGCGAAATGGGCGAGGCGCTGGGGCAGGCGTACGTGGCCCGCACCTTCCCCCCCGAAGCCCGGGCCAAGGCCAAGCGCGTCATCGACGACATCCGCGACGCGTTCCGCGCGCGACTCCTCAAGCTGACCTGGATGTCCGACTCCACGCGCGCCCACGCGCTCGACAAGCTGGCGCGCATGGGCGAGAAGGTCGGCTATCCCGACCACTGGCGCGATTACAGCAAGCTCCAGGTGGCGCAAGGGCCGTTCGTCCTGAACGTCGTCGCGGCCAATCGGTTCGAGTGGAACCGCGTGGTCAATCGCCCCGGCCAGCCCGTGGACAAGAGCGAATGGGACATGACCGTCCCCACCGTGAACGCGTACTACGACCCCACCAAGAACGAGATGGTGTTCCCCGCCGGTGCGCTGGTGCCGCAGACCTTCGATCCTAAGGCCGACGACGGGGCGAACTACGGCTCGCTCGGCGCGAGCTGGGCGGGGCACGAGCTCACGCATGGCTTCGACGACGAAGGGCGCCACTACGATGCCGAGGGGAATCTCCGGGACTGGTGGACGCCGGCCGATTCGAAGGCGTTCAACAAGGAAGCCGAGCTCGACGCGCAGCAGTACGACGGCTACATCCAGGTCGACACCTTCCACGTGAACGGGCACCTCACCCTCGGCGAGAACATCGCCGACTACGGGGGCGCGCTCACGGGGTACGACGCGCTCGAGGCCGCGCTCAAGCGCGACGGCCGCCCGGCGCTCATCGACGGCTACACCCCCGAGCAGCGCTTCTTCATCTCGTTCGCGCAGAGCTTCCGGTCGCATTCGCGCCCCGAAGATCTGCGCCTGCGCGTGAAGGTCGACCCGCACTCGCCCGAGCGCTGGCGCGTCAACGGCCCCCTCTCCAACATGGAGGCGTTCGCGAAGGCGTTCGGCTGCAAGCCGGGCGATCCCATGGTGCGCCCGCGCGCGCTGGTGCCCCAGATCTGGTGAACGGAGGAACAGGCGCATGACACGCAGCGGCTCACGGCGGTACGGGATGGCGATTCTCACCGGCGTGTTGGGGCTGACGATGGCCGCCGGCGCGCCGGCGCCGAGGGTTGGGCCCGCGCGCGGCGCGGTGCTGGTGGTGGGTGGAGGGCAGATGGGTCCCGAGCTCTGGGGCAGGTTCGTGCAGCTCGCCGGCGGGCCCGACGCGCTGATCATCGACGTGCCCACTGCGGGCGGCGATTCCACGTATCCGCCCGACTGGCGCGGCACGCGCGGGCTCAAGGAGGCGGGCGCGCGCCACGTGGTCGTGCTGCACACCATCGACCGCGCGGTGGCCAACGCCGACAGCTTCGTCGCGCCCCTCCGGCACGCCGGCGGCGTGTGGTTCGAGGGCGGGCGCCAGTGGCACCTGGTGGATTCGTATGCCGGCACGAAGACCGAGCAGGCGTTCCACGACGTGCTGGCGCGCGGCGGCGTGATCGGAGGATCCTCGGCCGGCGCGTCGATCCTCGCGAGCTTCCTCGTGCGCGGCGCGCGGGCCGGCAACACGATCATGGTCGCGCAGCATCACGACCGGGGCTTCGGGTTCCTGCGCGGCGTGGCCATCGATCAGCACGTCGTCGCGCGCGAACGGCTGCCCGACCTCGCCGATTCCGTCATGCCGCGCTTCCCCCAACTCCTTGGCATGTCCGAGGACGAAGGCACCGCCTGGCTCGTCCAGGGCGACACCGCGACGATCCTCGGGCGGAACAAGGCGTTCGTGTACGGCGGGCACGATGCCGATGATCCGGGGAAGCCGTTCCTTACGCTGCACCCTGGTGATCGCTACGATCTCGGCGCGCGCCGGGTGATCCACCGGGCCATTGACGACTCGCCGCTCACGGAGGCGTTCATCGATTCCGTATTCTCCGGGATCGGCCCCGCGCGCGTCGCCGTGCTGGTGGCCGAGGGCGGGGAAGTGTTCGTCGACAAGTCGTATCACGTGCCGCCGCAGCCGCGGTTCATGCCCACGACCACGCTGCCGCAGTTCCCGCTCGGCGGTCTTGCTGATGGCTATCTCGCGGCGGCCGCGCTGCTGCTCGAGCACGATGGGAAGCTCTCGCTCGATGCGCCGATCGACACGATGACCACGGTCACCGTGCGTCAGTATCTGGACGGGCAGGGCGCCGTGGCGGACGGCGCCGCGCGGATGGCGCGCCTGATCGCGGCGCGGGCCGGCGAGCCGTTCCCGCGATTCGTCGCGCAGCGGCTGTTCACGCCGATTGGGGCGCACCGCACCGTGGCCGAGGCCGACGGGGCGTTTCAGGGCGACGTCGATGAACTGTACCGCTGGGAGCTGGGGCTGCTCGACGTGCCCGGCTTCACGACGGCGGGCAGAGACAGCGCGCTGGTTCCGGCCCGCGGCGCGCCGGCGGGGCGGGGGCTCGGGTGGCTCGTCGACACGTACCACGGCCTGCGCCGAGCGCGCGAGTACGGTGCGCCCGACGGACGCCTCAATGCCTTCGTGCGGTTTCCGGATCGGCGCGCGGCCATCATCGTCGTGAGCGATGATCCGGGGCTGGATGCCGGTGCCATCGCCGATCGCATTGCTGACCGCCTCCTCGCGGGATCCCACTTCAGACGGACTCCATGATGCGCCTTCGATTCCTCGCGGCCGCCCTGTCGCTCGCCCTTCCCGCGGCGGCCGCCGCCCAGTCCAACAACTTCCGCGTCGTGAACGGCGCGTACACCAGGTCCCACGACTACGACCTGCTCCACCAGCGCATCGCACTGTCGGATTTCGACTGGGACTCCACGTCGTTCCGGGGCGTCGTGACGACCACGCTGACGGCGCGCCGGCCCGGGCTCGACTCGCTGGTGCTCGACGAGGGCGCGCTGCTGCGCAACACCAAGGTCACGGGCCCCAACGGGCGTCTCATCCGCACGGCGCGGCACGGCGACACGCTGGTCGTGTTCCCGTCGCGTCCGCTGGCGTTCGGCGACACGTTCAACTTCACGGTGGCGTACGATGGCCGGGTGAACAACGGGCGCGGTCTCACCTTCATCTCCCCCGACGGGCTCACGCACCGTCCGCGCCAGATCTGGAGCCAGGGTGAGGACATGGACAACCACTTCTGGTTCCCGACATATGATTTTCCTAATGACAAGGAATCCTGGGAGCTGAGCGCCACGGTGGATCGCGGCGACGTGGCGGTGTCCAACGGCCGTCTGGTGTCCGACGTGCGGCACGGCGCGCAGCACACGATGACCTGGCGTGAGGACCGCCCGTCGGCCACGTACCTCGCGTCGCTCGTCGTCGGCCCGTTCGCGAAGATCCACGACGCATGGCAGGGCGTGCCGGTCGACTACTACGTGTACCACGCCGACAGCGCACTGGCCTGGCCGCTGTTCCATCACACGCCCGACATGATCGGCGTGTATTCGCGGCTCACGGGCGTGCGCTATCCGTGGGCCAAGTACGCGCAGACCACCGTGGCCGACTTCTTCGGCGGCATGGAGAACGTGAGCGCCACCACGCTCGTCGACTGGCTCCCGGACGCGCGCGCCTACCAGGACCGCCCGTGGTATCTCGAGCTCCTCATTCCGCACGAGCTCGCGCACCAATGGTTCGGCGACTACGTGACCACCGAGGATTGGGCCAACCTGTGGCTCAACGAAGGGTTCGCCGAGTTCATGCCCGGGCAGTACTGGCTCGAGACGCGCGGCGCGCACGCGGCGCAGGACTACTACGCCGATGAATACCGGCAGTACGTCGCCACCGACGCGCGGCGCCCCATGCCGCTCGCGTCCAAGGGATCGAACAACATTTATCCCAAGGGCGCGCTCGTGCTGGAAATGCTGCGGGAGTATCTCGGCCCCGAGCGGTTCTGGGCGTCGATTCATACCTACCTCACGCGGCATGCGTTCGGCAACGCCACCTCCGACGATCTGCGCCAGGCGGTGCTCGACGCCACGGGCGAGAATCTCGACTGGTTCTGGAACGAGTGGGTGTACTCGGCCGGCTACCCGAAGCTCGACGTGACCGCCGCGTACGACAGCACCGCGCAGGCGCTGTCGGTGCACGTGACGCAGACCCAGCGTGACACGCTCACGCCCGGCGCCGACGGCGTGCAGTTCGACGTGCCGGCCGTGTTCCGCATGCCGTTCACGATTCGCGTCGGCACCGCCCTGGGCGACGTGGTGTACCGGGCGCAGCTCGACGCGCGTGACCAGACGATCACCGTGCCCGGCGTGAAGCGCGCGCCCACGATGGTGATCTTCGACGACGGCAACCGCGTGGTGAAGGCACTCAACTTCCCCGAGCCGTCGACGTGGCTGGCGACGCAGCTCGCGCGCGACCCGAATCTCTGGAACCGCGAATGGGTCATCGAACAGCTGGCGACACGCGACTCCGATTCGGTGGCCGTCGCGGCGCTCGTCGAGGCCGCGGAGCACGCCGATTATCCGCTCACCCGGGCGCAGGCGGTGCGCGCGCTGGGCGGCATGCCCGCCGCGGCCGTCCTGGCGGCGGTGCAGCGCGCGAGTCGCGACACC
>JAGWRB010000129.1 GCA_028876725.1 Gemmatimonadota bacterium
CAGCGTGACGCTGAACGCGGGCATCGGCAACGGGCGGTTCCGTGATTTCCACAACACGACGCTCAGCACCGGCCAGGTGATCCTGGGCACGCCGCGCAGCAACGTCGGCTTCTTCGCGAGCGGCGGCCTCCGGCTCATGCCGAGCACGTCGTTCATTGCGGACTGGGGCGGGCAGGATCTGACCCTCGGGCTCTCGATCGCACCGTTTGCGTCGGTCCCGATCGTGATCACGCCGGCGATGGCCGACGTCACCGAGCGGGCCAACAATGTCGCGCGGTTCATTCTCGGCGTCGGCATGGGATTCCAGCTGCCGAACTTCGGCCAGTAACCAACCGACCAGACGGAGAAACGAAACATGCATAAGGGATTTTTCGTCGGCGCGCTGGCCCTCGCGGTCGCGGTGTCGGCTTCGGGTGCCCAGGCACAGACCGGCGGCAATTGCTCCAATTGCACCGGCGTGAACGTGACGAGCTCCACGGTGACCGGGGGTGTGTTCGTCCCCGCCACGTTCTTCGGGGCCTCCGCGGGGATGAACGCCGCGATTAATAGCGCGCAATCGGAGCTGAACGCGAGCCCTACGGCCAAGTCCGTGTTTCAGAACGGCGGGCCCGCCGCCCCGCTCGGCGCGTCGTTCGGCGCGTCGTTTACCGGCGGCGCCTCCAATCCGGCCGTGCAGGCGTTGGTGCAGGCGCTCAATGCAATGAACGCCAACTTCAACAGCACGACGGTCAACAACGCGATCGACGCGTTCAACCAAATGGTGCAGGCGGCGAATTCGGCCTCGTTGTTCTCCAACTCCGACTTCCAGGCGGTGCACGCCGTGCTGGCGGGCTTCTCGAATTCGTTCAAGGCGCCGTAACGCAGCCGAGCGAACGATTGTTCGTGGGAACGCAACGGCGCCGCGGATCAGCTCGATCCGCGGCGCCGTTGTCATTTCATCACGGCCGTCATCGCGCGAGCGCGGCCAACCGCTCCACCGCCCGATCCAGCGTCTCCAGCTTCTTGCAGAACGCGAACCGCACCAGCGACCGCCCCATCTGCGGATCGTGATAAAAGCTCGAGCCCGGCACGGTGGCCACGCCGATCTCCCGCGCCATCCACTTCGCGAACGTCACGTCGTCGTCCCGGCTGATCGCCGAGAAGTCGGCCAGCACGTAGTACGCGCCCTCGGGCACCGAGAACTGGAACCCCGCCTCGCGTAGCGCCGGCACCAGCCGCTCGCGCCGCGCCCGGTACTCGGCGGCCATATGATTATAGTAATCGGCGCCGAACGCCATCCCCACCGCGCCCGCCGCCTGCAACGGCGCCGGCGCCCCCACGGTCAGGAAGTCGTGCACTTTCCGGATCGCGTCGGTCTGCGCCGGAGGCGCGATCGCGTACCCCAGCCGCCACCCGGTGCACGCGAAGGTCTTCGACAATCCGGAAATCGTGATCGTCCGCTCGCGCATCCCCGGCCACGTCGCCAGCACGTGATGCTCCCCGGCGTACCGGATGTGCTCGTAGATCTCGTCGGTGATGGCCCACGCGTCGTGCGCGATGCACAGCTCGGCAATGAGATCCATCTCGGCGCGCGTGAGCACGCGCCCCGTGGGATTCTGCGGCGTGTTGACGATGATCGCCTTGGTGCGCGCGCTGAACGCCGCGCGCAGGCGGTCGGGGTCGAGCCGCCAGTCGGGGCGCTCCAGCGGCACGTACACCGGCTTCGCGCCGGCCAGGATCGCGTCGGGGCCGTAGTTCTCATAGAACGGCTCGATCACGATCACCTCGTCGCCCGGATCGATGAGCGCCAGGAACACGCTCGCCATCGCCTCGGTGGCGCCGCAGGTGACGGTGATCTCGCGCTCGGTGTCGATCTCCATCCCATACCACCGGCGGTACTTCTCGGCGATCGCCAGCCGCAGCGGCGGACTCCCCCACGTGATCGCGTACTGATTGACGTCGCCGTGTATCGCTGCGCACGCCGCGTCCTTCATCGGCGCCGGCATGGGGAAATCCGGAAATCCCTGCGACAGATTGACGGCCTTGTACTCGTTGGCGACGCGCGTCATCTCGCGAATCACGGACTCCGTGAACGTCGCCGTGCGCTGGGCTGCTCGCACCGGGGATCCCCGTCGTGAATGGTGAGTCTAGCGCTCGGCCACGGCGGCGAGCGCGCGTCGAATCAGATCGTGCGCCGCGAGGCCGCGCCCGCCGGCGTCGAGCGCGGCCCGCACGGCCTTCTCGGCTTCCGCCGGCGAGTAGCCGAGCGACACCAGCGCGCGGATCGCGTCCTCGGCGCCCGCGCCTTCCGGCCGCGGCGCCGCGCCCTCGACTTCGATTCCGTCGAGCTTGTCGGCCAGGTCGAGCACTAGCCGCTCGGCCTTCTTGCGCCCCACGCGCGGCACGCCCTGTAGCGTCGCGATGTCCTTCTCGCTCAGCGCGCGCACGAGACGTTCCGCGGTGAGATGCGACACCAGCGCCAGTGCCAGCGCGGGCCCCACGCCGTTGGCCGTGAGCAGCAGCTGGAACACCCGCCGCTCGAACGGCGAGGAGAAGCCGAACAGCAGCCACCCGTCGTCGCGCACCACGAGTTCGGTGTGCAGGTGCACCGGCTCGCCCAGCTTGGGCAGCGTCTCGAACACGCCGAGGGGAATGAGCAACTCGTAGCCCACGCCGCCCGCGGTCATCACTGTGACGCGCTCCAGCGCCCTGGCCGCGAGCGTGCCCTTGAGCTCGGCGATCACGTGCCGTGCCCCTGCACGAGCTGCAGCCGCGGCACCCGCGCGCCCATGATGCACGCGAGGGCGGCGGCCACGCCATCGGCGGCGTCGGCGGGCTGGGGCGCGCTCTTGAGACGCAGCAGGCGCGTCACCATGAACTGCACCTGCTCCTTGGTGGCGGCGCCGCGCCCCACGATGGCCTTCTTGATCTCGGCGGGCGGAAATTCGTGGATCGGCACGCCGCGCTGCTGGCCCGCCAGCAACACCACGCCGCGCGCATGTCCCAGCACGATGGTGGTGCGCACGTTGCGGGCGTAGAACACGTCTTCCACGGCCATCGCGTCGGGGTGGTGCCGGTCGAGCAGCTCCGAGATGCCGTCGTAGATGTCGCGCAACCGCGCCGGCAGCGCGTCGCGGGCCCGCGTGCGGATCACGCCGCACTCCACGAGCGTGGGGGGGCGGGTGCCGTCGCCGCGCACGACCCCGTAGCCGGTCTGCGCCGTGCCGGGGTCGACGCCCAGAACGAGCACTATCCGGCGTTCGCCATGTCGGCGACGTCGATGTCGAAGTTGGCCCACACCTTCTGCACGTCGTCCATGTCCTCGAGGTCCTCGAGCAGCTTGAGCAGCTGCTCGGCGTTCTTCCCCTCGACCTTCACGGTGCTCTGCGGGATCATGACGATGGGCTCCGACTCGGCGATCTCGATGCCCTGGCCGGTGAGCGCGTCCTTCACCGCGTGGAACGACGCCGGGTCGGTGGTCACGACGTACACGTCGCCGTCGCGTGCGAAATCCTCGGCGCCGGCCTCGAGCGCGGCTTCGAGCGCCTTGTCTTCCTGATACTTCGACGCGTCGATGGTGAGCTGGGCCTTCTTGTCGAACATGAAGGCCACGGAGTTGGGCGTGCCGATGTTCCCGCCGCCGCGCGACATCTTGTGCCGCACGTCGGCCACGGTGCGCGTGGGGTTGTCGGTGAGCGCGGAGATCATGATCGCCACGCCTCCGGGGCCGTACCCCTCGTACATCAACTCCTGGTAGTCCACGCCCTCGAGTTCGCCGGTGCCCTTCTTGATGGCGCGCTCGATGTTCTCCTTGGGCATGGAATTCTGCCGGGCCGTTTCGATGGCCAGGCGCAGCCGCGCGTTGCCCGCGGGATCGCCGCCGCCCTGCTTGGCGGCGATGGTGATTTCACGGATGAGCTTGGTGAACAGGGCGCCGCGCTTGGCGTCGGCGGCCGCCTTGTAGTGCTTGATCTGCTTCCATTTACTGTGGCCGGCCATCGGCTGCTCGCGGGTCGAAAGGAACGGATTGCGGGTGTGTGAGCCAATATAGCCCGCGCCGCGGGGGCGGCCAACGCCGCCCCCGGCCCGTCAGTACCCGCCGCCGAGCCGGATGGCCAGCGACGCGCTGAACCCGGTGAGCGACGCGTTGCCGCCGCTCGACGCCACGGTGCCGATGGTGTAGCCCGCGAACGGCGTGATGGCGTACCCGCCAAGGTCCACGTTGAGGCGCAGGCCGCCGGTGGTGAGGTAGCTGGCCGGAAGCCCGTCCTGCGTCCACACGCGGCCTTCCACGTTGGGCTGGATCACGATCCCCGGCGCCGTGTGGAAGCCGACGGCGATTCCCGCATTGGCGATGTTCTCGCGCCCGGTCGGCGTCTGATCGGCGAGCTGTCCCGACGCGCGGAACATGTCCCACCCGGCGAGCTCGATGTCGGCATTGCCGACGGAGTTGGTGATCGAGGCCTGCGTGATGTACCGGTCGCCGGTGTTGTACACCGACTGGTCGGCCTGGTCGCGCCCGAACTTGGAATAGGTGACGCCGAGCGAGATGCGTCCGATGCCGTAGGGGCGGTCCACGCCCACGCGCGCGCGGTACTCATTGCCGGGTTGGAAGTGGAGCCGCGAGCCGTCGGCCTGCTGGAACGGATCGTAGGCCACCGAATGCCGCATGGCGAGGCCGAGCCCGACGTTCCAGTCGCCCAGCGGGCGCGCCATGGCGATCCCGCCCGTACCGCCGGCGCCGGTGCCGAAGCCGGTGATGGGGAACACCAGGAAGTCGCTGGCGATGCGGGTGGCCGCTTCCTGCTGATCAGGGAGCGCGGTGCTCTTGCCCGTGGGCAGGTTCACGCCCGCGGTGAGCACGACGAAGTCCGTGCCGATCGTGTAGTTCGCGCGGATCTGCGTGTCGGTGAGTCCCGACAGTTCGCTGGTGGTCGTCGCGCCGTTGTTGTCGGTGGATTCGACGCGCGCGTCGGCCCAGGCGGTGCCGAGGTCGAAGCTCAGCGCTTCGGTGACGGGCACGAGCACGTACAGCGGCACGGCGAATTCGGTGATCTTCTTGTCGATCGGCGCCATGACGTTGAACTGGATCACCTGGGGCGCCAGGCGGGCGCTGGCGTCCGAGACGCCCTGCGCGCCAAGGGAGAGCGGCAGGGCGGCGGTTGCACCCAGCAGGGCGGCGGAGAGCAGTCGGCGCATGCTCCGGGTCCTCATAGATGCGGGATGTGGACGACGATCTGCACCGTCGCCGTCTTGTTGGTGATGTTGTCGGTGCCGGTGGCCTGCGCGCCGCCGTTGTTGTTGGCGGTGATGATGCCGGTGGTGGAGTTGCCGCCGCCGGTCGTCGCCACTTGGGCGCCTGACGGATTCAGGCCCTGCGCGGTGGTGGCGGCCATGTTCGTGAGCGCCGTGGGCGGCGCGGTGACGACCACGCCCTGCGACGCGCCGGCGACGATGGCGCCTTCACCGCTGCCGCGGAGCCCGACTTCCACCGTGGCGGGCGTGACGTTCTGTCCCTGCGCGGCCGCCGACGACTGCTGCGCGCTCTGGCGCGCGGCCGAGAAGCCGGGGTCGATGCGCAGCGCCTGGTCGAACAGTCGCGTGGCGTCGTCGAACCGCCCCTCGTCCTGGAAGCTGAGGCCGCGGCTGTAGGCGAGGAACGCGGCCAGCGACTTGGTGGGCCGCTGCTCGATCTGGTTGCGCTCCGCGGTGGTGAGCGTGACGCCCAGGGAATTAAAGATCTCGAATGCCAGATTCTTCTCGAGCGTGAACACCTCGTCGAGCGCGCGGCTGTCGCTGGGCGACCCCACGACCTGGTCGTTGGCGGTGTTCACGATGGGCGCGTCGACGCGGAGGTCCTGCCCGGTCTGCGTGATGCCGCCCGCCACGAGGCGGCCCGCCTCGAGGATCCGGCCGGCCCGCACGTTCGTGCTCTGGTCGGTGGCGCCCGACTGCTGGAGCTTGATCTCGTCGACCAGCGCCTGCACGCGGGCGCGCTCCACGACGGTGAGCTTGGGCGACTGCGCGAGGTCGGTGGTGAGCAGCTCGGCCAGCCCCCGTCCGAGAGGACGGAGGGTGGTGTCGCTGCCGGTGAAGCTGAGCGGGAGCACGGCCACGACGTTGGGCGTGCCCGGCACCGACGCGAGCTGGCGCTCGTTGGCCACGGCCTGTTTGGCGGCGAGCACCAGCTCTTTCTGATTGAGCGCGGCCAGGCGGTCCTGGAGCAGGCGGCGCACGCGGGCGGTGCGACCGTACTCGACGTACGACGAGTATGCGGCGCGCGCGGCGACGAGATCGTTCTGCGCTTCGGCGGTCATGCCGAGGAACAGCTGCGTGGTGCCGTCCTTGGGATCGACCGCGGCGGCGCGCTGCAGCGCCTCACGCGCTTCGGGATAGCGGTGGAGCTGGTAATACGCGATGCCGAGCGCGCGATTGGCGGCAGCGCTCTGCGGATTCTCCGTCCGCGCGTGCTCGAGGCGGGCCAGCCCGTCGGGACCCACGGTCCCGGCGGTGGCACAGCCGCCGAGCAGAGCGGCCAGGGTGAGGAAGAGAAGCGGGCGACTGCGCATGGGTGCTGCCTCCTACCGGTCGGGGTCCAGCATGTCTTCGAAGCGCATCCACTGCGCGTAGAAATACAGGTCCACGTATC
>JAGWRB010000016.1 GCA_028876725.1 Gemmatimonadota bacterium
CGTCGGGGATCCGCCGCGTGCTGCTGGTGGGCATGGGGAAGGTGGCCCGGCGCACCGATGCGCTCCGGCGCGCCGCGACGCTCGCCGCGCGCCACGCTGGGCGGCTGGGCACGGGCGCGCTTGCGTTCTACGCGGGTTCGCTCGACGCCGCCGACGCCGAAGCCGTCACGGTGGGCCTCATCGCCGGCGCGTGGCGATACGAAGACGTGAAAACGGCGCCGCCCGCCGACGAGCGGCGCGCGCCGGTGGCGTCGGCGACCGTCGTCGCGCCGGATCTCGACGCCGCCGGCAAGGGCGTCGCGGCCGGCCTGGCGATGGGGGCCGGCCAGTCCCTGGCCCGCACGCTCGGGATGATGCCGGGCAACATGTGCACCCCCGATTTTCTGGCCGATACCGCCCGCGACATCGCGAAGCGGCACGGCATGCAGGTCACCGTGCTCGGGCGCGCGGAGATGGAAAAGGAAGGCATGGGGTCGTTCCTCTGCGTGGCCCAGGGCACGCCGGAGGATCCCAAGCTCATCGTGCTCGAGTACCGGCACGGGCCCAAGGACGCAAAGCCGGTGGCCCTCGTCGGGAAGGGGCTCTGCTTCGACACCGGCGGCATCTCCATCAAGCCCGCGGCGAGCATGGAGTGGATGAAGTACGACATGTGCGGCGCCGCCGGCGTGCTGGGCGCGATGGAGACCATCGCCCGGCTCGGGCTCCCCGTGAACGTGGTCGGGCTCGTGGGCTCCACCACGAACATGCCCTCGGGCACGGCGGTCAAGCCGGGCGACGTCGTCCGCAGCCACCTCGGCAAGTATATCGAAATTATCAACACCGACGCCGAGGGGCGGCTGGTGCTGGCCGACGTGCTCTCGTATGCCCGCCGCTACGAGCCCGCGGCGGTGGTCGATGCCGCCACGCTCACCGGCGCCTGCGTCATCGCCCTCGGGCACAGCGCCTCCGCCGTGTTCAGCGGCGACGACGCACTGGCGCAAGAAGTCGTGAACGCCGGCGAGCGCGCCGGTCAGCGCGCCTGGCCGCTTCCGCTCTGGGACGAGTACAAGGCCCTCATCAAGTCCGAGGTCGCCGACATCAAGAACGTCGGCGGCCGCGACGCCGGCGCCATCACCGCGGCGGCGTTCCTGGCCGAATTCGCCGGGGCTTTCCCCTGGGCGCACCTCGACATCGCGGGCACGGCGTACAGCGAAACCGACCTCGGCATCATGCCCGCCGGACCCACCGGCGTGCCCGTGGGTATCTTCGTGGAATTCGTGCGAGGGCGGGCGCGCTGACCCAATCGATGAATCGGTTTTTCCGGTGTGCCGGCCTCGGCCTCCTGGTCGGGGCCGTTTTGCCGTGCGCGGCCCGCGCGCAGCAGCGGGACACGCTGGCCAAACGCGACAGCGTGCATCGCGCCGACTCGCTGGCCAGGCGCGACACGGTGCCCAGAGACACGCTCGCCAAGCGGGACACGCTCGCGGCCTCCGATACCACCCCCAAGGTGCCGCTCCCCGTCGACACCATGAAGGCCAAGGCGGACACCCTCAAGGCACCGCTCGCCCACGCCCAGCAACCGCGCGTCGCCGACTCCACCGGCACCTACCACCTGGACCGGGACCAACTCTTCGCCACCGGCGCGCGCGACGTCGCGGACCTCCTGGCGCGGTTGCCCGGCGTGACCACGCTGAGCACCGGATGGATGGCCGCCCCGAACACCGCCGTGTACCTGGGGGACGCGGCCCGCGTGCGCGTCTTTCTCGACGGACTGGAGTACACGACGCTCGATCCGCACGCCGGTGGGTCGATCGACTACGCCCAGATCCCGCTCTGGCCCATTGAGGCGGTGACCGTCGAGCGCTCGCCGTCGGAAGTTCGCGTGTATCTCAACACCTGGCGCGTGGACCGCACCACGCCCTACACGCGCACCGACATCAGCACCGGCGACTACCAGACGAATCAGTATCGCGGATTCTTCGGCCGGCGGTTCAAGCACGGCGAAGCCCTGCAGTTCGGCGTCCAGCAGTACGGCACCGCGCCCACGCGCGGCGGCGCGACCAGCGATCAGCTTTCGTTCATGGGCCGGCTGGGCTGGGCCCGCGGCAAGTTCAGCGTCGACGCGTTCCTGCTGCAGGTCGGCTCGCACCGCGGCCTGATCCGGGATCCGGTGAGCGGCGACTCCCTGGCCAAGCTGCAGGCGACCAGGCGGGACGCGTACCTGCGCGTGGGCTACGGCGATCCCGACGCCGGCCCCTGGCTCCAGGCCATGGCGGCCACCACGCGCGACGCCTTCGCCGGCGGAGCCGCGCCCGCCGCGTCCACCGACTCTACGGCCGCCCGGGGCGACACGGTGAACTCCGCGTCGCAGTACGTGCTGGCTGGCGGCCTCAGCAAGTGGGGGTTCCGTCTCAGCGCCACGGGGCGGTACTTCGGATCGTTCGACCGCGGCCCCGCGCCCGGCGACACCGCCGTTACCGTGATCACCCCGGGCAAAGACTCCACCCCGCCGGACACCACGATCCGGCAGCCCAAGCACCGTCACGGCATCTTCGTGCCCGAGCTTCGCGCCGGCTACCACTGGTGGCGCTTCGGCTTCTCGGCGTACACCCAAGGGAAGGGGCTCGACTCCACCTCGCGCTCCGAGGTGAACGCCGTCTTCACGCCGTTCAGCTTCCTCCGGTTCGCGGGCGCCGTGGGATCCGCCCGCGACGCCCGTCAGGACAGCAGTGCGCTGAGCCCCGCGTACCGTCGCGTGGAGGCCGGACTCCGCCTCCATGACTTCTGGATCGGCGGCGGCCTCATCACGCGCGGGGCAGCCCAACTCGCCGCCCCCACGCTCGTCAACGACTCGCTGGTCCGCGCGACCGAACCCTCGGCCACGGCCAAGTTCGTGACCGTGCAGGGACGCGTGTGGAAGGGGATCCACGCCGACGTCTACGCGCTGCGCTGGGACGACAGCACCGGACTCTACCGCCCCCAGTACCAGACCCGCAGCCAGCTCTACATCAGCACGTCGCTGCTCGACCGGTTCCCGAACAACTCGTTCCACTTCTTCCTCGGGCTCACGCACGAGTACCGGTCGGCCACGTACTTCCCCCTGGGCGATGCGGGGGTGGAGCGCATGCCGGGGTACCGGACGGTGGGCGCCCAACTGGAGATTCGGATCGAGCGGGCCGTGCTCTCCTACCGGTTCACCAACGCCCTGGGTGAGAAGTACATGCAGGTGCCGGGGTTCCTCATGCCCAGGCAAACCTCGATCTATGGGGTGCGTTGGGAGTTCTGGAATTGACAAGGTCCTTGTGGTTCCGTAACTTACGAGTCTGCCCATGATACGGAGCATGACGGGGTTCGGAACCGCCGAAGGAGTGGTGGGCGGAGCGCGTGTCACCATCGAACTGCGCTCGGTCAATCACCGCTTCTTCAATCCGTCCATCAAGCTTCCCGCTGTCCTGGGCCGTTGGGAAAACGACGTGCGCGAGGCGCTCCGGCGCGGCGTGGGGCGCGGCTCCGTCACCGTGACGGCTCGGCTCGACGTGCCGGCCGGCGCGGCCGCCGCCATCGATGAGCGGCGCTTTGGCGAGTACGTGACGCGGCTGCGCGATCTGCAGCGGCGCTTCGACGTCCCCGCCGACGCGCTCGACCTGGCCGCCATTCTCCGGCTGCCCGACGTGGTCGTGTCGGGAGGCGGGGATCCCACCGACGGCGCGTCGGCGGAGGAGTTGGTGGCGGTGGTGGACGCGGCCGTGGCCGCGCTCACGCACATGCGGGAGGCCGAGGGATCGCGACTAGTGGCGTATCTCGAGGAGCGGTTGGCAGTGGTGGAGGCGGCGCTTGGCCGAATCTCGGCGCGGGCGCCGCAACGGCTGATTGAACAACGGGAGCGGCTGCGCGCGTCGGTGCAGGAAATCGCCGGCGGCGTGGCGCTCGACGAACAGCGGCTCGAGCAGGAAATCGCCATTCTGGCCGATCGGTTGGACGTGAGCGAGGAGCTCTCGCGGTTTCGCTCCCACATCGCGGCGTTCCGCGACACGCTGGCCGGCGATGGCGCCGACGGGGTGGGGAAGCGGCTGGGATTCCTGCTCCAGGAGATGCTGCGCGAGGCGAACACCACGGGCAGCAAGGCGAACGACGCGGCGCTCGTGTCCGACGTCGTGGTCATCAAGGAAGAGCTGGAACGGATCCGCGAGCAGGTGGAGAACCTCGAGTGAATCCGTTCCCGGTGATCCTCTCGGCGCCCTCCGGCGGCGGCAAGACGACGATCGCTCGCGCGTTGCTGGCGCAGCGCTCGGATCTCGGATACTCGGTGTCGTGCACCACGCGCGCGCCGAGGCCGGCGGAGAGGGACGGACGGGATTACTACTTTCTTTCGCGCCGCGAATTCATTGAGCGCCAGCAGCGCGGCGAGTTTGCGGAATCAGCGGAAGTGCACGGCAATCTGTACGGCACGCTGCAGTCGGAGGTCAACCGGGTGCTGCGCGCCGGGCAGCACGTGATGATGGACATCGACGTGCAGGGCGCGCTCCAGTTCCGGCGCGCGTTCCCGCAGTCGGTCACGATCTTCGTGCTGCCTCCGTCGGGCGAGGTGCTGCTGCAGCGCCTGCGGGAGCGGGATACCGAAAGCGGGTCGCAGGTGGTGGCCCGGCTGCAGTCGGCCCTGCAGGAACTGCAGGCCGTCGACGAATATCAGTACGTGGTCGTCAACGATGATCTCGACAGCGCGGTGAAGCTCGTGTCGTCGATCATCGATGCGGAAGTCGCCAGTCGCGACCGGGTGGCCAACCTGCGCCTGCAGGTGACGCAACTCATCGAGCGGCTGGAGCTGGAAATCGAGAACCATTCTCACTGAGCGGAATCCATTATGCGAGTGTTTACCCCCATCGAAATCGCCAAGCACGCGGCCAACAAGTATCTTGGCGTGCTCGTGGCGGCCAAGTATGCGCGCGTGCTCAACGAGTTCCCGCGCGACCGCTCGGCCATGGGCGAGAAGAAGCTGACCACGCGCGCCATGGAAGAACTGGCGGGCGGCGATCTCGTCTATCGCGTCGTTCCGCGCCATCGCGCCGAGTAACCTCGGAGCCGACGGGCCCGTGCCCGCCGGCCCCCCGAGCCGTATGTCCGTCGCCCCCGCTCGCCCCTTCGCGTCGCGTCGCGTTCTGCTCGGAGTCACGGGTGGAATCGCCAGCTACAAGTCTGCCTGGCTCGCGCGCCTGCTCACGAAGGCCGGCGCCGAGGTCGACGTGGTGATGACGCGCGCGGCCACCGAGTTCGTCGGCGCCGTCACCTTCGAAGCGCTCACCGGCCGCCCCGTGCATGCGGGACTGTTCGAGCCGGGGCATGCGCTGGAGCACATCACGCTCGCGCGCGCGGCGCATGCGGTGGTCGTCGCGCCCGCCACCGCCGACTTTCTCGCCCGAGCCGCCGCCGGCCAGGCCGACGATCTGCTCACCGCCTGCCTCCTCGCCGCGAGCTGTCCCGTGCTCCTCGTGCCGGCCATGAACGACCGCATGTGGGCGCACCCCCAAACGCAGCGCAACGTGCAGCATCTGGCGGAGCTCGGCTATCGCATTCTCCCGCCCGATGAGGGCATGCTCGCCGCGGGCGAGGGCAGCGGCCCGGGGCGCATGCCGGAGCCGGAGACGATCTTCGCGCACGTGGGCCGGCTCCTCGAGACGCACGGGCCGCTCGCGGGACGTCGCGTTGTCGTGTCGGCGGGTCCCACGCAGGAGCCCATCGATCCCGTCAGGTTCCTCTCGAACCACAGCAGCGGGAAGATGGGCGTCGCGCTGGCCGCGGCGGCATGGCGCCGGGGCGCCGACGTCGAGCTGATCGCCGGCCCCATGAGCGTGCCCGCTCCCGTTGGCCCGCGCCTCACGCCCGTGACCACCACCGCGCACATGGCGGACGCCGTGCGCCACGCGCTGGCGCATGCGGACGTGCTCATCATGGCCGCCGCGCCCGCCGACTTCACGCCGGCGCAGGTGGCGGGATCGAAGATCAAGAAGGGCGCCAAGGCCCCGACGATCGCGCTCGAGTTCACCGCCGACGTTCTCGCGTCCACGCGCGATGCGCGGCGTCCCGGGGCCGTCGTGGTGGGGTTCGCGCTCGAAACCGACGACGTCATGACCCACGCCCGCGCAAAGCTGGCGGCCAAGGATCTGGATCTGATCGTCGTCAACGACGCCACGGAACCCGGCGCCGGATTCGGCGTCGATACGAATCGCGTCACCCTGGTGGAGCGCGACGGGCGCGAGACGAAACTCGAGCTCATGCCCAAGCCCGCCGTGGCGGACGCCATTCTGGACCGTGTGGAGGCCCTGCTCGGTGGACGCTAGAGAGCAACTGCGCCGGTACCTCGAGCAGCGCCGGGAACTCGGCGAATCGGAATTCGTCCTCGACGGCCTGTCGGTGGAGGACGCCATGCGCGTGCTCGGCGCCGCGAGCGGCACGGGCGATTGGCGCGCCGCGCTCAAGGCGGCGGGCGCCACCCCCGCTGAGCGGAGCGCGCCCGCCGTGGCGCCACTCGCGCCCAAGCCGAGTCCGGCCTCGCCCCCACGCGTGGAGGCGGCCTCGGCGGCTCCCGAGCCGCGTCCGGCGCCCGCGTCCGAACCCGCCGCCCCTCCGAAGGGGTCCGACGGGGCCCCACCGTCGGGACTCGTCGTGGGCACCGCGTCGCACGAGCTGTTCGGCGGGAATCAGCCGCGGTTCAATTCGCTGGAGGAAATCGCGGCGGCGGTGGCGGCCTGCACCAAGTGCGGCCTCTACAAGGGCGCGCTCAATCCGGTGCCGGGGGAAGGCAACCCCAACGCCGAATTCATGTGCGTGGGCGAGGCGCCGGGGGCAAAGGAAGACGAGACCGGCCGTCCGTTCGTGGGGCAGGCCGGCCAGCTCCTCACCAAGATCCTGGCCGCGATCAATCTGACGCGCGAGGATGTGTTCATCGGCAACGTCCTCAAGCACCGCCCGCCGGGAAACCGGAATCCGCTCCCCGACGAGATCGCCGCCTGCAGCCCGTACCTGATCCGCCAGATCGAGCTGATTCGCCCGAAGGTGATCTTGGCCCTCGGAACATTTGCCGCCCAGACCCTGCTCGACACGAAGCTTTCCATCGGCAAGCTTCGGGGACAGGTTCATCGATACTACGGCGTGCCGTTGATCGTCACCTATCACCCGGCCGCTCTGCTCCGCAACCCCTCCTGGAAGCGTCCTACCTGGGAAGATGTCCAGCTTGCCCGCCGAATTCTCGACGACGCCCGCGCTCGCGGGTGACGCGTTCCGCGACCGTCAGCCGCCGTACTCGGAAGACGCTGAAGTCGCCGTCCTGTCCGCCATGCTCATGGACCAGGACGCGATTCTGCGCGCCCTGGAGACGCTCGACGACTCCATGTTTTACGCCGAGCGCAACCGCCGGATCTTCCGCGCCATGGGCGCCATCGCGCAGCAGGGCACGGTGGTCGATCCGCTCACCCTGGCCGACGAACTGGCCCGCCGGGGCGAGCTCGAGGCCGCGGGCGGCAAGGAGTACATCGGCTTCCTCGTCGACGCCGTGCCCACCGCGGCGAACGTGGAGTACCACGCGCGGATCGTGCGCGAGAAGGCGCTGCTCCGAATGCTCATTCAGGTGTCCACGGGCATCGTCACCGACGCGTTCGCGGGCCAGCACACGGCGGCCGAGCTCATGGACGCCGCCGAGTCGCGGATTTTCCAGGTCAGCCAGCAGCGCAAGAACGACGGCTTCACGCGCATCAAGGAGCTGATGTGGCCGGCCATGGAGCGCATCGAAGCGCTGCAGCGCGGCGGCAAGACCATCACCGGCGTGGCCAGCGGATTCAGCGACCTCGACGAGCTTACGTCCGGGTTCCAGCCCGCGGATCTGATCATCGTGGCCGCGCGGCCCTCCATGGGCAAGACGGCGTTCACGCTGAACATCGCGCAGCACGCGGCGATCGAGCACAACACCCCGGTGGCGTTCTTCTCGCTGGAAATGAGCAAGGAAGCGCTGGTGCAGCGTCTGCTCACGAGCGAGGCCCGCGTCGACGCCCAGCGGCTCCGCAAGGCCACGCTGCGCGACGACGATCTGCCGCGACTCGCGCGGGCGGCGGGCATTCTCAGCTCGGCGCCGATCTGGATCGATGACACACCGGGCATCACGCTGCTCGAAATGCGCTCCAAGGCCCGGCGGCTCAAGGTCGACGCCAACGTGGGCCTCGTGGTCGTCGACTACCTCCAGCTCATGCAGGGGCCGGCCAACTCCGAGAGCCGCCAGCAGGAGGTGAGCCAGATCTCCCGCGGGCTCAAGGCCCTCGCAAAGGAGCTGGCCGTGCCGGTCATCGCGCTGTCGCAGCTGTCGCGCGCGCCGGAACTCCGCACTGGCGAGAACAAGCGGCCGCAATTGTCCGACCTGCGTGAATCTGGTGCCATCGAACAGGACGCCGACCTTATCATGTTTCTGTACCGTCAGGAGTTTTACGACGGTCCCACCGACAAGGACGGCAACTCGCTCGAAGGCAAGGCGGAGGTCATCGTGGGCAAGCAGCGCAACGGACCCACCGGGATCGTGAATCTGTACTTTCACAAGCACTACACGCGGTTCGAGAACTACACGCAGCGCGCCACCGGTCCGTGAGTCCCAAAGGCAAAACGGTCTATCGCTGCAGCGAATGCGGCGCCGAGCACCCCAAGTGGGCCGGCCGCTGCGAGAGCTGCGGGGAATGGAATTCGCTCGTCGAAGAGCCCGCGGCGCTGGCCCTCGTGCCCCGTTCGGCGGGGCAGCGCCGCGCCAGAGGCGCCGCCGCGCTGGGCGAGGGGGGCAGCGTCGCGCCGGCGCCGCGCCTGCGCGACGTGC
>JAGWRB010000017.1 GCA_028876725.1 Gemmatimonadota bacterium
AGGTGGGACCACCGCACCGGGTACAACCCGGGCCTCATGGGCCCTGGGTGCGACTTCAGCTATCCGGTCAGGGAGGGCCCCACCGCCGCGCTGTCCGCAACGCAGGTCGGAGACTGGGCAACGGCCACCGGCGATCCCACGCTGCACGTGGGCGACGGCCAGTGGTTCCACATCCGCGTCCAGATCTTCCCCGATGACCGCTGCGGCATCGCCCTCGATGGCAGGCCCCTGTTCATCGGGCGCGGTGGGGCGAATGCCGACTCGACGGTCAGCATCATGCTCCAGGGCAACTCGGTGGGCACACGAGTTCTGGTGGGGCGCCTGCGAATCGTCGAGGGCATTCCCGACGACATGGATTGGACGAAACTCGCGGCTGCCAACGGCGTCTGGCGCGCCACCCCCATCCCCCACTGGCCCCGCTGGCCCGCCCCCACTCCCGCCAGCATCGCCAAACGCTGACGCGCAAAGCGCCACCCACGCCCCTTCTTCATTCAACACCTCAACGGCCAGAATGCAGACCACCACGGACTGAACGGACAACCAGCAGACTGAACTGCAGGTGTGTGCAGTTCCCCATTTCAGCCGTTCCTCCGTCTGTTGTCCGTTCCGTCCGCCCTTGTCCGCGTCCCACAGCAGCACCGCTGTCCGTTCCGTCCGCCCCTGTCCGCGTCCCCAAGCAGTTCCGTCCGCCCTTGTCCGCGTCCCACAGCAGCACCGTTGTGGCCCACGCACCGCGCGCCCGGTGCCCCCCATCACACGACTGTCACGTATTTGAACAGTCCGGTCACTCTATCTCTTTACTAATGAACCACTTCCCCCCATTCTTTCGCCGTCGACGACGACGAATCCATGAGTGACTCCCTCTTCGCCAGCTACCTCATCCAGGGTACTGGCGCTCTCATCACCGCCCTCATCTTCGGCGGATTCTACCGCGAATACCGGCGCACATTCCTCAGGGAATGGGCGCTGAGTTGGTCCGCGCTCTGCGTCACCTTCGCCGGCGCCGCCCTCTCCGCGGTCCTCTACGACACCCGCCCCCTCGACGACCCCGTCCGCCTCGGACTCTCCCTCGTCATCGGCGCCGCCGGCTACCTCGAAGTCGTCTGGCTCCTCTTCGGCTCCGGCGACCTCCTCGGCCGACGCCCCTTCACCCCCGGCGAACGCCGCTTCTTCCTCGCCTTCGCCGCCGCCGCCGGCGCCGCCCTCACCCTGGTCCACGCCACCGACCCCGGCGGCACATCCATACGCTTTCTCTTAAGAGCCGGACTCCGCGGCGTCATCGTCGGCATCGCCTTCCTCGTCGCCGCCGTCCACGTCTGGCGCGCCCCCGGCGTCCACGCCATCGGACGCCGCATCGTCGTCGCCGCCTTCGCCCTCTTCGGCCTCTCCCAGTTCCAGCTCCTCGCCATCCAGATCTCCGGCCGCGCCGACGCCCTCCGCAGCTCCTTCATCCTCTCCCTCGGCTTCGGCGAGTTCCTCCTCATGTTCGCCATGGGACTCGGCGTCGTCATCTGGCTGCTGGAAGAACAGCACGCCGCCGCCACCACCAACGCCGCCCAGGTCGAACAGCTCGCGTTGCACGACCCCCTCACCGGCCTCCCCAACCGCAAGCTCTTCCTCGACCACCTCACCATCGCCATCCCCCAGGCCCGGCGAAACAAGCACAAGCTCGCCGTCCTGTTCATCGACCTCGACCGCTTCAAGCTCGTCAACGACTCCCTGGGCCACTCCGCCGGCGACAAGCTCCTCCAGGTCGTCGCCTCCCGCCTCCGCAGCGCCCTCCGCGAGACCGACACCGTGGCCCGCATGGGCGGCGACGAGTTCACCGTCCTCGCCCCCGTCGTCCATACCGTGGAAGACGCCATCGCCGTCGCCCGCAAGATCCGCGACGCTATTAAGGAACTCATAACCATCGAAGGACGCGAGCTGTTCGTCTCGGGCAGCATCGGCATCGGCATCTTCCCCGACGACGGCGCCGACGCCACCACCGTGCTCAAGAACGCCGACGCCGCGATGTACCGCGCCAAGGCCCAGGGCCCCGACCTGTTCCAGCTCTACACCTCCGAGATGAACGCCCACGCCATCGAGCAGCTCGCCCTCGAGAGCGCCCTCCGGCGCGGCGTGGAAAGTCTCGAGTTCCTCATGCACTACCAGCCCATCGTCCGCACCACCGACGGCGCGGTCGCCGGCATGGAAGCCATGCTCCGCTGGAAACACCCCGTCCTCGGCCTCGTCCGCCCCGAGCAGTTCATACGACTTGCCGAATCCACCGGCATGATCGTCCCGATCGGCGAATGGGCCCTGCGCACCGCCGTCCGCCAGCTCGCCGACTGGCGCGCCGAGGGGTTCCCCGACCTCCGCATGGCTGTCAACCTCAGCACCCGCCAGCTCCAGCACCCCGACCTCGCCCTCTGCGTCCGCAACATCCTCGACGAGTGCGGCGTCCCCGCCCACGCCCTCGAGCTCGAGATCAACGAGACCAGCGCCACCGAGTCGGGCCTCGACGCCGTCAACCAGCTCGCCGAGCTCAAGGCCCTGGGCGTGGGCATCTCCATCGACGACTTCGGCACCGGCTACTCGTCGCTCCAGTCGCTGCGCACCTTCCCCGTGGGCGCCCTCAAGATCGACACGACGTTCACGCGCAACCTCGTCCGCGACGCCAACGACACCGCCATCGCCATCGCGGTCATCGCCCTCGCGCGCTCGCTGGGCCTGCGGGTGGTCGCCGAGGGCGTCGAGCATCCCACCCAGCTCGACTTCCTGCACGTGCAGCAGTGCGAGTACTGGCAGGGCTACCTGTGCAGCGCGCCGGTGGATGCCAAGGAAGCGACACTTGTGCTGCGCCGCATGAGCGCGGCCGCCGGGCGCATCATGTCGCCCGTGAGCCTGGGCGCAGTCGGGGCCGCTAGCGCATAGCGGGCATCAGGAACGCAGAATGTGGACGAGATGATCCGGATCGATCGGAAACTGCCGGATCAATGGCTGGGGAACTGCAACGGCATCGGGCTCACTTCTTCGCCACGTACCGTACGCCGTCGAGATCGGCGAAGTCCGCATCCTGCGTCCACAGCGTCGCGCCGTACTGACGTGCGGTGGTGAGCACCACGCTGTCGGCCATTGGCAGCTTGAGGTCCGCGCTCAGGCGCGCGGCCGTGAGTGCCAGCGCGCCATCGAGGTCCACCACGGTGCCCTGCTGCATCATCGCCACGGCCTGAAGCGCCGCCCCTTCACCGCGCTGCTGATACACCCGCTTGAACACCTCAAACAGACAGATGCTCGGCACCAGCAACTTGGTCGTGTTCTCGATTGCGGCCGCGAAGACGCCGGCGTTCGCCCCATCGGCGAAGTACTCCAGCCACGCGGAAGAGTCGACGACGTTCACACGCGGTCGCCCTCACGGGGGACACTCGTGTCGATACCCGCCAGAAATCCGCGCATCTGGCGCATTCGCTTGACCGGGATCAGCTCGATGCGGTCCCCGTATTGCAGCGCCTGGACCTTCTGGCCCGCCGTAATGCCCATGGCCTCGCGAATCTCCTGAGGGATCACGACCTGAAACTTTGGGGAAACCTTGACGACGGACATTCGACGCTCCTTCCTGCCGTAAAACGATTTCTCAATCTATCGACAAATCGTTGTACGGCAATGCACCGGGCGCGCCGCCCGATCGGTACATAGCCCCACACTTCGCCTTACCCATCATCCAACCCCCGCAGTCATTACCCAACCCGCCCCGCACGCATTACCCTTCACAGTACCCGCACCGCGTCACTGCCCACTGCCAACCGCCCACTCCCCACCGTCTTCAATTGCCCTCCCTTCTCGATTCAGTCATCTCCACCGCCCACGCCGCCGGCCGCTGCATCGTCGACATCAGCGACTCGGCCCAGCTCGCCGCCGTCGAGAAGATCGGCCAGGGGCCCGTCACCGCCGCCGACCGCGCGGCCGACACCCTGCTCCGCGAGCAACTCCCGGCGCTCCTTCCCGCCGCGTGGCTCTCCGAAGAGACCGCCGACGACCCCGTGCGCCTCTCGCAGTCGCGCGTCTGGATCGTCGATCCGCTCGACGGCACCAAGGAGTTCATCGCCGGGCTTCCCGAATACGCCATCTCCATCGGACTCGTCGACGCCGGGCGCCCCGTGCTCGCCGTGATTCATCAGCCCGCCACGGGCGATACCTGGTGGGCCGAGTCGGGGAAGGGCGCGTATCTCAACGGCGAGCGCATTCACGCCACCGAGGGACGCCGCCTGCTGGCGTCGCGTTCCGAAACGCGCGGCGGCGAATTCGCCGATCTCGCCGAGTGGGAAATCGTGCCCATCGGGAGCATCGCGCTCAAGCTCGCCTACGTGGCGTGCGGGCGCGGCAGCGTGACCATCAGCCGCGGCCCCAAGTGGGAATGGGATGTGTGCGCCGGCGCGCTCCTCGTGCGCGAGGCCGGCGGCCTCTGCGACGACATGTTCGGGACGCCGATGCACTTCAACAAGACGCATCCCAAGGTCCGCGGGGTGCTGGCCGGCGCGCCCGCGGCGGCCGGGCAGATGCTCGAGCGGCTCAGACTGCTCGGCCCCTCCGAACGAATGGTGCGGGAAGGGTTGGAGGCGTCGTAACGGGAAGCGGCGCGACGACGAGTTTGGTGTGGTCAGTGATCTGTGATCAGTGATCCGGCACGGCAGGCACACCGAGACGGTCCATCCGGGTCCGCTGTTTCCACGGACCACAGCCCTCGGCGCCCGAATCGCAACTCGGCATCCCACCGGCTCGCCTGCCGATGCGCCAATGCGGGAATTGACAAAGTAATCGAACGCTGACATATTGGACATGTCATCGATCGCTGACTTCTTCCAATGATCGTCCGCACCTCCATCGAGCTCGGCCACCTCGTGCGCGAGCACCGCCTGCTCGCCGCCCTCACGCAGGCCCAGCTCGCCGCCCACGTCGGCGTCAGCCGCCAGTGGATCATCGCGCTCGAACGCGGCAAGCGCACCGCCGAGCTCGCGCTCGTGCTCCGCACGCTCAACGTCCTGGGCCTCGACCTCGACGTTCACCCCAGAACCGGCGGCCGGCACCGCTGATGCCCCGTCGCGTCGCCTCCTCGACCTCCCCGCGTGCCCTCGGCCCGGTGCGGCTCGTCGCCCTGCTCGATGGCCGGGTGGTGGGCGCCGTGCACGCCACGCGCGACGGCACCCTGCGCTTCGTGTACGACGACGCCTGGCGCCAGGATCCCGACGCCTATCCCATTTCGCTCTCGATGCCCCTCAGCGCCCGCATGCACGGCGACGCCGCCGTCACCGCGTTCCTGTGGGGGTTGCTGCCCGACAACGAGCGCACGCTCGCGCACTACGGGCGTCTCTTCGGCGTCTCCGCGCGAAGCCCCGTTCAGCTCCTGGCGCACATGGGCGCCGACTGCGCGGGCGCCATCCAGTTCGCCGCCCCCGAGAACGCCGGCGCGCTGGAGGGACCACCGCCGCGGACTCCCGCGGTCGACTGGCTCACCGAACGCGAAGTCGCGCGCGAGCTGCGCACCGCCCGCGAGCGCGGAATCCCCGGCGCCGACACCCGCACCATTGGACAGTTCAGTCTCGCCGGCGCCCAACCCAAGATCGCGCTGTTCGAGCGCGAGGGTCGTTGGGGGGTTCCCAGAGGGCGCACGCCCACCAATCGCATTCTCAAGCCGCCCACGCGCGAGTACGCCGGATTCGCCGACAACGAGCACTTCTGTCTCGCCCTCGCCGGCCGCCTGGGCATGGGCGCCGTACGCTCGCGCGTCGTGCGCTTCGAGCACGAGGTGGCCATCGTCGTCGAGCGGTTCGACCGCGTGCCGCGCGGCGGCACGTACCGGCGCGTCCACCAGGAGGATCTTTGCCAGGCGCTGAGCGTGATGCCCACGCGGAAGTACGAGAGCGAGGGTGGCCCTGGCGTGCGAGACGCGATGCTCCTGCTTCGGGAGGCCTCCGCCGATCCGGTGGCCGACATCGACCGGCTCCTGCGCGCCACCGTGCTCAACTGGGTGCTGGCGGCCACCGATGCGCACGCCAAGAACTACGCACTTCTGCACGAGCCGCGACGCGTCACGCGACTCGCGCCGCTCTACGATATCGCCAGCTTTCTTCCGTACGCCGACGCCACCCTGCACCGGGTGAAACTGGCCATGCAGATCGGCGGCGAGTATCTGGTGCGCCGCATCCGGCCTGCCCACTGGCGGTCATTCGCCGCGCGCGCCGGCCTCGACGCCCACGCGGTGATCGCAACGGCCGGCGCCGTCCTCGCCGCCATGCCCGACGCCATCGAAGACACCCGCGCCGCGGCCCTGCGCGATGGGCTCAGCGCGACCCACGTCAACGCCCTCGCTCGGCGAATCTCTGGCCGTGCGTCCGCGTGCGCGGCGGCGCTCCGTGGAACGCACTGATCGCCGCTCAACGCACCCCACCCAGCTACCAATCCACCGTCTCGACGTCGAGCCGCGCATCGCGGTCCGGACGCTCGCGCGGCGCCGCTGGCGCCGTCATGTCGTCTGCAATGGGCGGCAACGACGCGAGCCGGTCCCATAACCCCCGCCGCCACGACGGCTTGCGCAGCGGCTCCAGAATCACGGCGTCCCCCACCTTCCGCACGCGTACTCGCGTACCCGACACTCGGCATTCCTTGGGGAGCCGCACCGCCTGACTCCCCCCGTTCATGAACACCGAGGCGACGAATTCATCTGACGAACGGCCCGACATATAGGTCATATATGCACCCTGGCGTCCGAATCGCAACTCGGCATCCCGCACTATGTCGCTGGGTAGACGCGCCGGCCTCACCATTCCCCCTCGCCCGCCATCCGAACCCGATCAAGGACGCGTCGTAACGAGAAGCGGCGGACGCCGTCATTTCATTGGCGACGCGCGAAAGTCCCACGGTGCCCCGTTGGTTCAGGACAGCGCAAAGTCTCCGAATCCCACCCCGCGCACCTTCCCGAGCCGTGCGATGATCTCGCTCAACCCTTCGGCCAGATCGTGCTCGGGACGCCAACCGAGGCCACGCATTCGCGTCCCATTTACTTCGGTAGACACGTGCGTGAGCGCGTCCTGTTCCGTGTACCGAACCGGCACATCCCGCACGATTCTCGCAACCGCACTTACGATTTCGAGAATCGACGGGCTTTGCCACACAGCGTTCAGCACTGCACCGGCGGTTTCGGGGTGGTCGACGCAGAACTTCAGGGCCGAGCTCGCATCCCGCACATGGATCAAGGGCCGTCGCTGGTGCCCCGTGCCGTTGACGACCAGAGGCCGGCGCAACGCAGCCAGGTATGCCATCCGGTTGACGACAGCGTTGAAGCGCATGCTCGGCGCCAGGCCGAATACGGTTCCGAGACGCACGATGGTTCCGGCAATGCCACGGTCCATCGCCGATCGCACCGCGGCCTCGGCTCCGACTTTCGACTGTGAATACGGCCCCAGCGGCTTCGGCGTGTCTTCCTCTCGGAATGGCCCGCCGCTTCCATAAATGCTCGCACTGCTCGCGAGGATGAACCGGGAAACGCCCGCCTCAATGCACTGCTCGACGAGCCGAGCAGTGCCCCAGTGGTTTACCTGCTCAGTCCAGGCGGGATGATCAAACGAGAATGGGGTGCTCACCAGCGCGGCCAGGTGCACGACGGTGTCCGCCCCATCCAGTGCCTTTCGAACCGCGCGAGGATCGAGGATGTCGGCTTCGAGAAATTCCACGCCGTCGACGTCGGCCACGGAGAACAGGGCGTCGTACCCCTCGCGGCTCATGTTGTCCAGCACTCGAACGCGCAGCGGAGAATCGCTCCCCGCGGCAAGATCGCGGATCAGAACCGAGCCGATGTACCCTAGTCCCCCGGCGACTACGATCGTCCTCAAGCTTTCTCCAGCCCGTCTGAAGGATCCGCGTCGGCCTTGGACGCCACCCTCGAACCCGGTCGCAAAATGGTATGCAACCCGCACTCTGTTTTTTCGGAGCCTGCCCATCTCCCTGCGCGTTCGCCCTCGCCAGCGCGCGGCGGCCGCGTGCAGGGCGCGCAACCCACGCTGATATACCCGCGCTCGAACAGGGGGTGGTCCGGCAGATTGTGGTCGTGCATGTACTGAAAGAGATCCCGCGCTGTCCAGTTCGCCAGCGGATGGATGCGGACCACCCCTGCCCCCTCCTCCACTACCTCGGCTGTGGTTCGCGTGGAGGCCTGGTCCCGGCGGATGCCGCTGACCCACGCATCGAATTCTCGCATGGCCTCAGCCATCGGCTCAACTTTGTTCAAATAGCAGCATCGATCTGGATCACGCTTGTAGAGATCGGTCCGCGAGGCGAGATCCGACGGGTCGGTCGGCTCTTTCGCTCGCGCGATCCGGAGGTTCAGCCGCAAGTCCGAAACCAGCCGGTCACGATAGGCCAGTGTCTCAGGAAAGTGGAAGCCGGTATCCAGGAAGATCACCGGAGTCTTGGGAGCGATCCCAGACACCATGTGCAGCAACGGCACACTGAGCGGCTGAAAGGACGAACTCACCGCAAGCGTGCCCTCAAACTGACGGGCCGCCCACGCGAGAATTTCCTGCGGCGTCGCGTTCCGCAGTTCTTGGTTCCGTCTATGAATCGCGTCCCTCTTCATGTTGCCCTCGCTCCAGCAAAGCCGGAGTCGAATGTGCCGGAAAGAACATCCCACCATAGCCGTGCCGCGACCACCACACAAGCCACGGACGTTCCTTAATGAGTCAGCCAAACGTCAGAGCGCCGTCAAATCGCGGCGAGTGCTTCCGGAATCCCCTATGAACGCGCCGATTTGCCCTCGCAAGATTGACTCGGATCACATACGTTGTGTGTCCCGTTCGCCTTGTAATGGCGCCAGCAACAATGACTCGATATCGCAAATCCAACCTCGAGCATCTCGAATCCGAGGCCATCTTCGTCCTGCGCGAAGTCGCCGCCCAGTTCGAGCGCCCGGTGATGCTCTTTTCCGGGGGAAAAGACTCCATCGTCATGGTGCATCTGGCCGTCCGGGCCTTCCACCCGGCGCCGATCCCATTCCCCCTGATGCACATCGACACCGGGCACAACTTTCAGGAAACACTCGATTTCCGCGACGAGCTCGTGGCCCGCGTCGGCGCCCAGCTCATCGTGCGCAAGGTGCAGGACTCCATCGACCAGGGGCGCGCCAAGGAAGAGTCCGGCCCCAACCCCAGTCGCAACGCGCTGCAAACGGTCACCCTGCTCGACGCCATCAACGAGCTCAAGATCGACTGCGCCATCGGCGGCGGCCGGCGCGACGAAGAGAAGGCCCGCGCCAAGGAGCGCTTCTTTTCCCACCGCGACGTGTTCGGGCAGTGGGACCCCAAGAACCAGCGCCCCGAACTCTGGAACGTCTTCAACGGCCGCAAGGCGCCGGGCGAGCACTTCCGCGTCTTCCCGCTCAGCAACTGGACGGAGCTCGACGTGTGGCAGTACATCGCCCTCCGCGAGATCCCCCTCCCCTCGCTCTACTTCGCGCACCGCCGCGAGGTGCTCGAGCGCGACGGCATGCTCCTCGCCAACACGCCGTTCATCACGCCGGTGGGCGGCGAGGTCTACACCGAGCGCCTGATCCGCTTCCGCACCATCGGCGACGCCACCTGCACCGGCGCCTTCGAGTCCGCGGCCTCGAGCGTGGAAGAGATCATCGCCGAGGTGGCCGCGGCGCGCATCACCGAGCGCGGCGGGCGCAGCGACGACAAGCGCAGTGAAGCGGCCATGGAAGACCGCAAGCGCCAGGGGTACTTCTGATGGCCGCTCAGGATTCATATCACACGATGGACCTGCTCCGCTTCACCACCGCGGGCAGCGTCGACGACGGCAAGAGCACGCTCATCGGGCGCCTGCTCTACGACACCAAGTCCATCTTCGAAGACCAGCTCGAATCGATTGAGCAAACCAGCATGCGTCGCGGTGAGGGGTACGTGAACCTCGCCCTGCTCACCGACGGCCTGCGCGCCGAGCGCGAGCAGAACATCACCATCGACGTCGCGTACCGCTACTTCGCTACACCAAAGCGCAAGTTCATCATTGCCGACACCCCGGGCCACGTGCAGTACACCCGGAACATGGTCACCGGCGCCTCCACAGCGGAGCTGGCCATCATCCTCGTGGACGCGCGCAAGGGCGTGGTGACGCAGTCCAAGCGCCACGGCTTCATCGCCTCCCTGCTCGGCATTCCGCA
>JAGWRB010000130.1 GCA_028876725.1 Gemmatimonadota bacterium
AATATCCGCCTTCACGCCGAAGTGGTGGAACTGGTAGACGCGCTGGCTTCAGGAGCCAGTGGGTGCAAGCCCGTGCGGGTTCGAGTCCCGCCTTCGGCACTTGCCTGAAAACACGAGGGGCGCCGTCCATCGGGATGGCGCCCCTCGGTTCGTTTGGCGGCCCCGTCAGCGGCGCTCGATGGCCGACGGGGGAACGTGCTCGGGAAGCGAGGCGGTGCCGAACGCGGCGCGCAGCGACTCGTTGCTCTCCGCCAGATACGCCGTGAGGAGTTCCCCGGCCCGCGTGACGTTGGCGTCCACGTCGCGGAACGAGCCGCCGGCGAAGGCCAGGAGCGTGCGCCCCAGCCGCGCTCCGGTGGCCGCGGTCACGCGGGCGCCCAGGGCATCGCGGTAGGCGCTGAGGCGGGCGTTGAACTGGCGCTGCGCCAGTTCCAGCCGGTCGCGGCCGATGCGGGGATCCCGCTCGAACGCCGCGGACATGGCGTGGGCCACCACCGCGCCGGTGCGGTCGTCGAGGGCGTCGCGCTGGGCCGTGATCAGTCCCAGGGCGCGCCGCGCGTAGCGCAGCTCCCATGCCGCATGGTCGGCATCGCCGCGTGTGGCGACGTCCGCGAGCCACGACACGTCACCGTCCGCGGGCTCGCCGAGGAGTCCGCGGACGAAACGTTCGGCGCGATCCTGCAACTGGCGCTCGGCTTTCCACCGCCCGAAGATCGGCATGGCGCGAACGCCGGCTGCGCGGGTCAGCCGTTCTGCAGCACGGGCAGCCCGCGTCCCGACTCGCTCTCGACGAATTCGTCGAGGCCCACGCGCGCCCGGACCACGGGCTCGGTGTGCAGCAGGTCGGAGAGGCGGACGCCCCCGAGCACCTCGTCGATCTTCTGCTGCAGCAGGAGCCACACCGGGCGGATGCTGCAGTCGTGCGACGCCGAGCAACGCTCCTCCTCCACCGGATGCGACAGGCAGTGGAGGTCGAACGTCGTCAGCTCCGACGCCGCAATGACGTCGCGCACGCTGATCTCGGAGGCCGGCCGCGCGAGCGCGTACCCGCCGTGGGCCCCCCGGGTGCTCTTGACAATATCGGCGCGGCGGAGCCGGAGCAGAATCTGCTCGACGTAGTCCACCGGCAGCCGTTCGGTCGCCGCGATTTCGCGACCGGTGATCGGTCCATCTTCCGTACGCTTCGCCAGATGAAGCGCGCAGATCACGCCGTATTCGGCCAGAGTTGTGATGCGCACGTTTGGAGGTTAATGCGGGGCAAGACCGGCGGAAAGGGGACCCCGGTTCCGGGGGCGGTCACCCGCCCCCATGCTTTCCGCCCGGAACGCCGATCTCCGTCATCTTCCGGAGGTCGAGCACGTCGTCGATCTGGTCGGCCGGGAGCACCTGCTCCCGCTTCACCAACTCGCGAATCAGCACGTTTTCCTTGACCGACCGCTTGCTGATTTCGGCCGCCTTGGCATAGCCGATCTGGGGCGCGAGGGCCGTGGCCAGCGCCGCCGACCGCTCCACCCAGTACTCGCATTGGGCCCGGTTGGCCGTGATGCCCGCCACGCACCGCTCGTTGAGCACGGCGGCGGCGTTGGACAGGATGATCATCGAGAACATGATGTTGTGGGCAATGACGGGCATCATCACGTTCAGCTCGAGCTGGCCCGCCTCCGCCGCGGCCGCCACGCAGGCGTCGTTGCCGATGACCTGGAAGCAGACCTGGTTCACCATCTCGGCCACCGACGGATTGATCTTCCCCGGCATGATGGACGAGCCCGGCTGCACCGCGGGGAGCGCGATCTCGTCGAGCCCCGTCCGCGGCCCGCTCACCATGAGGCGCAGGTCATTCGCGATCTTGCCGAGGTCGATGGCGAGCACGCGAATGGCGGACATGAACGCCGCCGCGTCGCCCATGCTCTGCATGAGCTGGATGCGATCCGCGCCCGCGCGCAGGTCGAGCCCGGTGATCTGCTTGAGATACTTGTTCATCAGCGCCGGATACTCGGGCTCCACGTTCACCCCCGTCCCGACGGCGCTTCCGCCGATGCCGAGGTCGCGCAGGTAGTCGGCCGCCTGGCGGATGCGCGCCAGGTTGCGATCGATCGTGCCCGCGTACGCGGTGAACTCCTGCCCCAGACGAATCGGCATGGCGTCCTGCAGGTGCGTGCGCCCGGCTTTCATGATGCCGTCGAACTCGCGCCCCTTGGCCGCGAACGCGTCACGCAGTCCCGTGAACGACCGCTCCAGCATGGCGAGCAGATCGAGGGCGCCAAGGCGAATGGCGGTGGGAATCACGTCGTTGGTGGACTGCGCCATGTTGACGTGATCGTTGGGATGCACGGGCTTGTATTCGCCGCGCTTGCCCCCGAGCAGCTCGTTGGCGCGGTTGGCGAGCACCTCATTGCAGTTCATGTTGTGCGAGGTGCCGGCGCCGGCCTGGTACACGTCCACGACGAAATGCGCGTCGTGCGTGCCGGCCAGCACCTCGTCGGCCGCGGCCACGATGGCGTCGGCCAGCTTCGCATCGAGGCGCCCGGTTTCCTTGTGCGTCAGCGCGGCGGCCTTCTTGATCCAGACCACGGCGCGGACGAATTCACGGAGCGGCTTGAGACCGCTGATGGGAAAGTTCTGCAGGGCGCGCTGGGTCTGCACGCCATAATACGCATCGGCCGGCACATCGAGCGGGCCGAGAGGATCCTTTTCGGAACGAGTCGCGGAAGTCATCGGAATTTCGCGGTCAGAGGGAATGAGGGTTTCGCGTGAGGCACCGCGGGATCATGGCGCCGCCCGCAGTCCGCGCACGGCGACGTACAGCGTGACGGCGGCGCTCAGCATCGCGATGCCGAGCAGCACGACGCTCAGCAGGTGGAGCTGACCGAACGCCACGCGGAGCGGATCGGTGGCGGCCAGCGCGTCGACCGCCCCCGGGATGCGCGCCCGCACCTTGGCGATCATCGCGTCGACGATGAGCTGGGCGATCATGCACGACGCGCCGCCGAGCGCGGCCGCCAGCACGCGCGGCTTGAACCGCGAGCGCGCGTCGGTCCAGACACCGAGCATCATCACCGCCGCGAACACGGCCATCCCCGACCAGAATACCACGGGGAGGACGCGGCCCACGAGATCGCCGGCCAGGGTGCGCGTGGGGAGCACGGCGAACGCGGCCGGCGCCACGGCGGCCGCGAGCAGCAGCGCCGCACCGAGCCAGAGCGCCGCGAGCACGATCTGCGCCGCGCTCGCTCCTCGCGCGGTGACGCTCATCGGCGCACCGGCATCGCGGTGCCGTTGAGGAACGGATTCTCGGCCAGCTCGGCGCCGATCGTCGTCGGCGGCCCGTGCCCCGGGTAGACCTGGGTCTCCTCGGGGAGCGTGCTCACGCGGGCGAGCGAGGCCTCCATGGCGTTACCGTCGGAGAACGGCAGGTCGGTGCGCCCCACCGACCCGCGAAACAGCAGATCGCCGCCGAGCGCGACGCCGTGTCCGTGGAAGAGCACGTGGCCCGGCGCATGTCCGGGCACGTGCATGACTCGAAACCGGAGCGCGCCAACCGACAGGGTGTCGCCGTCGGCGAGCTCGCGGTCGGGCGGATCGGGCTGGTCGAACGGCAGGCCGTACATCGCGGCGACCTCGGCCGCTCGATCGTACAGCGGACGATCGAGCGGATGGAGATACACCGGCACCGGGTGTACGCGGCGGACGGCGTTGATGGCGCCGACGTGATCGAGGTGCGCATGCGTGAGCCAGATCGCGTCGAGCTCGGCGCCGGCGCGGGCGATCATGTCGAGGAGCCGCGCCGGTTCGTCGCCGGGATCGATGAGCACCGCCCGGCGCGCCGCGTCGTCCGCCACGAGGTACGCGTTCTCCTGGAACGGGCCCACGGTTTCGGACGCGATGCGCATCACGCGGCGCCGACCGTCGCCGCGGCGTCGGCGCGGGCCTTGAGGTACTTCTCGGCCGCGATCGCCGCCGTGGTGGCGTCCCCCACCGCCGTGGTGACCTGCCGCGTGACCTGCACGCGGACATCGCCGGCCGCGAACAGCCCGGGCACCGACGTCTGCATGCTCCAGTCGGTGATCAGATACCCCAGCGCGTCGTGCTCCACGTGATCGGCGAGCACGCCGGTGTTGGGCTTGAATCCGATGA
>JAGWRB010000131.1 GCA_028876725.1 Gemmatimonadota bacterium
CTACGAAGAGACGGGCCTGCTCGTCTCGCTCGAATACTTCGCCAACAACCGCCAGCTCTTCCTCGAGAACTTCTACACCAAGGCCAAGCGCTCCATCCTCAAGGCCACCACCGAAGGGCCCGCCGCGTACGTGCTCCCGGCCGACGATCCGCGCCTCGGCGCGCAGGCCGATCTGCTCGCCGTCATGCGGCGCCAGCACGTCGAAATCTCGCGCGCCACGGCGCCGTTCACGGTGCAGGTGCCGGTGAAGCGCCGCGCCAACGGGCGCAACGGCCACAACGGGGCCAACGCCCCCGCGCCCGGCTCGGCGGCCGACACCGCCGTGGAGCCCAAGCCGCAGCCCACGGAACCGCGCACCTTCCCCGCGGGCAGCTACATCATCCGCATGGACCAGCCGTACTCGCGCATCGCCGACGCGCTGCTCGACTATCAGTTCTGGTCGCCCGACGATCCGCAGAAGCACCCGTACGACGACACGGGCTGGACCTTCCCCGAGGGCTTCGGCGTGGAGTGCGTGCGCGTGGTCGATACGAGTGTGCTAAAGGCGCCGATGCAGCTGGTGACCGGCGACATCGTGCCGCCGGGCGGCGTGCACGGCGCTGGCGCCACGTACGCCATCGACAACACGGGCGACAACAACCTCATCACGCTCCGCTATCAGCTCCGCAGCGCCGACTTCCAGGCCGCCGAGGATTCGTTCACCGTCGACGGGCGGCACTTCAATCGCGGCGCGCTGCTCGTGAGCAACGTGGCCGCCGGCGATCTGGATCGCGACGCCAAGACGCTCGGCCTCGAAGTCTATGCGCTGGCGTCGTCGCCGAGCGTGACGACGCATCCCGCGCGGGCGCCGCGCGTGGCGATTCTGCACACGTGGCAGGGCACGCAGACCGAGGGATGGTGGCGGCTGGGCTTCGACGCCCAGCACGTCCCGTACGACTACATCAGCACGCAGGACGTGGCCAAGGACGCCGATCTCAACGCGAAGTACGACGTGATCGTGTTCCCGCCCGCCGGCGGGAGCGGGCAGTCGATCATCGAGGGGATGCCGATGTGGCGGAACCCGATGCCGTGGAAGAAGACCGACCTCACGCCGAACCTCGGACGCATTGCCAGCACCGACGACATTCGCCCCGGACTCGGCTGGGACGGTCTGCAGCACCTGCAGGATTTCGTGAACAACGGGGGGCTGCTCATCACCTCGGTGAACACCTCCGGCTTCGCCATCGACTACGGGCTCACCAGCGGCGTGAGCATGAGCCGGCCGCGCGGGCAGGAGGTGGTGGGCAGCTTGCTGCGCACGCGGCTCGTGGACGACGCGAGTCCCATCGCGTACGGCATCAAGGACAGCCTGGCCGTGTACAGTGACGGCGGGGAAAGCTTCGGCGTCAGCAACACGCGCGGCGGTCGCGGCTTTGGCGGCCGGTTCGGCGGCGAGGGCGCGATGCGCGAGACCGGGCGCGGCACCGCCGACGAGCACGATGCGGTGCAGGGGCGTCCGGCGCTCAAGCCCGAGTTCGAAGCGCCCATTCCGCCCAAGGTCGAGCCCTGGCAGGCGGCGCCGATCAGCGATGAGCAGCTGCGCAATCCGCTCAACATCATTCCCCCCGACCAGCGTCCGCGCGTGGTGCTGCGCTACACCGACCGGAGCGACCTGCTGGCCTCGGGGCTCCTGGCCGGCGGCAACGACATCGCGCAGCGGCCGGTCGTCGTCGACGACCCCGTGGGCAAGGGGCACGTGGTGATGTTCGCCAACAACCCGGTGTATCGCGCCGAGACGATCGGGTCGTACACGCTGGTGTTCAACGCGCTCATGAACTGGGACAATCTCAATGCGGGGCGGGTGCTCGACGCCCGATAACCCGGTAGGTGAGTAGGTCGGTAGGTTGGCAGGTTGGTTGGAAGTCGGAGGGTGCGCGGCGGGGCGGGGCCGAGACGGCCTCGCCCCGTCGTGCGTGGAAAAGCTCCAACCTGGAAGATCATGGTTTGACTAGTCTGACCAAAATGCGTACGTTCCATGCATGCGCAGGACGTATTCCCTCTACGAGGCCAAGGCGCACCTGTCGGCCATCGTCCGGCAGGTGCGGGAGGGGCATGCCGTGATCGTCACGGTGCACGGGGAGCCGGCGGCGCAGATCACGCCGGTCACCGCGCCGCCCGCCGGCCTCGCGGCCCGGCTCGAGGCGCTCGCGCAGCGCGGCGCGCTCGTGGAGCCGCGCGATCCCGACGCACCGCTGTCGGTCGGTCCGCACAAGCGCGGCGCGCTCTCGCGTTTTCTCGCCGACCGCAACGAATGAACGTCGCGTACGTCGATACGTCGTGTCTGGTGGCGATCGCGTTCGGCGAGAAGGGAGCCCCAGCGCTCGCCCGCCGCCTCCAGCGATTCCAGCGCCTCGTGGCGTCGAGCCTCGCCGAGGCCGAACTGCGCTCCGCGTTTGTCCGTGAAGGTCGAGCGTGGGAGCCCGCCCTGCTCGACCGGGTGGCGTGGGTCGTGCCCGACCGCCCGCTCTCCGCGGAAATCGAGGCCGTGCTGGCCACCGGCTACCTTCGCGGGGCCGATTGCTGGCATCTGGCCGCGGCGCTCTATCTGGCGGGGGATCCGAAGCTCCTGGCATTCGTGACTCTCGATCGAACACAGGCCGCGGTCGCACGAGCCCTCGGCTTCAAGTAGCGCGTCCATCCGCCGCGGCTGCGCGACGGGTTTCCTTGCCTGCCGGCCGCCTGCGTCCCATGTTTACGCCGGCCGCCGCCATTGTTCCCGCCCCCCTTCGCGCGGCGGCCCCCGGACGGACCGTTCCCGCTCACCGTACAGCCGGCTGGTCGACGAGGACCTTGCTCTGAACGTGATTCCGCCCCCGCTGGCATTGGCACTCGAGGGCCGCTACCGCATTGAGCGCGAGCTCGGGGCGGGCGGCATGGCCACCGTCTATCTCGCCCAGGACCTGAAGCACGACCGCAAGGTCGCGCTCAAGGTGCTGCGCCCCGAACTCGCCGCCGTGATCGGCGCCGAGCGGTTCCTGAGCGAGATCAAAACCACGGCCAACCTGCAGCATCCGCACATCCTTCCCCTGTTCGATTCCGGGGAGGCAGGCGGCCTCCTGTTCTACGTGATGCCGTACGTGGAAGGGGAGACGGTGCGCGACCGCCTGACCCGCGAGAAACAGCTCCCCATCTCGGACGCACTGCGCATCGCGACCGAGGTGGCGAGCGCGCTCGACTATGCCCACCGCCGCGGCGTGATCCACCGCGACATCAAGCCCGAGAACATCCTGCTGCACGACGGCAGCGCGCTCGTGGCCGACTTCGGCATCGCGCTCGCCGTGTCCAGCGCCGGCGGCACCCGCATGACCGAGACGGGCATGTCCCTCGGCACGCCGCACTACATGAGTCCCGAGCAGGCGATGGGCGAGCGCGAGATCACGGCGCGCTCCGACGTGTATGCGCTGGCGTGTGTGCTGTACGAGATGCTCACCGGCGATCCGCCGTTTACCGGCAGCACGGCGCAGGCCATCGTCGCACGCGTGCTCACCGAGGCCCCGCGCGGCATGAAGGCGCAGCGGCACACCATTCCGCCGCACGTCGAGGCGGCGGTCACGCGGGCCCTCGAGAAGCTCCCCGCCGATCGCTTCTCGAGCGCCGCCGAGTTCGCCGACGCGCTGGCGCGGCCCGAGTTGATGGTGGCGACGACGGTGGGTCGTGCGGCCGCGCCGGGAGAGGCGCGCGCTTCGCGGGCGACGATCATC
>JAGWRB010000018.1 GCA_028876725.1 Gemmatimonadota bacterium
ACCCCTCGGCGTATTCGAGTTGCGAGCCGCAGTCCGGGCAGGTGCCCATGAACGCCTCGCCGCCGTCGAACGACTCGAGTTCGAACTGCGGCTGCGCGGCCGACACCGGGTTCGCCTTGCCCACCGTGCGCACGACTTCGACGTCGTCGAAATTCGAAGTGCCGCGATCGGCAATGAGCTCCTGCTGCACGCCCTGCTTGTCGCGCATCCACTCTTCGAGCGCGAGGCCGATGGCGTCGGGCACGCTCATGACCTTGTTGGGGCCGAGGCCCACGACGCGGTCGGACGAGATGCCGCGGAGCTGGCGGTGGACTTCGGTGAGCGGGATGCCCGAGCGCAAGGCGAGGGAGATCATGCGGCCCATCGCCTCGGCGTCGGCCATGGCACTGCCGCCGGCCTTGCCCAGGTTGATGAAGACTTCGAAGGGCTGGCCCTTTTCGTCTTCGTTGATGCTCACGAACATCACGCCCAGCGGCGTCTCCTTGCGGATCGTGGTGCCGCGAAGCTTTTCGGGACGCGAGCGCTTGGCGCGGCGCTGGAGGTTCTCGGTTTCGACCTCGACGAGCTTCTTCTTGAGCGAATCGATCTCGGCCTCGAGCTCGGCGATGGTGCCGTGCAGATCGGCCGCTTCCTCGCGGCTCGGGGCTTCGGGCGCCTTGCCGTCGCGCGCCGCCGCCGCCTTTTCGGTGGCGCCGGTGGAGAGCACCTGGTTGTCACGCGAGCCGTCGCGGTAGACCGTGACGCCCTTGCAGTTCGTGGCGTAGGCCAGCTCGTAGATCTTGCGCACGTCCTCCACCGAGGCGGTGTGCGCGAAGTTCGTGGTCTTGGAAATGGCCGAGTCGCAGTGGAGCTGGAACGCCGCCTGCATGCGGATGTGCATCTCGGGCGTGATCTGATTGGCGGTCACGAACACGCGCTGCCAGCGCTCGGGCACTTCGGGGAACTTGATGTGTCCCTCGCGCGCGATGCGCTCCATGAGCGCGTCGCTGTACCAGCCCTCGGCCTTGGCGATGGCCACGAAGTCTTCGTTGACGTCGGGCATCATGACGCCGGCCTGATTGCGCATGAACGCCACGGCGAACAGCGGCTCGAGCCCCGACGAGCAGCCGGCGATGATGGAGATGGTGCCCGTGGGCGCCACCGTGGTGACGTTGCAGTTGCGGAGCATCTGCATGGGGCGGATGCGATTGCCGTCGGCGTCGCGCGCGCAGGTCTCGTCGGGGCCCCAGATGGACCGGGCCCATTCGCCGAACGGGCCGCGCTCCTCGGCCAGCCGCTGGCTCTCGCGCTTGCCCTCGACGTCGAGGAACTCCATCACCTTGCGGCCCATCTCCACGCCCTCGGGCGAGTCGTACGCGATGCCGAGCCGCACGAGCATGTCGGCAAAGCCCATGATGCCGAGGCCGATGCGGCGGATGCGCTTGCTCAGCGCGTCGATTTCGGGGAGCGGGTACTTGTTGACATCGATGATGTTGTCGAGGAAGTGCGTGCTGAGATGGATGTCGGCGCGCAGGGCGTCCCAGTCCATCACGCCGTCCTTCACGTAGTAGCCGACGTTGACCGAGCCGAGGTTGCAGACGTCGTAGGCCAGCAGCGGCTGCTCGCCGCAGGGGTTCGTGGCTTCGTACGACCCAAGGTGCGGCACGGGGTTGTACTTGTTGGCCTCATCGATGAAGAAGCAGCCGGGCTCACCCGTGCGCCACGCGCCCAGGATCATCTTGTCCCAGACCATGTTGGCGTCGAGCTGGCCCACGACCTTGCCGCTGGACGGATCGACCAGATCGTAGCTCGTCTTGTTCTTCACGGCCTCCATGAACTTGGCCGTCACCGCCACCGAGATGTTGAAGTTCGTCACCTGCGTCAGGTCTTCCTTGCAGGTGATGAACTCCAGGATATCGGGGTGATCGACGCGCAGAATGCCCATGTTGGCGCCGCGCCGCGTGCCGCCCTGCTTCACCGCGTCGGTGCTGGCGTCGTACAGCTTCATGAACGACACCGGACCCGACGCCACGCCCGTGGTACTGCGCACCATGGAGCCTTTGGGACGCAGACGCGAGAACGAGAAGCCCGTGCCGCCGCCCGACTGGTGGATGAGCGCCATGCTGGCGAGCGTGTCGTAGATGCCGTCCTTGCCGTTGGACAGCGCATCGGCCACGGGCAGCACGAAGCAGGCGGAGAGCTGGCCCAGGGGCCGCCCCGCGTTCATGAGCGTGGGCGAGTTGGGCTCGAAGCGGCGCTGCGTCATCAGCGCGTAGAACGCCTCGGCCTGCGCCTGCACCTGCTCGTCTGTCGCCCCGTATCGCCGATCCGCCTCGGCCACCACCGTGGCCACGCGCCAGAAGAGGTCCTCCGGCTGCTCGACCGGCTGGCCCTTTTCGTTCTTGATCAGGTAGCGCTTCGCCAGCACCGTCCGCGCGTTCTGGGTCAGCGTGGCGAGGCCGGCAGGCGGGTTCTTCGAGACGGGCATTGTTGAAACACTCCTTGTTACTGAAGCCAAGTCAAGGAAGAGGCGGGACCCCGGCGGGGAACTCCGAAACTCCCCGTGAATTCTGGGGTGGGCGCGCAACGTACCCGGGATCGTGAAACCACGCCAGTCCCTTTGCAAATCGTTACATATCAACGAGTTGCAATATCAACATCACGAACGTGCGCCAGGGGCGCGGCCGAAGTTGAAAAGAAATCGTGACAGAATGAGAACAAAAGAATCGAGATGCTGCGGCTCGAGATTCCATCGCGCACGTTGGGATAAATATAGACGAATCAACGGCTTCCCGTTGACGCGGACCTCGCCCCTGCTTCCCGCGAATCCGCCGAAGGGCTCTGGCGTCGATCACAAACTTGATGAGGCGATTTGCTCGCTCACACACGCCCAAAACGCCGCGTGGGCCGCCCGGGCGGCCCACGCATATCCCTCCGCTCAACTGCCGCTCGGGTCAGGAGCTAGCCGTTCCCCTTCCCCTTTCCGCGCCCCTGTCCGGCGTTCTTGTCGTCGCCGTTCCCGGGGTCGCTGGTGCAGGCCTTTCCGTTGCCGTTCTTCGTCGCGCCGTCCTTGGTGCACTGCGAGTTCTGGTCGCCGTTGGAATCCGGGTCGCAGTTGCCGTGCTTGGCGCTCCCCGGGCCATGCTGATCCCCGGTGCTGCACGAGCCGGTGCCCGCCGCCTGCGGATGCAGCACGCGCACCGTCGCCGAGTCCACGGTCGTTCCGTTCACCTGCATGCGAATCGTGTACAGGCGGTCGGTCACGCTGTCGAGCGTCTCGGCGCGCACGAAGAGCGTGTCGGTGGCGGCGTTTAACGTCACCTGCGGCTGCGTGGTGGAGCTGAGCAGCACGGTGCCGGCGCCGGTGGCCACGCGGATGTCGCCCGTGGAGTCGCCCGGCGTGCCTGATTCGTCGGTCTGGCTGCTGGAGACCGTGTACGACGGCGTGCCCGGGCAGGTGCCCGTGATCGTGGGCGAGACGGCGATCTTCACGTAGGCGCCGCCGGCGGCCTGCAGCGTGTCGGGCGACGCCGCCACGGCGTACGTGGACGCCGTGGGCGTGGGCACGTTCACGGTGAAGAACTGCGTGTCGGTGCGCCCGCTGTCATCGGAGACGGTGAGACTGGCGGGCATGGGGCCCGTGGGCAGCACCGCCGACAGCGTGGGCCCGGTGCCGATGAGCCCCGCCGCGTAGGTGCGCCATTCGTATTTCGTAATACCGCCCCCCGTTTCGTACGACCCGGTGCCGTCGAACGACACGACGGCGCCGTTGACGGTGCAGCTCGGCGTGCCCACGGTGTACGTGGCCACGGCGTGCGGCACCGGGATGGGCGCCGGCGGCACCGTGGTGAGGGCGCCGCCGCCGATGAAGACGTCGGAGTCGAACAGCCCGTCGTCGACGTCGGCGATGGCCAGCTTGACGTGGTTCGTGACGCCCTTGTTCACCACGGCGGCGCACGTGAGCACGCGCGTGAGCCCGTCGAGCTCGGTGTTGATCGTGGCGCCGAGGCCGTCGCCGATGCGGTTGTTGCGGTAGAGGTCGGGATTCGAGTTCGGGGTGGTGCCGTACGGATAGCCGTCGTTGATCGTGTTCACCGACACGGGCTTCCCGTTCACCAACGCGCAATTCGTGCCGTTGACGTAGAACGCCATGGCGTCGTTGGTGGAGAAGTTCACGAACTCGTTGTACTCCTCGGAGCCGAACACGTACGCGGAGATGTAGATCGTGGACGAGTCGGGCACGACGTCGAATTCGAGCACCGAGGCATCGTACGTCTTGGTGTTGCCCACGAGCTTGGTGAGCTGCGAATCGCCGCCCAGCCCCCAGTCGGTGGTGGTGTTGTCGAACTGATTGGGGCCGATCACCGACTTCGCGGCGCCGGTGCTGAGCACGATGCCGTCGCCGATGCCGACGACCCCGGTGTCGGACGCGAACAGGCCGGCCGCTCCGGGCGCGCCGGTGTACGTCACGTTGGAGATCGAAACACCGGGTCCGACGAGGGCCTGCGCGAGTTGAGTCGCGGTGACGCCGTCGTTCATGTCCTGCACGGCGATCCCGCCCACGGGCGCGGCCAGACTCAGCGACACCCCGCCGGGGGCGCGGAACCCACGCACAATTTGCTTGTGCTGCCCCACGCGCGGCGGGCGCTGCCGGGCTTCAGCCCCTGGGCTTACGAGCGTGTGCTCGCCGCTGGTGCAGGCGACGGCCGTCATCGCGGCGAAGAGCCATGCGATGGCTGAACGAGAGTGCATGTCGGTTCCCGGTGTCAAGGAACAGATGGGCTGTGCGGTTTCCAAGAGAGAAACCTACAATCCGTCGCGATCTCGTACAGTGTCAATTAATAAGACAAAATCGCCAATCTGCGTCGCCGAGCCGAGCGCGTAGTGACCGGGATCACAACTCCGGAAATTCGCCTCGGCGGTGCGCCTCCTGGAGCGCGAGGTAGCTCTCGACCGTGGCGCGGATGCGCGCTCGCTCCGCCTCCGTGGTGTTCCGGATCACCCGCCCCGGCACGCCGAGCACGAGGGAGTTGGGCGGCACGTCGAACCCCTCGGTGCACACGGCACCGGCACCGATGATCGAGCCCGAGCCGACGGTCACGTGGTTGAGCAGGACGGCGCCCATGGCGATGAGGCAGTCGTCGCCGACGGTGGCGCCGTGCACGATCGCGCGATGCCCGATGCCGACGCGCGCCCCGATGGTGCACGGCACGCCGTGGTCCACGTGGATCACGGTGCCGTCCTGCACGTTGCTGTCGGCGCCGATGACGATGGGCGCGGTGTCGGCGCGCACTGCGGCAAAGGGCCACACCGAGACGCGGGGGCCGAGGGTGGCGTCGCCGCACACGAACGCGCGCGGATGCACGAACGCCGACGCATGAATACGGGGAGCAACGGGCGGCATCAGAATGACAGTCCGAGCGAGAAGTAGGTGGACACCGACGGCGCGCCGACGAGGGCGCGCCCCTGCGCGGGGAACGCGACGCCGGCGCGGAACTGATAGGGCTGGTCCCAGTCGAGCACGGCGGCGGAGATGTTGAGCTCGGCGCCCGCCGACGAGAGCGTGTACCGGTGCGTGAGCGCCGGGTCGCGGCAGACGCTCCCCGCGGGGAGCACGGCGGGGCACCAGGCGCCGCCCACGTCGTAGAACAGGGACAGCGAACTGCGGTCGAGGAAGAACGGCAACAGGCCCCACCCCTCGTCGAGGAGCGCGAGGGGCATGCGATATTCGGCCGACGCCGCATAGGCGCGGGTGCCGATGAGCGTGGCGGCATTGAATCCGCGCACGGGGAAGGTGCGGCGCCCCTCGCCGAGCACCACCCCCGGGGCGAGGGTGAGGATCGATCCGCTGGTGCCGCCGACCTCGAAGTAGTCGGTCGACTGGTCGTCGCGATACCCGGCGGCGGCGGTGACGGCGAGCACATGGCGCGAAAACCCGGGCAGATCGAGGGACTTGTACCCGGTGCCCGCGGCCACGGCGCTGAAGCTCCGGCGCCCGGCGTCGCCGCTCAGGAAGCGCTCGCGGAGGGTCATCGCGCCGGTGAGCCCATCCTCGGGCGATATGGCAGTCATCGGATACTGCGCCGAACTCCACGCGCCGCTCGCGATGACGAGCGGATGATAGTAGGTGAGCCGGTACGCCGAGTCGACGCGCGCCATCACGGGCGCGGGATCGGTGGCGTAGTCGTACGCCTCGACGCCGGCCTGCAGGGACAGCGACCCGTACGTGCGAAATCGCGGGCGGATCCAGGTGGCGCCCACGGTGGCGGTGCGCGTGCGCTTTCGCAGGGTGGCGATCACGTTCCGCTGATCGTCGCGCACGGCGCCGAGGTTCTCCCAGTCCTGCTGCACGCCGGCCACGAGCACGGGCATACCGAGTCCCGAATACGCGTAGTCGGCGAACCCGGTGAGGCCGCTGTGGTCGGTGGGCACCATCACCTGCGCGTCGTACGCGTGGCGCCCGACGACGTCGCTGCCGCTGGTGAACGCGCCGAGCCGCGCGCCGCCGGCCAGCGACGGCTCTTCCACGGGCATCCAGTAGCGCGGCCAGAGGGAACGCCAGGGCGAATACCGGCTCGCCGGGGTGTCGACGCTGTCGGACGCGGCGGCGGGCTGCGGCTCGGCGGCGGCCGGGAGCGGCGGCGCGGGCGCGGGAACCACGCGGTCCATGGGCGCGATGCCCAGGTGGTAGCCGTCGCCGAGCACGACCGAGCCGGCGAGCCACCGGCCGTCGGGGGAGACCACCGGAAAGAAGATGCCGGTGTTGACGGCGGTGAGGACGTCGAGACTGTCGGGACCGCCGGGGGCGAAGCGCGCCGAATAGACGTTGGTGGCGCCGGCGCGGTCGGAGGTGAAGTAGATGCGCGTGCCGTCGGGCGACCAGCTCGGCGCAGCCTGCACGGCGTGCGCGGGGGAGATGCGCTGCACGATGCGTCCGGCGGTGTCGAGCACGACGATTTCGGATGTGCCGCCGCGGCGCCAGAGCGACGCGGCGATGTGCGCGCCGTCGGGGGACCAGCGCGGCTCGGCCCACTGTTCGTCGGGGCTGCCCGATGTGAGCGCTCGGAGGTCGGAGCCGTCGGAGGCGAGGGTGACGAGGCGCGTCGCGCCCGGGGTGGTCTGCACGGCCACGATGCGCCCGTCGTCGCGCAGATCGGGCGTGGTGAGGCGCGCCCCGCGGGTGAGCCGCACCGTGCGGCGGCCGCGGCGCGCGAACAGGTCGCTGCGCACGCGGTACGGATCGACGTATTCGAGTTGTGTAAACAGGCGCTCGCCGTCGGCGGGGAGCAGCGTGGGCGAGTCGCTGTTGCGGCGCCCGAGGCGCTGCGCCGAGCCGTCGAGCGTGACGCTGTACGCGGCGAAGCTCTGGCGGCCGGTGGTGCCGGTAAACACGAGGGCGGTGTCGTCGGCCCACCGCGGGTAGCTGGCGTAGCCGCCGCCCACGGTGAGGAAGCGCCATCCGGGGGCGGGGAGCGCGGGGTCGCCGGCGGCGTGGGTGACCGAGTCGCTCCAGCGGCGCCAGGCCGCGGTGAACGAGAGGCCGAAGGCCTGCTTCGCGGGCCGATTCAGCCAGAGCGGGATGAGCTGCGACGCCTCGGACTCGACGAAGGCGCGCATGCGGTCGCCGCGCGTGCGCGCGAGGTAGTCCATGAACATCGACCCGAACACGTAGGGCGAGTTCCCGAACGGGAAGCGCGCGTCGGCGCGGCTGATGCGGTCGATGGACGGGAAGCGGTGCTCGGCGCCGTAGGCGCGGAGGATCATCGTGTGGTCGGAGCCGAGGACGCGCCCGGCGCCGGTGAGCTTCGATTCGTAGTAGACGGCGAGCCCTTCGGTGAGCCACGCCGGCGAGTACTCATTTGGAAACAAATATGGCGCGCGGCCGAATACGTCCTGCGCGAGGCGCCACACGCCCCGCGCGCGATCGAGGTGAAAGACGTGGGTGAGCTCGTGCGTGATGACCATCGCCACCGGATCGTTGGTGAACCGGAGCGACGGGTCGTTCACCGGCGGGTTGGCGTAAATGACGATGCGATTGGTGGGGAACGGCGTCGCCGAGCCGTTGGTGGCGTCGACGTTGTCGGCGATCACGAGGTCGATGGGGCCGCGCGGCGGGGTCAGCTCCGCCGACAGCTGACCGTACGCGCGCTCGGCGTCGGCGGCCGCGCGGCGCGCCGTGGACTCGAGCGGTGGGGTGAAGTGCACCAGGAAGTGCGCGGTGCGAATGGTGCGCCAGTCGGCGTTGGGTACGAGCTGCGCGCGCGCGGGGAGCGCGGCCAGCGCGACGCCCGCTACGACCGCCAGGAGCGCGCGCCGCGTCATCGGCCCGCTCCGAGCGCGGCGAAATAGGCCCGCAGACCGTCGGCGATGCCGCGCGCGTACGCGGTCTGGAACTGCGGCGTGCGCAGCGCGGCCTCCTGCTCGGGCACGATCACGAACGCACCCTCGCAGAGAATGGACGGCATCCACGTTTGCCGCACCACGGCGAGGCTCCGGAATACGACGCCCTGGTCGGGGAGCCCCATCGACGCGACCATCCCCCGTTGCACGGCGCGCGCCAGCGGCTCCGACTGACCGCGATAGAAGAACGTCGCGCTCCCTTCGGCGGTGGTGAACGGATTCGTGCCGTCGGGGAACGAGTTGAGGTGCACCGACACGAAGGCGTCGGCGTCGGCGCGGCGGGCGATCACGGCGCGGTCGTCGAGGCCCACGGGCTCGGAATCGCTTCGCGTCATCACCACGGCCGCGCCCTCGGCCTCGAGCATCGTCTTGAGGCGCTCGGAAACCGCGAGCACGGCATCGGGCTCGCGCAGATCGGTGGGGCCCGTGGCGCCACCGGGCGGATGACCGGCGTCGATCGCGATCACCAGTCCGCGCAACGGATGCGCGCGATCGATGGCCGGCGGCCGGCGCACGCGGAGCACGAATTGCCCATGCTCCCAGAGCACCAGATACCCGTAGGGCTGCGCCGAGAGGTGCAGCGTGTAGCGCACGCGATCGTCGTCGACCTGCGCCCATTCCACGCGGCGAATGAGCGAGTCGCCGGTGGGGTAGCGCACGATGTCGGTGTTGCCCCGCGTATCGTAGAGGGTGAGGTCGATGGCGTGGTCGCGCTCTTCCACGAAGTAGGCGGGGCGGCTGCCCACGGGGAGCACGAAGTCTTCCCACCCGGGCGCCGAGCGCACGACGGCGTTGTCGGCCACGCGGCGCGGCGGCGGCGCATCGGGATCGACGTCGTGGGTCACCGAGTCGGGGACCCACGCGGTGAGCTCGCTGTCGACACGTATGCGCGTGTAGCCGTTCTCGCCGCGATCGCGCCAGACGACGGTGCCGGGGAGAAAGAACCAGTGGTACGTGTCGTTGGGGCGCGGCCGCACGACGACCGTCTGGTCGGTGTCGGGGAGCGTCGCTGACGCGGGGTCGTCGAGGCGCACCCACTTGCCGACGGTGTCGGGCGGCGGCGGTGCCGCGGGCGCTTCGGGGCGGCGGGCGGCCGGTGCGCGCACGCGTACAAGGTGCGTGGCGCGAATCGTGTCGGCGCCGAGCACGGCGACGAGGTCGTAGTGCGGCGCGGTGGCCGGCGGATTGGCGACGAACGCCATGAACGCGCCGTTGGGGTATACGCGCGCGGGCTGTCCGTCGATAGTGAGCGTGGCGTGTCCGTTGCCGAGCGAGCCGAGCACGAAGGTGGAGTCGCGCGAGGTAATGAGCTGCGTGCTCGGCGGGTACACCACGTGGACCGACAGGGAGCCGGCGACGACGGGGATTGGCGGGAGCGCGCCGGCGCGCGCCGTGGCGCGCTTCGCCGTGGCGTGCGGACGCGCGTGGGCGGTAGAGTCGGTGGTGCGAGGCGCCGTTCGTGGCGCGGGCGTGGTGGCTGGCGTGCCGGGCCGCGCGCACCCGGCGAGCACGGTGGCGAGGGCCAGCGCCAGCCGTGGGACAGTGCGCGGCATCGCCTCAAGCTACGAGCGTCGACCAGGGGAGGGAAGCGACGGCGGAACCGGCACTTGCGCGGTCCCGGCGGTTCATTGACCCCCCTCCCGGCGCGTCCTATATTCGCGCCTCATGGCGCTTTCCCACCCGGAGCCGAACGCGTGACCGCCTGCACCTTCTGCGGGCGTGAGAACGACGCGGAGTCACGCTTCTGCATCGACTGCGGGAAGCCCGTCAAATCGTCCGATGCCCGCGTGGCGCCGGCGTACGTGCCCGATGCATCGGGGACGCCGCGGCCACATCCCGTTGCCCCCCCGAGCGCCCCTCCCGCCTCCCCGAACGCCGCCGGCGTCCCAAGTACCCGCGTGTCCAACTCCCCCAAGCCCTCCGGCGCCGCGCCCGCCGCGTCGAAAGCCGTGTGCACCCGTTGCGGGCGCACGGTGGATGCGTCGCTGCCGTTCTGCGCGCACTGCGGCAACCGCGTCACCACGTCGGTGAGCGAAGACGCGTGCCGCTCGTGCGGCGCGCCGTTCCAGAAGGGCGTGGACATGTTCTGCGCGCGTTGCGGCGCGCGGGTGGGCGAGCGGGTGTCGGTCGTGGACCAGCCCGCGACGGGGGGCACGCAGGTCCTCGGGTCGGGGCGGCGCGAGGCGGGGCCGAAGCTCGCGCTGCTGAACGACGCGGGGGACGTGGCCAAGACGTTCGCGCTCGATCGCGGCGAGGCGGTGGTGGGACGCGGCGAGGCGGACATCAAGTTCGGCGACGACGTATACATGTCGCCGCTGCACGCGCGGTTCGATCTGCGCGAGGGCGTGCTCTGGGTGCGCGACCTGGGATCGCGCAACGGGAGCTGGGCGTTCATCGACGGGAACGCGAAGCTGGTGGATGGCGACCGGATGCTGATCGGCTCGCAGGTGCTGCGGTTCCGGCGCCTGGGATACCCGGGCCCGCACCCGCCGGAGGCCGACTCGACCCGTCGGATGGGATCGCTCACCCCGCCGCTGGACGTGGCCGTCCTGGAGCAGCTGCGGGCCGACGGGAGCGTGCGCGACACGTTCCACCTGTCGCCGGGGCGAAGCATTCTGGTGGGCCGCGAAACGGGCGATTGGACCTTCCCGTACGACCAGACGATGAGCGGGCGCCATGCGGAGGTCCGGTCGGAGGATTCGGATTTCTTCGTGCACGACGCGGGGAGCCGGAACGGGGTGGCGCTCGCGGTGCGCGGCGAGCAGGCGCTCAAGAAGGGGCAGCGGCTGCTGCTCGGCGATCAGATTTTGCGCGTGGAGAGCGTGTGAGCCAGCTGAAGATCTGCCCACAATGCGGCGCCGAGTACGAGCTCGACCAGCGGTTCTGTCCCAAGGACGGAACGACGCTGCGCATGCAGGGGGGCGAGAACGATCTCGTGGGGTCGATCATCGCCGACCGGTATCACGTGCTGCGCAAGCTGGGCGAGGGCGGCATGGGCCAGGTGTATCTGGCCGAGCACGTGAAGATGGGGCGCAAGAGCGCCGTGAAGGTCATGAATCCGGGGATGGTGCACGACGCCGACGCGATCAGCCGGTTCAACCGCGAGGCGGCGAACGCCAGCCGGATCAACCATCCGAACGTGGCGGCGGTATACGACTTTGGTGAAACCGGCGAAGGGCTCATTTACCTGGCGATGGAGTTCGTGGAGGGGCCGCCGCTCACCAAGCTCATCGAGCAGCAGGGGGCGCTGCCGCCGCTGCGCGCGGCGGACATCGCGCGGCAGGCGGCCGACGCGCTGTCGGTGGCCCACGACATGGGCATCGTGCACCGCGATCTCAAGCCCGACAACATCATGGTCGCGAAGAACCGCGACGGGTCGGACCTGGTGAAGGTGGTGGACTTCGGCATCGCGAAGGCGGCGGACAACGAGGCGCAGAAGGTGACGAAGACCGGCCTCGTGGTGGGCACACCGGAGTACATGAGTCCGGAGCAGCTCGCGGGCGACAAGCTCGACGGGCGGAGCGACATCTACTCGTTGGCGCTGGTGGCGTTCAACATGCTCACGGGGAAGCTCCCGTTCCCGAGCGAGTCGGCGCAGGAGGCGATGATCATGCGCCTCACCGACAAGCCGAAGCCGCTGGCGGAGATGAAGCCCGACGTGGCGTGGACGGCCGAGGTGCAGGCGGTGATGGACCGCGCGCTGGAGCGCGACGCGAATCTTCGCTACCAAACGGCGAGCGAGTTCGGCCGCGACCTGTACCGCACCGTGTCGGCGATGCCGCAGAGCGTGGCGGCCGAGGCGGGGACGCAGGTGATGGGCGCGGCGTCGGTGCCGGCCGCGGCGACGGCGGCCATTCCGGCGACGCGGGTGGCGAGTGCCGCCGAGCGGACGCCGGCCAAGTCGGCGCCGGTGCAGACGCCGGCCGGGAAGAGCAAGGCGCCGCTGATCGCGGCGATTGCGACCGTGGTGGTGATTGGCGGCGGGGGCGGCGCGTTCCTGATGATGCGCAAGCCGCCCGCGGCGCCGCAGACGAGCCAGCAGCAGACGGACAGCGTGCGGGGCGCGAATCCGGCGGGCGGGAACGCGGCGGCGCCAAACACCACACCGCCGACGCCCGTCGAGCATCAGCAGGCGTCGAATTCGGGCGGGGCGCCGAAGACGACGCCGTTGAACAAGCCGGTGTCGTCGGAGCCGTCGGTGACGCCGTCGAAGACGGCGGCGGAGCCGAACACGCCGGCGGTGGACGTGGATGCGGTGCTGAATCGAATGGATAACGTAGAGGAGGACGCGAGCTTTGACAGCGCCGGCGCCAATCAGGTGCTGAAGTCCCTTGATGCCCTGCCGGGAAGCCTCACGACCGGCCAGATGGTCCACGCCGCCATGATCCGTGCATACGCCGAGGCAACCCTTGGAAATGCCGAACTCGGTTGCCAGATACTTAAATCTGTGAAGGACAAGGCTCTTCTTACGTCATACGCGAAGGACTTCGCCAGGACGATGAGCCTGACTCAGTGCAAATAGCCACCTCGTGACCCCATCCTCCATGCCATCCTCCGGCGACGCCGCTCGCGGATCCGTGGTCGTCCACGTCTTCGGCAAGACCGACGTGGGACGCACCCGCGAACACAACGAAGATGCCTTCGTCGTCGCCGACCTCACGGCCGACGACGCGTCGCTGCAGCCCTCGGTGCGCACGCACCCGGCGGGCAAACGGGGCACGCTGTTCATGGTCGCCGATGGCATGGGCGGCGCCGCCGCGGGCGAGATCGCCAGCGAAATGGCCACGGCCATCGTGCTCCGCGAGCTGCGCCGCGAGTGGATGCCCCACCCGAAACCGGGCCCCGACTCCTTCGCCACCGCGCTCAAACACGCGGCCGCCACGGCCAACGCCGAAATCAACGCCTACGCCGCCAATCATCCCGAATACCGCGGCATGGGCACCACGGCCACGATCGCCGGCATGCTGGGCGACACGCTCTACCTCGCGCAGGTGGGCGACAGCCGCGCCTACCTCATCCGCGACGGGGTCGCCCGCCAGATCACCAAAGACCAGTCGCTCATGCAGAAGCTGGTCGAGGCCGGCGAGATCACCGAAGAGGAAGCGGAGCACAGCGAGCG
>JAGWRB010000132.1 GCA_028876725.1 Gemmatimonadota bacterium
CGGCAGGATGCGTTCGAGCGCCTCGTACAGCGCGCGCTTCGGCTCGAGCTGCTCGATGATCGCCTCGATCACGAGGTCGCACTCGGCGAGGCGTCCCAGGTCGTCGGTGGTGTTGCCGGTTTCGACGAGCGCCGCGCGCGCCGGGTCCATGAACGCGGCGGGTCGTGCCTTGCGGGCCCGATCCAGCCCCTGGCGCGCCGGCGCGTTCGGGTCGCCGGGTGGACCAGCCACGTCCAGCAGGTCCACGGGAATGCCCGCCGATGCGGCGAGCGCGGCAATGCTGTGTCCCATCGTCCCGGCGCCGATCACGCCAAGCCGTCGAATCCGCATCCTGCCCTCCGGGAAAGACCGTGCGCTTCCGGGCCGTTCAGCGCCGGATTCGAGAAATACCGAATCGCTCGGCGCGGGGGCAGTGGGCGGGCCTCCGGCTGTTTTTTCGGTACACCCCCGACTGGCGGATGGCATTGGGCCTCGCAAAAGGTGTCGATTGGTTGCAACTTTTTGCGTAGTTCGTCTCGGGTAATGGGCATCACATCATTGGGTAATCGGTTTTCGCACAATCACATACGAAGTGCGCGTTGGCTGGTTCGATTCCTGCACGAGAGGCCGGCATGTCACGTTCCGGGCAGTTGCCATCACCGATGCGTCGAGCGCGGACGTCGCGTCTCGGGTTCACGCTCATCGAGATACTCGTGGTGGTCGCGATGCTGGCGATCATCCTCGGGCTATCGGCGGGGCGGATCAGTGCGATCATCATGCGCCAGCGGCTCAACGGCGCGGCCGTGGCGCTCAGCAATGACCTGCAGACGGCGTTCACGCTGGCGCAGCGCGACCGCAAGCCGGTGACCATCAGCTTCGATACGTCGACCATGGAACTCCGCGTCACCGACGCCGCCTCGGGCACGGTGATGCGCCAGACGTCGCTGAGCGGCTACAACCTCACGGCATCGAACGTGTCGCTTTCGCGCTCCTCGCTGAACGTCTATCCGGCCGGTCTGGCCGGTGATTCCCTCTCCATCACCCTCTCGGCCACCGTCGGCGACGCCTCGTACTCGCACCGGGTGCGCATGACGCGTGGCGGGCTCGTGCAGATCAAATGATGCGCCTTCCGATTCGCCGGGCCGCCCTGCGCGCCCGCGCCGGCCTGTCGCTCCTCGAGATCATGATCGCGATGACGATGCTGGCCACCGTCCTCGTGACCATCGCCAAGCTGTCGCTCGACGTGGCCCAGATGGGCCGCACCAACGATATCGTCACCCGGCGCACGGCCGTGCTGCAGCAGCAGGCGGCCCGGCTTGGCGCGATTCCGTACACGACCCTGCAGACCCTGGCCAGCGGCACGGCGACGATCACGGAGGGCGGCGTGTCGTACACGCGCACGCTCACGCTCACGCAGGGCAGCAATCGCATCACGGTGACCGTGAAGGTCGCGCCGACCGCCTACCCCACGATGACCGACTCGCTCGTGTTCGATCACGGCTACAGCACGGGTTCACCGCTCTGCTCGGGGTGCTGACGATGCGACACGTCTCCAGCCGCCGCGCCGGCTTCACGCTCGCGGAGATTCTCATCGCGGTGGTGATCATCGCGATCATCGGGGCCGCATTCACGCGGCTCATCATCGCGCAGTCGCGCTTCTTTGCGCGGGAGTACGGCGCTCGGACGGCGCGGGCGGTGGCGCGCAGCTCCATGAACCTGATGCTCACCGATCTGCGCATGGTGCAGGACTCGGGCGGCGTGGACTCCGTGTCGAGCGACGGCCGCGCGATTCGCGTCATCGTGCCGTATGCGTTCGGCATGGCGTGCGGCAACTCGTCGTCCGCCACCGTGGTCAGCCTGCTGCCCACCGACACCAGCGCGCTGCGACTCGCGGTGTACGGCGGCTGGGCGTGGCGCAGCGCCAGCACGGGGCGCTACACCATCGTCACGCCCTCGGCGCCCCTCACCGGAGATGCGGTGGCGGCGTCATCGGATCCCGACAAGTGCACGGAATCGAGCCAGGCGAACATCCAGACGCTCACCATCAACGGGCGTTCGGGACAGATCGTGGACCTCAAGCCTTCGGCCACCGGCATCGCGGCGTACGACCCGGTGTTCCTGTGGCAGAAGGTCACGTACGCGTTCGACACGTCGGCGTCGTTCCCGGGCCTGTACGGGCTCTATCGCACCGTCTCGGGCGGGAGCACCGAAGAGATCATGGCGCCGTTCGCGTCCACGGCGCGATTCCAGTTCTACGTGCCGGGCGTGGACACGTCGGAGGCCACGGTGCCCGCGCTGTCGAGCATCCGGGGCGTGGACATTCTGCTCAACAGCCTGAGCCCGAAGCCGTCGAACGACGGCGTGCGGGTGGAAAAGGACATCGTCACGGCCGTGTTCTTCAAGAACACGCGCAGCTTCTGAGGATCGCACCGATGCCACGTCTTGAAAATCGGAGGGGGTTCGCCCTGCCCATGGCCATTCTGGTCATCGCGGTGATCACGGCGGCGCTCGCGGCGGGGTTCATGGCGACGAACGCGGAGATTGCCTCGAACCAGGCCGTGAAGGGCACCGATCGCGCCTACGCCATCGCGGAGAACGGGCTCGAGCAGTTCATCGTGCGCCGGAGCCAAACCGGGTGGTGCCAGTACTGCGGCTCGCCGCCGACCACGGCGGCGGAGTCGACCAAGGTGGCCTCGAACGGCGGCTACGCGTGGGTCGTCTCCCGCCGCATCCATCCGTCCAGCGGCACGTCGGATCCCGCGTACTACTTCATCACGTCCACCGGCGTGGACACGACCACCAAGATGTCGGCCGGCGGCCGGACGATCTACGCCACGCGCGCCGTGGGCATGTACGCCAAATGGAATTCCAACGTCGTGAACGTGATGGCCAGTTGGACGAGCCTCTCGGGTGTCCAGAAGAACGGGACCGGAACCATTGACGGCAACGACCAGTGCGGCGTGGACACCGCACTCGCCGGTGTTACCGTTCCGACAGGCCTCTACTCCCAGTCGGGCACGCACGGGCCGACCGGCAATCCGCCGATCGACTCCAACCAGACCGTGTATCAACTGGCGCAGCAGGTGAAGATCGACTGGGCGGGAATCCTCGGCGGCTCCATCACCCCCGACATCGAGATCCCGCCGGGGTCGTTCCCCAGCGCGGCGACGTTCACGGCGGACACCAGTTACTGGCCCATCATCCGCATCCATACGAACGGCTTTTCGCTGCCCAACGCCGGCCGAGGGATGATCATCGCGGACAGTGACTTCGTCATCAGCGGGAGCAACATGTGGAACGGCATCGTGCTCGTCGGCGGCTCCCTGACTTCGAACGGCAACAACACCACGGCCGGCGCAACGATCAGCGGCCTGAATGTATTGCTGGGCGATTCCACCGTCGCGTCGGGCGTCGACGGCTACGCGACGGCGAACGGCCAGAAGACCTACGTCTACAATTCGTGCTGGGTCAGTCGCGCGAGCAAGGGACTCCAGGGCTACGTCGCGTATCCCAACACCTGGGTCGACAACGTCGCGATTTACTAGCGCTGATAACTGAGGTCCGTGGTCCGTGGTCCAGCGTCATCGGGGGCGCGAGTGCTCGAGCTGCCGATGACCGCGGACCTCAGACCACGGACCTCAGTCGTCAAACGCTGGTGGTAGCCGCCGAGCTCACCCGCCGCCGAACGGATCGCCCGGCGGCGCCTCCAGTGCCTTCGTGGGCTGCGGCAGCTCGCGGCGCGTCATCCACCGCTCGAAATCGCCCGCGATCGCATCCCAGTGCGCGCGCGCAGCCAGCGTGCCCGAGGCCGAGCGGCGCGCCGCCTGCGGCTGGAGCTGCTTGATCTCCAGCTCCACGATGGCCCGTACTTCCGGCGCGGCCGTGGTATCGGCCGCAAGCTGCAGCAGGCGGTCGGCCACCGCGCGCTGCGTCACGCGCTGCAGCGCCGCCAGCTTGCCGCTCCCCGGCACCGGCGCGTTCCACGTGTCGGCGATCAGCGAATCGATCGTCTCCCCGAGCGTGAGCATGTTCGGCCCGCGATGGGCAAAGGCCACGAGGCGGGCCGCCCGCTCGGGCTGCAGCACCAGATCCACGATCATCTGCGACAGCGTCCGCGCGGCCGACAGCTCGTCGAACGCGGGCTGCGTCTCCGTTCCGAACAGCTCCACGCGCGGCGACACCTGGTCGGCGTTCGGCGCGAGCAGGGTCAGCACGGTGTCGGGAATCGCCAGCTCCGACGGCTGGAGCGCGGTGATCATCTGATGCAACGCGGCGCGCTGTTGCGGACCGGCGATGGGGCGCGTGGCCTGCTGGCCGTCGCCCACCACCACGTTGGCGTATTCCATCCCACCGATCGTGCGCGACAGCGAGCTGAGCGCGAACCGGTGGAAGAAGTACAGCGGCGCGAGCCGCTCCTGCAGCAGGGCCAGCGGTTCCCCGGGACGCAGGTTCCGCAGCCCGAACTGCGCGAGCGCCACGCGGCGCACGTCCATCTGATTCTTCAGAAACTGCGACGCCGACGATTGATCGTCCCACAGGTTCACCCGCGGGTCCGACGCGTACTCAGGGCGCGCGTCGGCGTCGGACAGATACAGGTACCCCTTCTTCAGCCCCTCGGCCATGATGGCGCGCAGCGAATCGCGCTCGGTGCCGGGCGGGAAGATCCCGTAGCCCCAGTGGATCGCCCACACATCGTACGCGCCGGGTCCCACCGCGTACGCGTCGGACAGGTCGATTTTGCCGTTCTTGTCGAGCGTTACCCGCGGCGGCGGATAGTCCATCACCGACGCGCGCCCGTACGTCGACGCGATGTAGTTGTGCGACAGCCCCAGGCTGTGCCCGATCTCGTGCGCGCTGACCTGCCGCACGCGGGCCAGCACGAACTGGGTGTCGGCGGATGACTTGGCGGCGCCCATGAGCGCGGCGTAGATGTTGTAGTCGGTGCGCGCCCGGTGCGAATCGAGCCGCGAGACGCCCTTGATGATCTCGCCGGTGCGCGGATCGGTGATCGCCGCGCTCACCGACCAGCCGCGCTCGTTCCGGTTCTCCCAGACGAGCACGTTGTAGCGCGAGTCCATGGGATCTACGCTGTCAGGGCAGAAGTCCACCTTGAACCCGCCCTTGAGCCCCGCCTCGTCGAACGCCTGCTCCCACCACTTCACGCCCTCGAGCGTCGCCGTCTTGATGGGCTCGGGAATGCCCGGGTCCACGCAGTAGGTGATGGGATTCTTGATTGGCGAGTTCGGATCGTTGGGGTTCACACGCTCCAGCCGGTGGCGCGCGATCCACCGCTGCTGCAGCGGCCGGTCGATGGGCTGCGCGTAATCGTTGAACGTGATCCCGAAATACCCGATGCGCGGATCCCACGCCCGCGGCTCGAAATGATCGTCCGGGAGCTGGATGAGCGA
>JAGWRB010000133.1 GCA_028876725.1 Gemmatimonadota bacterium
ATCCCGCTGCGCGAGGGGCGCGCGTTCCGCACGCAGGACGACAGCGGCGCGCCACCGGTGATGATCGTCAACGAGCAGTTCGTGCACCGCTTCTGGCCGGGGCAGGACGCCGTGGGCAGGACCGTGCATACGCATGGGCGCGACTGGACCGTGGTCGGCGTGGTCCCCACGGGGAAGTACTTCAGTTTGGGGGAGCCGCCCACCGCGTACTACTATACGCCCGAGGCGCAGGACTGGTCGTTCGGCATGTCGATCGCCGTCCGCACCCGGGGCGACCCGCAGGCCATCGTGCCCTCGCTCCGGAGCGCCGTGGCGGCGCTCGATCCCAACATGCCCTTGAGTGATGTCAGAACGATGGAAAGCCACCTGGGCATCGCGCTGCTGCCGGCGAGGGTTACAGGATGGGCATTGGGGGTGTTCGGCCTGCTCGGGCTGCTGCTCGCCTCGGTGGGGATCTACGGCGTCATGGCGTATTCCGTATCCCAGCGCACCCGCGAGATCGGCATCCGCATGGCGATCGGCGCCGGAGGCGGAGCAGTCATTCGACTTCTCATGCGTCAGGGACTTACGCTAGTGCTGGTCGGGACGGGGCTGGGGCTGGCGGGGGCGGTGGGCGCCGCCCGGCTCATTCGGGGACAGCTCTATGGCGGGTCCGGCTTCGATGGTGTAACCTTTATCGCGGTTCCCCTGGTCTTGCTGGCCGTGGCCATGGCAGCCATATGGGTTCCCGCTCGTCGGGCGGCAGGGCTTGACCCGGTGACGGCTTTGAGGCAGGAATAGAAAAGCCGCGAAAATATCTGTTCGGTGTTGCTCTTCGGATTAAAATTTTCTAACTTCGTGGCAAGACGCCCGGGGTCGGCGGTCGCCGCCTGTCTTTTCAGACGGGTGGCGCCGGTCCGGCCAGTACGTTTCTCGTAACATTACCGTCCGACTCATCGCCCACCCTACCGTGCCACCACGCAAACGCAGTACGTCCAAGCAGGCCCGCGCGCACGCCGAGAACGAGGTCCTGTCCAAGGCTCGCCTGGCGGACGAGATCAAGAAGGTGATCACCGAGAAGGGGCTCACGCAGACCGCCGCCGCGGCGGTCGCTCGCGAGGCCCAGTCGCAGATGTCCCTCGTGATGTCGGGACACCTACAGGGCTTTTCTGCGAACCGCCTTATTCGGATTCTGCTTCGCCTCGGCCGTGACGTCGAGATCATCATCACTCGCACGTCGTCTGCGCGTCGGGGCGGCCGGGTGAAGATCGTCGGCACGGGCCCCGCGGCGGCCAAGCGCCGCTAACGGCGGCGGCGCCCAGTAGTCGGTGGGCGCCTGAAAACTGTAGCCCCTGCCCTTCACGGTCAGGAGTGCGTGTGCCAGTCCGAGCTTCGTCAGTTTTCGGCGCACGTACAGCACGTACACCCCAACGATTCCCGGGGTAGACGGGCGATCCTTGGCATCACCCCAGACGCGGCGAAGGATCTCTTCCCGCGTCAGGGTCGTGCCGCCGCATTCCACCAGGCAGGCAAACACGTCGAACTCCCGCGTGGTGAGCGCGATCGAACGTCCGTTCGCGCTCACCGTGCGGCGCGCCGGATCCAGCCGCATCCGGTCGGGATCCACCGTGGCCGGCATCGCGTGCGGGGACACCCGCCGCAGCTGACGCCGGAGCCGCACGATCAGCTCCGCCCACGCCTCGTCGGACGCCACGAAGTCGTCCACCCCCACGGCCAGCAGACTCGTCAGGACCGACGGGCTCGCGTTGGGCACCACGACGATCTGCGGCACCTGCTCCCAGCGGTCCCGCAGCCGCTGGATGACCTCCACGTGGTGCGCCGTCACCGGCGCGGGCAGGTCCACCACCACCGCATGCGGCGTCTGCGCGCCCAGCCGCCAGAGTCCCGACGACGACGCCTTCCATCCCAGCGAGCGCGTCACGATCCCATACCGCTCCAGCGCCCGCACCAGCGCGTTCACGCGCGTCCGAACCCGGCCCAGCACCAGGACCGTGGGAACGCTCGCGGGCGGCTTCGAGGGCTTGCGCTTTCGGCTCATCTGGGGAGTGGGAGCGGCTTCCGCCACGGAGGGGAGGCCGCGAGGTGGACGCTGACGGCGCCGAAAATTTAGGGGTTCGACCCGATCCCGGGGTTACACGAGGGGCAATGGGGCACATGAGGCCCGCACGCAGGCGTTTCCGCCGCCGCGACGCCCCTCGCGCCGCCGCCGCCGCGCCCCGGGCCCCGCGCGACCCGCGGATTTATTAGTGTTTTAGGATTGCCGCCGCGCCGCGGGCCCCTGCAGCCGCCGCGCGAATTCGTCCGCCACCCGCGCCAGCCCCCCGGTCTCGATCACCTCGCCCGCCCGGAGCCCGGTGTACCGCTTCATGGTGTTGCGCAGCGCCGTCGCCGAGGGATATTCGAGTTCCAGCGCCACCCACTCCACGGTCTCCCCCGTCATCGCCAGCAGATGCGTCGCGAGCATCAGGCGGCACCAGGCGATCAGTTCCGCCGGCGTCAGCGCCCCCTCACGCACGCAGTGGTTGCGCAGGGTCTTCCGGTGCACGCCCAGCAGACCGGCCAGCCCGGCCACGGTGCGCGCCTGCACGGGGTGCGACAGACACGCCCCCGCGATCTCGGCCAGTCGCTCGCTGAACAGCGGCCGCACCACCGAATTCACGGCCGCCGCCGCGCACGCCCGCTGGGCCGAGGCGAACACCGATCGCGCCGCCACGCCGGTGTCGTCCACGCCCGCGAACAGGAACTCGTGCACGCCCGCCGCCGCCATCGCGCGCACCTCGGCGGCCTGCTCCACGCCCGTATGGCAGTGCGCGATCACGGGCATGGCCGGCGCGATCGCCGAGAGCTGACGCACGATCTCGGAGCCGTCGGCGCCCAGATGGTCGCGCGGCGCGACGATCGCCGCCGCCGGCGGCTCCGACCCACGCCGCACCAGGTCCGGCAGTTCCCCGAGGGCCCCGGCCCACAGCACCAACGCCCAGCCCCGCAGCGCACCGGTGATCCTGGCCCGCTCCGTCTGGTCCCCCACGTACCCCACGATCGTCGGCTCGGCCGGTTTCGCCATCACGGCACATCCAAAAATGCTGATCTACAAACTTGCACGCCCCAACCGTGATCGCACAAGGGCCGAGCGCGCCGCGCGTTCCCGGCGCCGTGGGGACGCGATCGACGCGCGCCGCGCGCGCTATCGGCGAAGTGCGAAGAACACCGCGGCCGCGGTGGCGAGCGCGGCCACGCCCCAGGGCACCCACGCCGGAATCGCCGAGAGGCGCGACGCGCCCGCCTGCGCGGCCACGCCGCGGGCCGGCGTTCCGCGCAGCGCCTGCACGATCTCGTTCGCCCGCTGCGGCCGCCGCCCCGGGTCCTTTTCGAGACATTGCATGACGATCTTCGCCAGCGAACCCGGAACACCCGCGCGCCGCTGGCCGATGGGCTGCGGCGCCTCGTGCGCGTGCGCCGCCATCACCACCGCCGCGTTCCGCCCCGCGAACGGCGGGTGCCCGCACAACATCTCGTAGGCCACCACGCCCAGCGAGTAGATGTCGGCCCGGTGGTCGAGATTCGGATCTCCCGCCGCCTGCTCGGGCGGGATGTACGTGGGCGTGCCCAGCGTGGTCCCGCTGCGCGTGATGCGCGCCGCCGCCGGATCGCTCTCGTCGGTGGTGGCGGCCGACAGCGCCTTCCCGATGCCGAAGTCGAGCACCACGGCCTGGTCGTGGAAGAACATCACGTTCTCGGGCTTGATGTCGCGGTGCACGATGCCGAGCTGGTGCGCGTAGTCGAGCGCGCTGGCCACCTCCTCGAGGATGCGCGTCACGTTCTCGACGCTCATCGGCCGCTCTCGGCTCATGCGCTCGCGCAGCGACTCGCCGTCCACGAGCGGCATGGTGTAGTACACCGAGTGCGCGGCCTGCCCGGAGGTGAGGAGGGGCACGATGTGCGGATGCTGCAGCCGCGCGGCGAGGGCGATCTCGCGGCGGAACCGCTCCGCGGAAAGCCCGGCGACGAGTTCGGGTGAGAGGACCTTGATGACGACCGTTCGCCCCAGCGCGGTCTCGCGGGCCGCGAAGACGCGGGACATGCCGCCCCGCGGCAGCTCGCGCTCGATGGTGTAGGTATCGCCCAGGGCGGACTGCAGCTCGTCGCGGAGAGAGGAAGGCATGGTGGGATCCGGCGTCGGATGAAGTACAGAGAATGGGGCGAACTGAGATACTGCGCAACTGAGAACCGGCGAACCGGAGAAACGGCGCACGGCCGATGATACGCAGGGCCGATACTACGCACGGCCGAAACTACGCAGAACCGGTACCACGACACCCCGAAGACGCGGGACGGCCATGTACGGCCTCCGGCCTTTGAACCTGCGAACGGCCGCGGCCCCCAACCCGCTGTTTTCGTAGTCCTTCCGAATCCCCGCCCGCCTTTCCTTCCGCCGTTTTGTCGTTGCGCTGTTTTGCCGCCTCGCTGGTTTGTCGTGTCGTGGTTTCGGCACTGCGTGGTTTCGGTACTGCGTCGTTTCGGTACTGCGTGGTTTCGGCCGCGCGCCGTATCGCAGGTTCGCCCCTTCTCAGTTCGCAGTTGAATCCTCTTCCCCCCCACCCCCGTATCACCTCTATCCCTTACCTGGCCCGGATCATGTCCCTCCCCTCCGATCTCCGCTTTGCCCTCCGTCAATTCCGCCGCGCTCCCGGCTTCACCGCCGTCGTCGTCGCGGTCTTTGCCCTCGGCATCGGCGCCAGTACGGCCATCTTCAGCGTCGTGAGCGGCGTCCTCCTTCGGCCGCTACCGTACCCCGACGCCAGCCGGATCGTGCAGTTCTGGGAGGTCAGCGCGCGCGGGCATCAGATGCCCGTCGCCGACCCCAACTTCGCCGACCTCAGCGCGCGCTCGCGTGACTTCGACGCGCTGGCGCAGATGGCCGATTATGGCGAGAGCGCGGTGACCGGAACCAGCGAGCCCGTGCGTGCCCGCGTGGCCGCGGTGTCGCAGGACTTCTTCCGGGTGCTGGGCCTCGCGCCCGCGCGCGGGCGGCTCTTTAGCGCCGACGATCAGCATCCGGGCGCCGCGCCCACCGCCGTCATCAGCTACGGCTTCTGGCAACGCGCCTTCGGCGGCGGCTCCGCGGCACTCGGCGCCACCCTGCACGTCGACGGACGGCTGTACACGGTGATCGGCGTCGCCGCGCCCGCGGTGGATGAGCCGGTGGGCACCGAGCTCTGGATTCCCGGCGGGCTCGACGCGCCGGGCACTTCGCGCACCGCGCACAACTGGGACGTCATCGGGCGCCTCCGCGCGGGGGTCACCGTGGCCCAGGCCCAGCGCGACGTGAGCGGCCTTATGCGATCGCTAAAGCAGCAGTACGGCCAGGGCACCGACGCCGCCGACGGCGCGCTCGTTCCCCTGCGCGACCAGCTCACCGGCAGCACCCGCCCCACCCTGCTCATGCTCCTGGGCGCCGCGCTCGCGCTGCTGCTCATTGCCGCCACCAACGCCGTCAATCTGCTCCTGGCGCGCATGGCCTCGCGCCAGAGTGAGATCGGCGTGCGCACCGCCCTCGGGGCCGGCCGCGGGCGGCTCGTGCGGCAGTTCATGGCCGAGTCGCTGACACTGGCCTTCGCGGGCGGCGTGCTGGGCGTGGTGCTCGCGCAGGCCGGCGTCGCCGTCATGCTCGGGCTCCAGTCGGGGCAGATTCCGCGCGCCGCCGACGTCACCCTCGACTGGCGGGTGATCGCGTTCGCGTTTGCGACCTCCGTGCTGGCCGGCTCGGCGATGGCCCTCGCGGCCGCGTGGCGGGGCACCCGCACCGACATCCGCGGCGTGATGTCCGCGGGGCAGCGCACCCTCACCGGCGGCGCCGCGCATCGCGTGCGCGCGTCGCTCGTCGTGGCGCAGTTCGCGATGACCCTCACCCTGCTCGTCGGCGCCGGCCTCCTGGCCCGCAGCTTCGAGCGTCTGCTCTCCGTGCGCCCCGGATTTGCCACCGCCAACGCCGTGGTGCTCGACGTCCCCGTCGCCGGCGGCGACTCGGCGTCCCTCGCGCGGCGCGTGCAGGTGTACGACGCCATCGGCGCTCGGCTCGCGACCATTCCAGGCGTCGCCGCCGTGGGCGCGGTGAACGCGATGCCACTCGCCCCCGAGGGACAGGCCAATGGTACGTTCATCGTCATGTCGAGCCCCAACGAGCAGTTGAGCCCGGCGGATTTCGGCCAGCTGATGCGGGATCCGGCGCGGACGGGACAGGCCGAGTTTCGCCTGGCGGGGCCCGGGTACTTCAAGGCGATGGGGATTCCGCTGCTGGCCGGCCGCGCGTTCGACGATCGGGATACGCGTGATGCGCCGCATGTGGCGCTCATCAGCAAGTCGCTAGCCGAGGAGAAGTGGCCGGGGCGCGATCCCATCGGGCAGACCATTCAGTTCGGGAACATGGATGGGGACCTGCACCCGTTCACCGTGATCGGCGTCGTGGGCGACGTGCGCGAGTCGAACCTTGCCGCGGCGCCGCGTCCCACGTTCTACGCGGACTACCGTCAGCGCCCCGTGCAGGCGTGGGCGATGAACTTCGTGATGGCCACGCGCGGCAACGAGGCGGCGGTGATTTCGGCCGCCCGGGCGGCGGCGCACCGCGCGGCGCCCGACGTCCCGGCGCGCGTGCGAGCCATTGAGACCATCGTATCGTCGTCGGTCGCCGACCGGCGGTTCGTGCTCGTGCTCGTCGGCGCCTTCGGCTCGGCGGCGCTCCTCCTCGCTGCGCTCGGTATTTATGGAGTGGTATCGTATCTGGTGGCGGAGCGTCGCCGAGAGATGGCGATTCGCTTCGCGCTGGGCGCGACGAGCGGCTCGGTGCTGCGCATGGTGGTGGCGCAGGGCGCGCGCCTCGCCGGCGCGGGAGTGTTGCTTGGTGCGTTGCTGTCGCTGGCCGGCACCCGCCTCATCCGCGGGTTCTTGTACGACGTGAGCGCCACGGATCCAGTGGCCTTTGTTGCGGTGGCGGGTCTCCTGACCGCGGTCGCGATGGCGGCGAGCTGGATTCCCGCCAAGCGCGCAGCCTCCGTCGAGGCCGGTGAAGTGCTGCGCTGACTTTGCCGCCTCACGCTGTGTCTTCGTGTCGCTATTTCCCCGTGTCGCAGTTTTGTCGTGTCGCCGTTTCGGCACTGCGTGGTTTCGGTACTGCGTCGTATCGGTACTGCGTGGTTTCGGCCGTGCGCCGTATCGCCGTTACGCTATTTCTAAGTTCGTCGTTTCGTTCGGTAGATCACCCACTCGTTTCGATCTCGTTCATACTCCATCCCGCATTTTTCGAGTACATGGCGTGACGCCCGGTTTTCGGCTTGCGTCACCGCCACGAGCGATTCGAACCCCAGTTGGCTTCGTCCGATGTCGAGGCACTTGTTGGCGATCTCCGTCGCCAGTCCCTGCCCCCACCACTCGGGATAGAGCGCGTACCCGATCTCAACTTCGGGCGTGCCGTCGAGATCCAGGTGTCGCACCACGGCCCGCCCCACCACGGCGTCTCGGGCCGCGGTGTGCACGATGTAGAGACCGAAGCCGTAGCGCTCCCAGTGCTCGAGGTTCTTGCGCAGGTACTCCTGGGTCTGTTCCTCGGTACGCACCCCGCCCAGGTAGTGCATGACGGTGGCGTCCAGGTGCATCCGCCGGATCTCGTCGAGGTGGGCCGCCGTCAGCCGTTCGGCGAACAGCCGCGGGGTGCGGAAGGTATCCAGGTTCATGAATGACTGGTGGAGAGTGAACGGAACGGGGCGCGGCAGATGCCGCGCCCCATTCGCTTTATTGCAGTCCCGCCGTTTCGTAGTCCCGCCGTTTGATCGCATCGCCGTTTCGTCGTGTCGCTGTCCCGGCCCTGCGTCGTTTCGGTCCTGCGTCGTTTCGGTACTGCGTGGTTTCGGTCGTGCGCAGTTTCTCAGTCGCGCAGTTTCTCAGTTCAATGCTGTTGCGCTTCTGCAGTTTCCGTCGAGTGAATGAACGTCTCGATGTCATGCTGCAGCTGCTTCGCCGACGCCTGATTGAGATACGCCATGTGTCCGCTCTCGTAGTAGTGGAACTGCACCCGATCGCGGTACGTCTTGTCGAATCCCATGTGGCGGAAGGTGTACTCCGCGTTCGCGAACGGCGTCGCCGTGTCGTAGTAGCCGGCGCCCACCATCACGTGGAGATACGGGTCCTTGGCCATCGCGAGGCGCAGGTCTTCGCTCGTGCTCGGGAAGCCCGCGTACCCGCCCGGACCCCAATCCCACCGGCCCGTGTGCCCGCCCATGTAGTACTGCAGGTCCGTGCTGTAGTCGAGGTCGTTGTGCAGGTAGTTCATGAACGCCGTCATGAACGCGCCCGTGGGCGCCACGTCGCTGGGGTCGTAGTCCTGGTACTGGCTGGCCGCGTTGCCGTTGATGCCGATGAGCCGGCTGTCGTAGCGGCCCAGCATCTCGCGCTGGTCGCGGAGCAGTTCCGTGCGGAACGTGTTCGGATCCACGCGGAGGTTCGTGTTGAGCACGAACTGTTCCGAGAGCCCCGTGAGCCGCGCGAGCTGCTGTGCCGCTGTGTTCTTCTCGGCGTCCGTCAGTGTGTTCCCCTTGGCCAGCACCGCGAGGTAGTCGCCGAAGGCGTAGTCGCGCGACTGCTGGACCACCTGCGGGAGCGTCTCCTTCTGCAGGTCGGCCGGCAGCTTCTTGTGGTACCAGGCCGTGGCCGTGTAGGTGGGGAGGAACATCGCGTACGCGTTGTCGTTGCGGGGCGAGGGGGCGATGTTGCCCAGGTCGAGCACCGTGCCCAGCAGCATCACGCCGTTGAGGAAGATCCCTTCGTTTTCCTGCAGCTCGCTGGCCAGTCCTGCCGAGCGGAACGTGCCGTAGCTCTCGCCGAACAGGTACTTGGGGCTCGCCCAGCGGTGGTACTTGTCCAGGTAGTCGCGGATGAACTCACCGAAGTACGTGATGTCGTTCCGCGTGCCCGTGAAGTCCGACGCGGGAACGCCGGGTGCGGGGCGCGAGTAGCCCGTCATCATCGCGTCGACCTGCACCAGGTCCGTGGTGGCGAGCGGCGTGTACGGGTTGGGCACCAGATCGTACGGGGGCGCCGGCTGGCTGCCGTTGGGGCCCATGTTCGGGTGCATCGGACTCATGATGCCCATGTCGAGCCAGATCGACGACGAGCCCGGGCCGCCGTTGTAGAAGAAGGTGACCGGACGCTTCGTGGAATCGGTGCCGTCCTTCGTATATGAGATGTAGAATACCGTCGCCTTGGGCTTTCCGTTCGCGTCGTACAGCACCATCGTGCCGGCGCGCGCGGTGTAGTCGATCTTCTGGCCGTCCACCATCACCGAGTGGTGCGTGGTCGACACCTTCTCCACCGCGGGCACCCCGTCCTTTTCGGCCTGCGGGCCTTCCGGGGGCGGGCCGCCGGGACCGCGTCCGCGCTGCTGCGCGGCGGCGGGGGTGATGGCGAACGACGTGGCGGCGAGACTCAACAGCAACAGCCGGTAACGCATGACGAATCCTCCAGAGGTCCGAGAGACCGGGTGGGTAGAGGCCGGCGGGGGGAGCCTAAGTATACGCGCGGGACCGGGAGCTTGGTCAATGGTCCCCGGGACTTCCCTGCACGTGACTCGGGGCCGGCATCCGCCATGGACACCGGCCCCGACTCGCACGCCTCTCTTTGCGAGCGCTACGGCGCCAGTACCGCCGCGGTGAGCTGGAAGTTCTCACGCGACGTGCCTTCGTAATAGAACACGTACAGCTTGTGCGTCTTGGGATCCACGGCGCAGGTCCGCGCCCCACCCCCGGTGCGGAAGACGCCCACCACCCGGAATGCGCTCGGCGAATCCTCGTGGATGACGGTGACCGTGCTGTCGACGCGATTCGGATTGAACACGAGCTTCGTCACCGGATCGAAGCAGTTCATGTCGGCGCGGCTCGGCACCCCGATCCGGGCCACGACGCTTCCATTGTTGGCGTCGAGCACCATGACGTTCGTGTCGCACGCCATAAAGAGGCGTCGCGTTTCGGTGTCCATCGAGAGGCCCTGCGCATGGCCGCACCCGGCCACCTTGAACACCGGCCCGATGGCGTACGTGCGCGTGTCCACGCGCTGCACGAATCCGGAGTCCTCCACGTTCAGGAAGAGGTAGCCGCGTCCGTCGGCCACGCCGGATTCGAGCCCGTCGCCGATCGGCGTCGTGCCGACGAGCTTGCCGGTGCGCATGTCCACTTCCCACGACTTCGCGTCTTCCCACGTGAACGCCTTGTGCGTCACGGGATCGTAGCGGATGCCGTCGCCGTGCGTATCGAGCTTTCCCTCCACGGCGAGGGTCTTGAGGTTGAACACCACCCCGTTGCGCACCAGCCCGCGGTTCAGGTCGCTGGCGATCGCGTAGCCACCGCCGCCGCCTTCCACCGTGCCGACGATCTGATCGTTGTCGACGTCGACCACCTTGTCGCCCAGTCCGTAGAGTCGACGCCCTGCGGGATCGAGCGTCAGGTAGTCGGCCCGCGTGTGGCCCAGGGGGATCGTCTTGATCACATGGTAGTGCACGGCCTGTGCCGACGCGCGCGGAGCGGTCGCCAGTGCCGCCGCCGCGGCAGCCAGCACGAGAGTTCGGGAGCGGAGCATGGGAAGTCCTGGACAGAGTGTGCACGCGAACATATCGCGCGTACCTTCCACCAAGATGACAGCACGTGGCGCACTACCAGATTTTCATAATCGCCGCGTTGCGTCGGGCGCTGTCACTGCCAAGACAGCTTGCACGCGTACATTGGCCCGCATCGATCGCCGCCGGCGCGGCGCCACACCACCTGCTGCCATCCTGGGGAATGCACATGTTCCGTTCCGTGATATCCTTTGCCGTCACTCTCTTCGCCGCCACGTCGCTCGGCGCCCAGCAGCCGCCGTACAAGCGCCATGTGCCTGCCGCGCTGTTGAAGCAGGCCAAAGTGTCCGAGTCGGCGGCGGTGCAGACCGCCCTGCACGCCGTGCACGGCGCGCGGATCGACGCCCTCGAGCTCGAGCACGAAGACGGCCATTTGCAGTACTCCTTCGATATGAAGACGCCGGGCCGCGACGGCATCGACGAAGTGAACGTCGATGCGATTACCGGGAAGGTCATCGGCAAGGCGCAGCACGAGTCGGCGGCCGACGAGCGCGCCGAAGCCGCGGCCGAAAAGAAGGCGGCGGCCAGGAAGCCCGGCGGAGGTCGCTGACCGCCGATGCCCGCGCGCCTGCCGTCCCGCCGCTCCGGCTGGTGGTGGCTGCTCGTCCCAGCGGCACTGGTGCTGTGGACCACGGCCAGCGCGTCGGGACGCACACTGCGCCGCCGCTTCTTCGCGGCGCTTCGCATCGCACGTCCGGGCGCCGTCTCCGTCAACATCCCGGCGTTCTCCGGCCCCGCCGGCTCGCGCCGCCTGCAAGATGCCGTCGCGAGCATGCTGGCCGACCAGGTGCAGGTGACGCGCGAGCCGGCGGATACCGCCGTCGCTGATTCCGCGGCGGCCGCGCGGCTGGCCGGATTTGCGCCGCGCCTCATCGCGGCGCGCAACGACCGCCCGTCGTTCAGCGTACAGACCGCGCGCGCCATCAGCATGACGGTGGATTTTCAAAAGCTGGAACTCACCATGCGCGAAGCGGCGCAGAGCGGCGCCTCCGTGCCGGCCTCGGTGAACGGCGACACGCTGGCCATCGAGACCCCGCCGGCCGTCATCGCCCGCTACGGCCATTGTCCCGCGCTCGAGGGCCAGACGCTCACCAATCAGATCGCGCAGCGTCCGCCGCCGACGGCCGACCAGGCCGACTGCGTGATCCTCGAGCAACGGCCCGTGATCGCGGCACGCGCCCCGGCGCAGCTCGACCTGACGCAGCTCACCGGCATGGCGCTCGAGATCGCCGGGATGAGCCCCGCTCAGGCGGCGGCCTTCCAGCACGCATTCCCTTATACCGCGGCGCTCGCCCTCGCCATGCCGCGCTTCATTCGATCGTACGACACGGTGAGCGTGCACGGCGCCCCCGGCATGCTGCTCAACACGGCCGGACGTCGCGGTCCCACCTACGAACTGCTCTGGGTCGCCGGCGATCGGGTCTATGTGCTCAGCGGTTACGGCAACTCCGGCGACGCGGTTGGGCTCGCCGGCTCCATTCCGACACCGAAGGCCCAACCGTGACCACCGAGCACTTCGCCATCGACGCGCGCCAGCTCCGCAAGGAGTTTCCGGGTCACGTCGCGGTTCGCGATCTCACGCTCACCGTCCCACGCGGCGAGATCTTCGGTTTCCTCGGGCCTAATGGCGCCGGCAAGAGCACGTCGATCAAGATGTTGCTCGGACTCGTGCGGCCGACCGCAGGGTCGGCAACAGTGCTCGGCGCGCCGCTCGGCGACGTCGCGATTCGCCGGCGCATCGGATTCCTGCCCGAGGATTTCCGATTCTACGATTGGCTCACGGCGACGGAGCTCGTGCGGCTGCACGGACGGCTCGCCGGAATGTCGCCGGCCCAGCTTCGCACGCGGGTGCCCGACGTCATCGAAATGGTGGGGCTCAGCCAGCACCGGGACCGCCCGCTCCGCGGGTTCTCGAAGGGCATGCTCCAGCGCATCGGACTGGCGCAGGCCGTCGTGCACGAACCCGACCTCGTGTTCCTCGATGAGCCAACGTCCGGCCTCGATCCCGTCGGGCGGCGCATGGTCCGCGACGTGCTGCGCGCCGAGCGGGCGCGCGGGGCCACCGTACTCCTCAATTCTCATTTGCTGAGCGAGATCGAGGTCACGTGCGACCGCGTAGCGTTCATCAAGGACGGCGAAATGGTGGCCACGCGCGCGCTCGGCGGCGCGTGGCAGGAGGGCGTGCGCGTCGTCATGCACGCCCGCGGCGTGTCCGACGATGCCATGGCCGGGATTGCCCGGTGGACGGGTTCGGCGCGCCTCGAGGGCGAGGAGCTGCGCTTCGGCGTCGAGTCGGAGGCGGTCGTGGCCGACATCGTGCGTCATCTGGTGGGGGCGGGCGCCGACGTCTATCGCGTCGTGCCTGAGCGCGCATCGCTCGAGGACGTCTTCCTGGAACTCGTAGGGGAGGATCGCGGACTGTGACCGGCATCTGGCTGATGGCGGGCGTCACGCTGCGCGAGGCGGTGCGCCGCAAGATTCTCTGGACCGCGTTGATCGCCGGCGCGCTGCTGCTCGCCGTATTCGCCGTGGCCATGCACTTGCAGGTCGTGGAGTTCCAGGGGCGGGCCATGTCGCCCTTCGTCCGCTACCAGGTGGAGGCCGGGATGATGATGATCGGCCTCTACACCTGCGATCTGCTGGCGGTGGTGCTCACCATTCTCACCTCCATCGACACGATCGCCGGTGAGATCGGATCCGGCACGATCCACGCGATCGCCACCAAGCCGCTGGCTCGCTGGCAGATTCTCGTCGGCAAATTCCTCGGGTTCCTCGTGATGATCGCGGGCTTCGTGGCCGTGACCTTCGCGGCGACGATATGGGTGGCGCATGCCACGACCGGGGTGCTCCCCGAGCACCCGTTCCGCGGTTTTGCGCTGATCGTATTCGAATGCGCGATCGCGCTGGCGCTCACCTTCCTGTTCGGCACCTGGTTCTCCACGCTCACCAGCGGCGTGCTCGCGCTTGGCTTGCAGGGCGTGGCGTTCATGGGCGGGTGGCTGGAACAGGTGAGCGGCTTCTCGCAAAGCGTGCACATCGTCACGCTGGGGGTCGCATCGAGCCTGGTAATGCCGGGGGAATCCCTCTGGCGACGGGCCGCGTATGAGATGCAGACGCAACTGGCGGGGTCGCTGTCGTTCTCGCCTTTCGCCAACGTCTCCATTCCCAGCGGACTCGCCGTGGGGTACGCCGCGGCGTACTTCGCCGTGGTACTCGGAATCGCCATCTGGCACTTCGAGCGGCGCGATCTCTAGCGCCAATCCGGGATCCGCGGTTGCGGCGCTCGGCCCCTCAGCCGGGGCCGCCCAGCCACTGCGCCGTCGTCGTCACCTCGGCCTGCCGCGGAAAGACCTTGGTGAGCAGCACCTGGTGCACTTCGGCGTCCATGTCGGCGCAGAGATCGCCGAGCACCGTGATGCGGTAGTCCTTGTCCGCCGCTTCGCGGAGCGTGGAGAGCACCACCCCGCTCGTCGCGATGCCGCAGAGCACCAGGTGGCCGATGTTCAGGCCGCGGAGCACGACCTCGAGATCGCTCCCCGTGAACGCGCTCACCCGGCGCTTGGTGACCACCACGTCCGTCCCCTCGGGGACGAGCGAGGGACGCGGGTCGATCATCGTCGGCGGCGCCTGGCCCTTGATGCCGCTGAAGGCGCGGTTGCTGGCGCTCACCTCCGGCATCCCGGGGCGAAAGCCCACCACTACGTAGATCACCGGAATCTCTTGCTGGTGCGCCGCGCGCACCGCGGAGGTCACGGTCGCCAGATAGTCGTCCCGGTTCGGGAGCCGGTCCACGATGCCGGGCTGCACATCCATCACGAGCAGCGCCGTGTTGTCGGTGTGATTGGTCATGCCGGATATAGTACCGGTGGGAACGCGGTGCGCTACCACCCTCGGGTTCGTTCTCCAACGAGCCGCGCCAACATGCGATTGCCAGCCGGCGCCGGAACACGTATCCTAGGCGCCTCTCAAACCCGAGGCCGGGTCATGCGCTCCTCCCTTCCCGCGGCGCTCGTCGCCGCCGCGCTCGCCGGATGCACCGCGTCCACGCCCAAGCCCGCCGCCACCGCGGCGCCGCCAACGGCAACCGCCCCCAACGCGTCGCTCGTGCGCGTGGTCGCCCACGACTTCACCTTCGACGGCGACAAGACGGCGCCGGCCGGCCTCGTCGCCGTGCGGCTGGTGAACCAGGGTCACGCCATTCACATGATGGGCGTCGCCCGAATGGACTCGGGCAAGACGTTGGCCGACGTGGTCCGCGACATCACCAATCCCAAAGTTGATATGTCGTACTGGCACGAACTGGGCGGGCCCGGCGCCGTGTCGGCCGGCGACAGCGTGACCGACTACCTGGTGCTCGAGCCCGGCACCTACTCGCTCATCTGCTTTTGGCCCGACTCCACCGGCAAGGGACATGTGCAGGACGGCATGATGGCCACCCTGACGGTGACGGGCACGAATGCCGGCGCCCCCGCCCTGCCCGCGCCCGACGTCTACGTGCGCCAGACCGACTTCCATCTGGAACTGCCCGACACCCTGAACGCCGGGCCCCACATGTTCCGCATCGACAACGACGGCCCCTCGAGCCACGATCTCGCCGTCCTCCGCATCCTCCCCGGACACGACGAGGCCGCCATCGAGACCTGGCTCGAACATCCCACCATGCACGACGCGCCGGTGGAAGCGGTGGGCGGCATCGTGGGGCAGTCGCGATGGGCGAGCTCCGAGTTCGCGGCCACGCTCCCCGCGGGTGACTATCTTTTCCTGTGCATGATGCCGATGCCCGGCGGCAAGGGCACCCACTACATGCACGGCATGATCAAGCGCGTGCACGTCACCTGACCCGACCATCGAGAGCCACGCTTCCTCCAACGGCCCAGCGCACGGCGGCCCGCTCCGCCGCGCGCTCGGCCGCACCTTCCAGTCGCTCGAGTCGCGCAACTTCCGGCTGTTCTTCTTCGGCCAGCTCATCTCGAACACGGGGAACTGGCTCACCAACGTCGCGCTCATCCTGTTCGTCCTGCAACTCACGCACAGCGGCTTCGCAGTGGGCCTGCTCTCGGCGTGCCAGTTCGGCCCGATGTTCTTTCTCGCCGCGTGGGCGGGCGCCGTGGCCGACCGCACCGACAAGCGCCGCATGCTGCTCTGGACGCAAAGTCTGGAGATGGCCCAATCGGTGGGCCTCGCGGTGCTCGCCTTCCTGCCGCACCCGTCGCTCGTCGCCCTCTACGCCATCGCGCTCGCCGGCGGCGTGCTGCTGGCATTCGACAACCCGCTGCGCCGGTCGTTCGTCCCCGAAATGGTCAGCCCCGACGAGCTGCCCAACGCCGTGGTGCTGTACAGCACCATCGTGAACTTGTCGCTGATCTTCGGCCCCGCGCTTGCCGGCCTCCTCGCCGTCACCGTGGGATACGGCTGGTGCTTCACCCTCGACGCCGCGAGCTACGTGGCGGTGATCGGCGCACTGGTGGCCATGCGCCCCGCCGAGCTGCACCGGCAGCCCCCGCGTCCGCGCTCGGGGCGCGAGGTGCGCGAGGGGCTCCGGTACGTGATGTCCGAGCCCGCGCTCTGGATCAGCAACGCGATGTACGCGGCCATCGGGCTCTTCCTGTTCAACCTGCGCGTGATGCTCCCGCTGTTCGTGACCAACAGTCTCCACAGCAGCGACACGGTGTTCACGGTGCTCTATTCGCTGTCGAGTTGCGGCGCCGTGGTGGGCGCGCTGTTCGTGGCTCATCGCAACCTCGTGCACATTCGGCACGTGATCGTGGGCGCGGTGCTGCTCGGCGCGTCGATGCTCGTGCTGTCGGTGATGCCCTCGGTGGCGGCTACGGTGCCGGCGGTGTTCGTCGTGGGCATGGCGAGCATCGTCTACGGCACGGCCACGAATTCCGTGGCGCAGGTGGGCGTTCGCCGCGACATGCACGGGCGCGTGCTCGCGCTGCAAACGGTGCTCATGGGCGGGACGTCGCTCGTAGGCGGGCCGATCCTGGGACGCCTGGCCGACGTGGCCGGGGGACGCGCGCCCATCGCGCTTGGCGGCGTCGTGTGTCTGGCCAC
>JAGWRB010000134.1 GCA_028876725.1 Gemmatimonadota bacterium
CTGCGGCTCGGCATTCCGGCGCCGGGGCGGTCGCCGTTCGTGTACGCGGGCCCGCAGGCCTCGTTCGAGGTGAAGTGCAGCGCCGGCGGCACGAGCTGTCCCGACACGGGGCGTCCCAAAACGACGTACGCCGGCGTCATCGGCGCCGGCGTACGTCTGGCGGGTGGTCTCACGCTCGAGGGCCGGTACGTCTACGGGCTCACCGACCTCAAGCTGAACACCGTCACCACGAGCGAGAATTACAAAACCAGGTCCTTCATGGTGCTCCTGGGGCTGGGGTTCTAGCCATTCAGTTCCCGCCGTGCAGCGTGGCGGCGGCGCCGTTGACCAGCGCCGCCTCCGCGCGCAGGGCATCGGCGATGCGCGCGATCTGCGCATTCACGTCGCCCCACTCGCCCTGTTCGATGGCTTCGCGCGCCCCCGGCATCGTCTTCACGCCGTAGCCCGTGTAGAACCCCGGGGCGTACAACAGGTGCTTGTACCATGGGCGCCGGGGCAGGCCGTCGGGTGACGTCAGGTCGCGCTCCGACTTGAGCAGCTCCTCGTTCGCGCCGCGCAGGGCCGCCGTGGCCGTATCGCCGGCGGCAAGCCACGAATTATATGATTTCTCAAATGTCACGGCGGCCGCGTTCAGCGTGTCCACGGCGTTCAGCAGCGGGGCGAAGTTGAACTGCGGCGGCGGCACCTCGAGCGCGGGCGCCGAGGTGGGGTCGCGCGGATCGCTGGCCAGCGCGAAGTCGCCGGCCCTGATGGCGCCGTTCTCGGCGTCGATCTGCCGGGCGCGCTGATCGCGCAGCTGCTCCAGCTCGCTCGTGTACCGCTGCACCGTCTGCGCCAGGTTGGTGTAGACGAACGGCAGCACGTCCGCGTCGGCGAGGCGCATCACCATCCGCCCCGCCGTCTGCGCCAGCGCCCGCCCGTACACGAACGATGTGTCGCTGAAGTGCGTGTACCAGTAGAAGTCGTCGTAGATCGAGTGATACACGCCCCCCTGGTCCTCGCCGCCGAAGCCGAGGTTCAGCGACGCGATGCCCAGATGCTGCAGGAACGGCGTGTAATCGGAGCCCGAGCCGAGCGCGCCGATGCGAATGTCGCTGGTGGGGCCGCCGGCGGCGCTGCGGCCGCTCTCCGCCGCGCGCACCGCTTCCTGCGCCTTGGCGCGCTTCCAGACGCTGGCGTGCGTCTCGGGGTCGGTCACGTCCTTCTCGGCTTCGTTCACGAACGCTTCGAGCGAATGCGACCCCGACGCGTGGAAGAATCCGCGGCCGTTGCCGTCAGTGTTGATGTACGCCACGGCGTGCTGCTCCAGCTCCTGCGCGTGCTCCTCGGCCCATTCGGTGGAGCCGAGCAGGCCCGGCTCCTCACCGTCCCACGCGGCGTAGATGATCGTGCGCTTGGGGCGCCATCCCTGCTTGTACAACTCGCCCATGGCCCGCGCTTCTTCGAGTTCCGCGACCTGGCCGGAGAGCGGATCGGCGGCGCCGTTCACCCACCCGTCGTGGTGGTTGCCGCGGATGATCCACTGGTCGGCCTCGCTCGTGCCGGGAAGCCTGGCGATCACGTCGTGGATGGGCTTGAGGTCCCAGTTCGACTTCACGACGAGGTGGACGCGCGCCGGCCCGGCGCCCAGGCGGTAGGTGATCGGCAGTCCGCCGCGCCATGCGGAGGGTGCGACTGGGCCGCCCATCGCTTCGAGCAGCGGCTGCGCGTCGCCGTAGGAGATCGGGAGCACGGGAATCTTGGTGAGCACCGGCGACTCGCTCACCGGGAGACGTTTGGCGTCCTTGGTGGCGCCCACGCCCGGCGTGAGCGGGTCACCGGGGTAGGTGGGCATGTCTTCCACGCTGCCGCGCTGCACGCCCTGCGACGGGCGCATCGGCCCCTTGGGGAACACCGAGCCGCCGGCGTAACCGTCGTCGGCGGGATCCGAGTAGATGAGGCACCCGATGGCGCCGTGCTCGGCGGCAACCTTGGGCTTGATGCCGCGCCATGAGCCGCCGTACTTGGCGATCACGATCGCGCCCTTCACCGAGATGCCGTGGCGCGCCAGCTCGTCGTAGTCGGCGGGGACGCCGTAGTTCACGAACACGAGCGGGCCGGTGACGTCGCCGTCGGCGGAATACGCGTTGTACGTGGGGAGCTGCTCGGCGGTCTGTCCGGATGTCGGATCGCCCGGCACGGGCGGCTCCTGCAGCTTGGCCTTGTAGTGCGTGGGCGCCACAAGCTCGACGAGGCGCTCCTTGGGTGTGGGGAAGAGCACGTCGAACGTTTCGATGTGCGCGTCCCACCCGTACGACTTGTACTGGGCCAGAATCCACTGCGCGTTCTGGAGGTCGTACGGCGAGCCCACGTGATGCGGGCGCGCCGAGAGCAACTCGAGGTTGGCGCGCATGCGCGCGGGGTCGGGCACGGCGTCGAACTTGGATTCCCACTCCCGCTCGACGCGCGAGGTGGCGGCAGTGAAGCCGCGGAGCGGCGCGGGATCGGGGGCGAAGCGGGCGGGGACCAGGGAAAGTCCTCCGAGCGCCGCGAGCATGGAGAGATTGAGGCGAGACATCATGGCTGGGTGGGGTTGAAGCCGGTGCTGGCGGGGGAGCGAAGACCCGGCCAAATTGTGGCGCGGTCCCCACCGGCGCCAGACGTCCGACGTTCGGCGCGGCGCACCGTGTGCTCGCCCGCCGCCCGCCTACCCGGACCGTCCCGCCCATGCGCTTCCTCGCCCGTCTCGCGCCCTGCGTCCTCCTGGCGGCCACCGCCGCCGTCGCCCGCGCGCAACAGCGTCCCGATCCCGCGCACGTCGACACCTTCGTCATTCGCAACTTTCACACGGAGAGCGGGGTGGTGCTCCCCGAGGCGCGCGTCGTGTACGGCACGTACGGGCACCTGAACGCGGCGCATGACAACGCGGTGCTCCTGCCGTCGCATTACATGGCGAACCACCGCGGGTACGAGTGGCTGATCGGACCGGGTCGCGCGCTCGACACCACGCGACTTTTCCTGGTGGCCACCGAGATGTTCGGCAACGGCCACTCGTCGTCGCCGAGCAACACGCCCGAGCCGTACCACGGGCCGCGCTTTCCCGTGACCACCATTCGCGACAACGTGCAGGCCGTGCACGCGTTGCTCACCGAAGCGTTGGGGATTCACCACGTGCGGGCCGTGATCGGCTTCTCGATGGGCGCGCAGCAGGCGTTCCAGTGGGCGGTGAGCTACCCCGAATTCGCCGATCGCGTCGTGGCCACGTCAGGAACGGCAAAGACGTACGGGCATGGCATCGTGCGGTTGGAGGGACAGATCGCCGCCATCGAGGCCGACCAGACCTTCAATCATGGCGACTATACCGCCGAGCCCGAGAAGGGGATGGAGGCGTTCGGCATGGTGTGGGCGGCGTGGCTGTACTCGCAGGCGTGGTGGCGGCGCGAGCTGTGGCGCACCAACACCCCGCCGGGCACGACGTTCGCGCAGGTGATGGAGAACTTCCGCACCAACTTCCTGAAGGGCGCCGACGCGAACGACGTGATCCTGCAGGCCCGCACCTGGCAGCGGCACGACGTGGGCCAGACGCCGGGGTTCCACGGCAGCGTCGAGGCCGCGCTGCGGTCCATCCGCGTGCCCTTCCTCTACATGCCGTCGGCCAGCGATCTGTATTTTCCTATAACCGACGCGCGCTACGAGAAGCAGTTCATGCGCACGGTGTCGTTCGTGCCCATTCCGTCGCTGTGGGGGCATCCCGCGGGCGCCGGAACCGATCCCGCGGACCTCAAGTTTCTGAACGACAAGATCGGCCGGTTTCTGGCCGGCAAACCCGTGACCGCCGCCCCCGGGCGGTGACCGTCCCTTCACCGGACGCCGCGCCACGCGCGGCGCGAGCACATTCCATGTCGACCACTCGCGTTTCCCGCTTCATTCGCGCGGCGCGCCCCGCCGCCCTCTTCGCCCTCGTCGCCGCGGCGGCCGCCCCCGCGGTCGCGCAGCGCCCCACGCTCTCGCGGGCCGTCATGCCGTACGTGAGCGTCGACACGAGCGTCGTGGCGCTCACGCACGTGCGGGTGATCGACGGCACCGGGGCGGCGCCCATGGACAATCAGACGGTCGTGATCCGCGACGGGAACATCGCCGCGCTCGGGCCCTCGGGTTCCGTGGCCGTGCCCGCCGGCGCCCAGGTGCTCGATCTCACGGGCAAGTCGGTCATCCCGGGGCTCGTGATGATGCACGAGCACCTGTTCTATCCCACGGGGCCGGGCGTTTACGGGAACGACTACACGAGCTTCACGCGCCTCTATCTGGCCGGTGGCGTGACGTCGATGCGCACCACGGGCAACGTGGGTGGCTACGGCGACCTGCGCGTCGCGGCGGCGATCAAGGCCGGCGACATGCCGGGCCCCTGGATCGACGCCACGGCGCCGTACGTGCAGGGGCCATCGGGGTTCTCGCAAATGTACGCCCTCAAGGACTCGGCTGACGCGCGCCGGTACGTCAATTTCTGGGCCGACGCCGGCGCCACGTCGTTCAAGGCATACATGAACATCACGCGTCCCGAGCTCGCCGCGGCCATCGATGCCGCGCACAAGCGGGGGCTCAAGGTCACCGGTCACCTCTGCTCGGTCACCTATCGCGAGGCCGCCGATCTCGGGATCGACGATCTGGAGCACGGCTTCTTCGTCGCCACCGACTTCGTGAAGGACAAGAAGCCCGATCTCTGCCCCGGGCAGGCGCAGGGGATGCAGGCGCTGGCCACCGTCGATACGGGGAGCGCGGAATTCAAGGCCCTCGTGCAGCACCTCATCGCGAAGCACGTGGCCGTCACCTCCACACTCACCGTGTTCGAGACGTTCACCCCGGGCCAGCCGCTGCCGCCCGGGATCGACGTGCTCGACCCGTTGCTGCTCGAGCAGTTCCTGCGGAACTACGACCGCACGCAGCGCAATCCCAATTCGATCTACAAGAAGCTGTTCGCCGAAGATCGCGCGATGGAGGTCGCGTTCGTGCGGGCGGGCGGCCTGCTGCTCGCCGGCACCGATCCCACCGGGGGCGGCGGCGTGATTCCCGGCTACTCGGATCAGCGCCAGGCCGAGCTGCTCGTGGGGAGCGGGTTCACCCCGCTCGAAGCGATCAAGATCTGCACGCTCAACGGCGCCACGTACATGGGCCGCGCGGACCGCGTCGGTTCCATCGCGATGGGCAAGCAGGCCGATCTGGTCGTCATCGACGGCAACCCCGCCGCGAACATCGACGATATCGCCCGGGTGCAGCTCGTGTTCAAGCAGGGCGTGGGGTACGACCCGCGGAAGCTGATCGAATCGGTGAAGGGGAGCGTAGGACTCTACTGATCGCCCGAGGGGGCGACGATGAATCTCGATTGGCCGACGCCGGACGATCAGATCACCGGGGTGTACGCAAAGTACGCGCCCATCTACGACGTGCTGTTCGAACACTCGCTGTCCGATGCCGAGTACTATCTGCACGCGGCGGAGCGGCTGCGCCCGGGCGATGAAATTCTGGAGCTCGGCGTCGGCACCGGGCGGCTGACCGAGCGGTATCTGGAGCGGGGGTTTCGCGTGGTCGGCGTGGACAGCAGCCGCGACATGCTCGAGCAGGCGCGCCGGCGCCTGGCGCGGCATGCCGGCCGGTTCGAGCTCGTGCACGCCGACATGCGGGAGTTCGACCTCGGCCGGCGGTTCGCGTCGGTGGTCGCGCCGTTCGGCACCGTGGCGCACCTGCTCACCGATGCCGATCGGTCGCGCGCATTTCATAACGCATATCATCATCTCGCGGACGGCGGCGAGTTCATCTTCGATGACTTGCCGGGCTGGATCGCCGGCCGGTCGGATGGCACGTCGCTCGACCTGCGCTGCGAGCAGCGCGACCCCGAGACCGGCCGGCGCGTGCGCCTGCAGACCAATCTCATCGACGCGGCGGATGCACCGGTGAGCGTTCGCTACGACTTCATCGACTGGCTGGAGCCCGACGGCGGGGTGGCGCGCCGGGTCGTGGTGCGCGTCGTGTTCCGCAACATCGCGCTCGACGACGAGCTGGCGCTGCTCGCCGGCGCCGGCTTCTCGCGGTTCGATCTCTACGGCGACTTCGCGGGCACCCCGCTCGACCGCGCCCGGCCATCGGAGAACCGCCGGCTCGTGGTGCACGGCCACCGCGGTCGTGGCTGAGCGGCTCACCGACGCCATTCGCGCCGTCGTCACCGCGCCGCCGCGGCGCGTGACGCGGCTGCTGCGTTCGCGTGGGCGCGTGCTCCTGCTCATCGTGCCGCTCGCGCTGCTCGAGGCGGCGCTCGACGGCGCGCTCACGCTGAGCTACCGGTTCCTCATCGACCGGGCCATCGAACCGGCGGATCGCCGGGCGTTGATCTTCATCCTCGCGGTGCTGGGCGCGACCGTCGTCGCGGCCGGCGGGCTCGCCATCCTGCGCGATCGCTTGTACGTGCGCTGGGCCGCCCGCGCGGTGAGCCGCGTGCGCACCGCGATCTTCGAGGCTGCGCAGCATCTGCCGGTGTCGTACCACGCGAACCACTCCGCCAGCGACGTGCTCGGCCGCCTCTCCGGCGACGTCGCCTGGCTCGACGCGTGGCTCGTGACCGCCGTGAACACCCTGCTGCTGCCGGCGCTGAGCGTGCTCGTGGGGGCGGGGTTGCTCGTATATCTCCTGCCGTGGGAACTGGCCCTCGCGGCGATGCTCGTTTGGCCCCTCGCGCTCATCGGGCCGCGCGTCATCGCGCCGAAAGCGGGCGCTGCCGTGTACGATCAGAAGGCACGCGAGGCCGCCGCGCTGCTCGTCGCGGAAGAGGCGCTGGCCGCGCAGCGGGTGGTGAAGGCGTACGATCTGGCGGGCCCCGTCGGCCAGCGGTTCGCCGCCGCGCTCGGATTGCTCGAGCGCGCGAGCGTGCGCGCCGGCACCCTTGCCGCCCTCGTCGAGCGGAGCACGGTGATCGGCGTGTACACGGTGCAGATCGCCGCCGTGGCCGTCGCGAGCTGGCTGGCCTACTCGCGGCAGATCACGCTCGGCGCGTTCATCGCATTCGTCACCGTGTTCTGGAGTCTGGGATGGTCGCTGGTCGTGCTCGCGCGCTCGGCGCCCGGCCTGGTGGCCGCGGCCGCTTCCGTGCGGCGCATCGACGAGCTGCTCGCCGAGCCGCCGGAAGAACCCGATCGCGCCGGCGCGATACCCGCGCCGCCGCTCGCGCGCGAGCTCGCGCTCGACGCCGTGACGTTCGCGTACGGCGACCGCGGCCCGGTGCTCCGCGGCGTGTCGCTCTCCGTGCCGCGCGGGGCCTACGTGGCGATCGTCGGCCCCAGCGGATCGGGCAAGAGCTCGGTGCTCAACCTCCTGGCGCGCTTCTACGATCCTGACGACGGCCGGGTGCTGCTCGACGGTACCGACGTGCGCGGGTACACGCGGGCCAGCGTGCGCGCGCAGCTGGGATTCGTGTTCCAGGATAGCGTGCTGTTCAGCGCGTCGGTGCGCGAGAACATCCGCGCGGGCTGGCCGGCGGCGACCGACGCCGACGTCGAGGCGGCGGCCCGCGCGGCGGAGATCCACGACACCATCGTGCGGCTGCCCAACGGCTACGACACGCCGGTCAGCGGCGGCACCCTGTCGGGCGGGCAGCGCCAGCGCATCGCCATCGCGCGCGCGCTCGTGCGGAACCCGGGCGTCCTGGTGCTCGACGAGGCCACCGCCGCGCTGGACCCGGTGACCGAGCGCGCGATCAACGAGACGCTCTTTCGGGCGGGACGCGGGCGCACGACGATCGCCGTGACCCACCGCCTCGCCGGCGTGGTGCGCGCCGATCACCTGGTGGTCGTCGCCGGTGGGGAGGTCGCGGAACGCGGAACGCACGACGAACTGCTGGCGCGCAACGGCGTGTACGCCGACATGTGGCGCCGCCAGCAGGGGATCGCCGTCAGCGGCGACGGCGGCAGCGCGGAAGTCGCGCCGCAGCGGCTGTCCGTCAGCCCGATGCTCGCGCCGCTGTCGCAGGAACTGGGCACCCTCGCGTCGCGCTTCGTGGGGCAGCGGGCCGCGGCCGGCGACGTCGTCGTGCGCCAGGGGGAGCCCGGGGACCGCTTCTACCTCATCGTGCGCGGGACGGCGAGCGTCACACGCGCCGGCGCCGATGGCGTGGCCGTCGAGATCGGACGCCTGAGCGACGGGGACGAGTTCGGCGAAGCGGCGCTGCTGTTCGACGCGCCGCGCAACGCGACCGTGACGGCACGCACCGATTGTCTCTTCCTCACGCTGTCGCGGGCCGACTTCTTGGCGCTGCTCGATCGCGTGCCCGAAGCCAGGGCGCACGTCGAGTCCATCGCGCGAGCGCGCAACGCGCCTAGTACGACGGTCGGTCCAGCTTCGCGATCTGCATGATCGTCGCCGAGAGCTCTTCGATCGACTTCGTGGACGAGTCGAGCCACTTGATCCCCTCGCGCGTCATCAGGTGCTTGGACGCCTCGATCTCGTAGCGGCAGTTCTCGAGTGACGCGTAGGTGCTGTTCGGCCGCCGCGCGTGCCGGATGCTGGCCAGCCGGTCGGGGCTGATCGACAGCCCGAACAGCTTCTCGCGGTGCGACTCGAGGTCGTCGGGCAGCTTATTCCGTTCAAAATCCTCGGGAATGAGCGGGAAGTTCGCCGCTTTGACGCCGAACTGGAGCGCCAGGTAGAGGCTGGTCGGCGTCTTGCCGCTGCGCGAGACGCCGACGAGGATGATATCCGCCTCGTCGAGTCCGATGCTCGACACCCCGTCGTCGTGGGCCATGGTGAAGTTCACCGCCTCGATGCGATTGGTATAGTCGAGGCTGGTCGCCACCTTCCGGGATTTCCCGATGGCATGAGAACTGCGTGCATGGAATTCTGCTTCGAGCGGAGCGATGAACGTCGCAAAGAAATCCAGAATCAGCGCGTCGGCCTCACGCAGGCGTTGGGCGGCTTCCGGGTTGACGAGCGTGGAGATGACGACCGGGCGCACGCCATCGAGGGCCCGGGCGGCCCGGATCTGCGCCACGCACTCCAGCACCTTGTCGGGGCTGTCCACGAACGGGATGCGCACCTGGCGAAAGGCGAGCCCCTCGAACTGCGAGAGCAGGCTGTGCCCCAACGACTCGGCGGTGATGCCGGTGCCGTCGGAAATGAAGAAGACCGTGCGGTTGACGCTCATGAATCCGGCTCTCTGGCGGTGATGCGTTAAACTACGTGCAGCGGGACGGCTCTGAATTTCTAATCACGACGAAAGGCTGGCGGCAATGACGAAGAATACACCCCCATACGTAATCCCCTTCGAGCACATCCGCATGACCGACGTCGATCAGGTGGGGGGCAAGAACTCCTCGCTTGGCGAAATGATCGGCCAGCTCTCGTCGTCGGGCGTTCGGGTGCCCGGCGGCTTTGCCACGACCGCGGCCGCGTTCCGCGACTTCCTCGCCCATGACGGTCTTGCGACGCGCATCCAGCAGACGCTCGACGCGCTCGACGTGGACGACGTGATCGCCCTTGCCCGTATCGGGCAGCAGATCCGGCAGTGGGTGCTCGATGCGCCGCTGCCCAAGCGCCTCGAAGCCGAGATCAAATCACATTATGAGGCGCTGGCCGCCGAGAGCGGCGCCGGCGCGTCGTTTGCGGTGCGGTCGTCGGCCACCGCGGAGGACCTGCCCGAGGCGTCGTTCGCCGGCCAGCAGGAAACGTTCCTCAACATCCACGGCCTGCAGAACGTGCTCACCGCGGTCAAGGAGACCTTCGCGTCGCTGTACAACGACCGCGCCATTTCCTACCGCGTGCACAAGGGCTTCGCGCACGCCGACGTCGCGCTCTCAGCGGGCGTGCAGCGGATGGTGCGCTCCGACACCGGTGCGTCGGGCGTGATGTTCACCCTCGACACCGAGTCGGGGTTCGACCAGGTGGTGTTCATCACGGCGAGCTACGGGCTGGGGGAGACGGTGGTGCAGGGGGCCGTGAACCCCGACGAGTTCTACGTGCACAAGCCCACGCTGGCCCAGGGCAAGCCGTCGATCGTGCGCCGCAGCCTCGGCTCCAAGATGATCAAGATGGTGTTCACCGACGCGAAGGAAGCCGGCAAGAGCACCGCCACCGTGGACGTGCCCGAGAAGGACCGCTATCGGTTCGCACTCAGCGATGCCGACGTCCTGGAGCTGGCGCGCTACGCCATGATCATCGAGCAGCACTACGGCCGTCCGATGGACATCGAGTGGGGGCGCGACGGCGAGGACGGCAAGCTGTACGTGCTGCAGGCGCGTCCGGAGACGGTGAAGTCGCACGCCGGCCGGGTGACCGAGAAGTACGCCCTCAAGCAGCACGGGAAGGTGCTGGCGAAGGGGCGGGCCATCGGGCAGAAGATCGGCGCCGGGCCGGCGCGCATCGTGAAGAGCGCGAAGGAAATGGATCGCGTGAAGCCCGGCGACGTGCTGGTCACCGACATGACCGATCCCAACTGGGAGCCGGTGATGAAGCGCGCGGCGGCGATCGTGACGAATCGCGGCGGGCGCACCTGCCACGCGGCGATCATCGCCCGCGAGCTAGGCATCCCGGCCATCGTCGGCACCGGCGACGCCACCGAGGGTATCAGCGAAGACGAATCGGTCACCGTGAGCTGCGCCGAGGGCGACACTGGGTACGTGTACCGCGGGCATCTCGAGTACGAAGTCACGCGCGCCGACGTGGGGCACCTGCCCACGCTGCCCGCCAAGATCATGATGAACGTGGGGAACCCGGAGCTTGCCTTCGAGTTCGCGCAGATTCCCAATGGCGGCGTGGGGCTGGCGCGGCTGGAGTTCGTGATCAACAACGTGATCGGTGTGCACCCCAAGGCCATTCTCGACATCGAGCACGTGCGGGAGAGCCTGCGCGAGGAGATCACGCGCCGAGCGCGCGGGTACGCGAGCCCCGAGGATTTCTTCGTCGACAAGCTGGTGGAAGGCGTGGCGACCATCGGCGCCGCGTTCTATCCGAAGCCCGTGATCGTGCGGCTCTCGGATTTCAAGTCGAACGAGTACCGCAAACTGCTCGGCGGCGAGATGTACGAGCCCGACGAGGAGAACCCGATGATCGGCTTCCGCGGCGCATCGCGCTACGTGGCCGAGAGCTTCCGCGACTGCTTCGAACTGGAATGCCGGGCCATGAAGCGCGTGCGCGACGAACTGGGGCTCACCAACGTCGAGATCATGATCCCCTTCGTGCGCACGGTGAGCGAGGCCAAGCGGGTGGTGGACCTGCTCGCCGAGCACGGGCTGGAGCGCGGCGTGAACGGGCTCCGGCTCATCATGATGTGCGAGATCCCGAGCAACGCGCTGCTGGCCGACGAGTTCCTGCAGCACTTCGACGGCTTCTCCATCGGGTCCAACGACCTGACGCAGCTCACGCTGGGCCTCGACCGCGACTCGGGGCTGGTGGCGCAGGGCTTCGACGAGCGCGACGCCGCGGTGAAGAAGCTGCTGTCCATGGCGATTGCGGCCTGCAATCGGCTGGGCAAGTACATCGGCATCTGCGGCCAGGGGCCCAGCGACCACGCCGACTTCGCGCGCTGGCTCATGGACGAGGGGATTCAGACGATATCATTGAACCCTGATACCGTGGTGGAGACGTGGGTGCGGCTTGGAAGTAACGCGTGATGCCGTGATGCCGTGATGCCGTGAAGCGGTGAGGCGGTGAGGCGGTGAGGCGGTGATCAGGCGGCAGATGGTGCGGGTGCGCCAGCCGGTAGCGCGCCCCGCCGCCGCCAGAATTCGACGCCGACCACCACCGCCAGCAGCGCGAGGGCGATGCCGAATTCGCCGGTGATCCACGCCGTGTGGCCGGCGTCGCCCGTCATGCGGTCGAACACGCCCTGGATGAACAGATTGTGGCTGGCGTGGAAGAGCGCGCCGGTCCACAGGCTGCCGGAGCGGAGCCGCAGCCATGCGAACGCGGTGCCGATGCCGAGCACCATCACCGCGAAGCAGGTGAGCCCGTACCACCAGGGCGTGCCCGAGTTGTAGTCGGCGAACAGCAGGACCGGTGTGTGCCAGAGCGCCCAGATGCCGCTGCTGATGAGCGCGGTGCCGGTGAAACCGGTGACGCGGGAGAGCTGCGGCACGAGCACGCCGCGCCATCCGATCTCCTCGCCGGTGGCGCTGATGAGCGAGCCGAGCACGCCGACCGTCGCGGCGGTTGCGACGTACTTCGCCGTGCCGGTGCCGGCCGGCAGGTGCGCGGTGGTGAACGTGCCCCACCCGGCGCCCCAGACGACGAAGTACGCCACGCAGCCGTACGCCACCGGCAGCAGATACGCCAGCGCGAGCCACTTCGGGTTGCCGGGCTTCCACCCCATGCCGCGCAGGCTGCCCGTGGTGATGAGCATCGTGAGAATGCCGGCGGTGCCCGGGCACCACATGAGCGCGAGCACGTACATTCCGTGGGCCGCCGAGAGGGTGCCGGCGCGGATGATCAGCGTGTAGAAGATGCTGCTGAGGCCGAACACCAGGACGAGATACGTCGCGATGGCGCGTTTGGCTTGGGGCATGGTGGGGGTCCGGGGGCGGGTCGCTCGGTGGCGAGCGGTGAGGCGGGGCTGGACCATCTTACGCTTTTTTGGCCGACCCGCTATACCTGCGACATGTCTCGCGCATTCGTGAACGAGGACGCGAACGAGCCCGAGCGGCGCTACGTGCTGCCCCCGCGCGACGATCCCGGGTACGACGAGGCCGCGTCGATTGCCCTGCTCGACGGCGCGGACGTGGGGGATTCGTACAGTGCCGAGCAGGCCACCGGGTACAAGTGGGGTGAGCCGGGGCTCAAGCCGCACATCGAGCGCCTGCTGGCGCGTGCGGAGGCGGACGGGGACGATCGACGGGCGACGCTGGCGCGGCGGTTCCTGCGCGCCATCAAGCGGTAGGCCACCGCATAACCGCTTTTCAATAAGCTAGTTGCCGATCGCCCGCCACCGATAACTCCCCTTCACGAAGAACCCGTCGGTCACCCGGCGCAGTTGCTGGAACCGCAGCGCGTCGGGCTCCGTCATCGTGTTCCCGTACCCGAGGAAGAACACGGTGCCCGGCGTCGGCCGGTACGAGAACAGCCAGTCCGCGCGCAGCGCATTCGACGACGTCCCCCCCAACGGGACGTACGTTCCATTGCTCGGCGAGAGGATCGGTGTTCCGGTGGCCGGATCGATGAGCGGCTCGCGCTTGCTCGCCGTGTATTGGGCCACCACGCGGAAGAAGATGGATCGCGTGAGCTGGTACTCGACCTTGAGCCGCGGGATCTCGGTGCTGAGGGTCTTCACGCCGTCCGACCGCCGCGTGAACGTGCTGCTCTGATAGGTCGCGCTCACGCGGAGCTGCTGCGTGGGCCGAAGGTCGAGGCTGGCGTTGTAGTCCAGCCGTCGCACGCGCGAGGTCTCGAGAAAGTCCACGTCGTTGCCGGCGGTCACGCTGGCCGATGCCGCGTAGTGCTGATATTGCGGCGTCGCAACCTTCAGCTGCGTGGTGAAGGTCGTGATGCGCGGAGACGGGGTGAACGGCGCCGGGCCCGACGGCGTGCTGACGTAGTCGCCCGTATAGGCAGCGCGATCGAAGGCGTAGCTGGCCAGCGTGGGCGAGACGTTGAACGACCACCCGCCGCGGAAGTTGAACTGGCTGTTGAGCGACCCATTGTCCTCGAGCAGGCTGCGCCCGGCGAAGAAGTCGTCGTACCGCCACGTCGCGTTGGTGCGCAGGTAGACGTTGAAGCGCTCCAACAGCGCACCGGGCGCGCCGTACAGGGTCATTCGGTTGTTCAGTCCGGGCTGCACCACGCCGGTGCGCTGCACGAATCCATTGTCGTCGGCAAATCCGCTGCCGATGCCGAGCACATTGTAGTGATAGCCGAAGCGGCGCCCCGTGCCGTCGAGCACGGCTTCCCACATCGGCGCGTTCTGGGTAGCGCCGCTCTGCGTGGTGGAGCTCATCACCGCCTGGAACTGCGCGTACGTCTGCTGATCGAGCAGCCAGTGTACGTCGCCGTCGATCACGTGATTGGACCGGCCACCGCCTACGCGGTCGCTGTACATCAGGCCCACGGTGCTCTGGCTGGCGAAGCCGCGGCGCAGGCGCACGACGTCCACCAGCGGGCGGCTGCCGTTGGCCGTCTGGCTGCCGTCGTCGAGCGCCGACAGCACGGCGATGTCGGTGCGCCCCAGCTTGCCGGTGAGCTTCATGGCGCCCGCGGGCTGCACGATGGTCCGCGTGTAGAACAGCGTGTTGGGCACGTTGAATTGATCGGACCCTTCCACGAAGAACGGACGCTTCTCGGGGTAGTACAGCGCAAAGCGCTCGTCGGCGGCGATCTGCGTGGCGTCGGCCTCCACCTGCGAGAAATCGGGCTTCACGGTGCCGTTGAGCACGAAGTTGCTGCCCATGGCCCACCGCACGTTGCCGCCGATCTGCGGTTTGGACGTGTACCGCCAACCGGCCGCGTCGGGCGCGCCGTTCACGGTGTTGGTCAGCTCGGGATTCAGCTCCGCGACCTGCCCGTGGTGCATGCCGTTCATGTCCACGAGCAACCCTTCCTGGTCGATGAAGCTCGCCGACGCTTTGTGCGCTTCGGTCCAGGTCTCCTGGTAGCCGTTGTGCTGCACGTTGCGCTGGATCTGGATGCCCCAGTTCTGGTGCCCGCCGCTGGGGTAGCGCAGCGTGCTGAACGGAATCCGGATCTCGACCTGATACCCCCACGGCGTGACCTCGCCCTTGGACTCCCAGATGAAGTCGGGCGTCAGGTCGTTCTGGCCGGGCATGACGTTCGAGCCCGGCGTGAATCCGCCCTGCTCGTTCTTGATGCCGTCGGCCTGCACGCCGAGCGCGTTGACGATGAAGACGAACGCGCGATTGCGCTCGTTGTAGGTGTCGAGCTGGATCTCGGTGTTGTCGTCGGAACTCACGTTGTCGCGCTCGGCGAGCGTGGCGCGCACGGCGCCGTGCGGCTCGTACGCCTTGATGCCGAAGTAGATCGCGTCGCGCGAGTACCACACGAGCACCTGGGTGGAGTCCGGACTCGGCCGTTGATCCACCGGCGCGTATTCGGAGAATCCGGTGAGGATGGCCGCGCGGCTCCACACGGGCTCATCGAGTTGCCCGTCGATGGTGACGGCGGCGTCGAGCATGGGCGCGTGGACGGACGTCTGCCCGGCGCGTGCGTTGTACACGGCGGGCTGCGGGGCGGGATGCGCGGCAGCGAGCTGGAACGCGCCAAGAACGGCCAGGATCATGGCGGTGGAATATACCGCGGGACCGGGCGTCAAGAACGCCCTCGCCGGGCGTCAACCGCTCCCGGGGCGGGCATCAAGAACCATGCGTGTGGACAAGATGATCCGGATGGGCCGGATGAGGCGGATCAAACCTTTTGGGAACTGCTGAAACGGCGCAAACGGCGGCGGCGCGGCGTTACACGGAACGAACGTGGGGCAGACCTGGTCCGGAGTCGTTCAGGCACACCACACGGTGGAACCGGGGCTTGGGCCCGAAATGCAGGAGGAGGCCCACCTCCAGCCGGGTTGCTCTGAGATACGCAAACAGCTGCCGGGAGGCGTTGGGGTGCAGGATCTCCGTGGCCTTGGCCTCCACCACGACCTTCTCGTCCACGAGCATGTCGAGCCGCTGGCGGCCCAGCTCGGCGCCCCGGAACATCACCGGCACGTACACCTCCCGGCCCACGCGGTGCCCGCACTCGCGGAGTTCCCGCTCCAGCGCCGCCATGTACAAGCTTTCGAGGAATCCATACCCGAGCGCGTTGTACACCACATAGAACGCCCCGATGATCGCCCGCGTCGTTTCCGCTTCTTGCAGTTCGTGTGGCATCCGTGAAGCTACGCCGCTTGCACCCGCGTCCCGTCACCAGATTCGTGCGCCCACAACGCTTCGATTCCGTCTCATCCGGCCCATCCGAATCATCTCGTCCACACTCTCCGTTCCTGATCCCGGCCCGCCGAGACGAAAGGCTGGCGAACGCCTGTACCGCACCCCAGCTTTTCCCGGGTTCCCCATCCCGACTCACGCTCTCGAGGCTCGTCATGAAGCGCCTAGCCCATCTGTTCTCCTGCGCGGCGGTGCTCGCCGCCGTCGCGGCTCCCATTCCCGCGCTCGCCCAGGGCGAACTGCACGGCATTCGGCCCGGCCGCGATCCCGGTCAGCCCATCGACTCCGCGTATACCGCGAAGATCCACGAATACACCACCGAGCCCTTCTTCAGCTCGCCGCTCGTCGACTACCTGCCGGCGTCGAAGACGGTCCCCACGCCCATGGCCGAGCTCGGCGACATTGCCGGCGCGCGCGACAACCTGCCGTACGCCGAGCAGGTGTACGCGTACATGCGCAAGCTCGCCGCGGCTTCGCCCCGCGTGCGCGTGTGGACCATCGGTCACACCGAGGAAGGGCGCGAGATGATCGCCGTGGGCGTCGCTTCCGAAGCGATCTGGAAGAACCTCGACCGCAACAAGGCGAACCTCGCCAAGCTCGCCGACCCGCGCACGATCGGCATGAACGACGCCGTCGCCGAGAAGCTCATCCCCGAGACGACCCCGGTCTACTACATCACCGGCACCATCCACTCGCCGGAATCGGGCGCGCCCACGGCGCTCATGGAGCTCGCCTATCGCCTGGCGGTGGACGAGAGCCCGTACGTCAAGAACATTCGCGACCATCTAATTACGCTCATAACTCCGGTGGTGGAAGTCGACGGGCGCGACCGCGAAGTCGACGTCTTCCGCTGGCACATGGCCCACCCCAAGGACACGCCCCTCCCGCTCATCTACTGGGGCCATTACGTGGCGCACGACAACAATCGTGACGCCATGGGCGCCGCGCTCGATCTCACGCAGAACGTCATGAACACGTACGTGAGCTGGAACGCGCAGGTGCTCCACGACCTGCACGAGTCGGTGCCGTTCCTCTACGACAATACGATCGGCGACGGCCCGTACAACGCGTGGATCGACCCGCTGCTCGCCAACGAGTGGCAGATGATCGGCTGGAACAACGTGCAGGAGATGACGCGCTTCGGCATGCCCGGCGTGTTCGCGCACGGCGACTTCGACACCTGGTCGCCGGGCTACCTCATGTTCATTGCCGCGATGCACAACGGCATCAGCCGCCTGTACGAGACGTTCGGCAACGGCGGCACCGCCGAAACACTCGAGCGCACGCTCTCGCCCGGCGAGACCGAGAAGACCTGGTATCGCCAGGACCCGCCGCTCCCGCACGTGAAGTGGTCGCTGCGCGACAACAACAACTACGA
>JAGWRB010000002.1 GCA_028876725.1 Gemmatimonadota bacterium
CGATCTCGAACCACCCGGGCGCCACGGTGCCGGCGTGCGTGGCGACCGTGGGGCGCTCGGGCTGGGCGGCGTGGGGGTCGGGCGCCGACTGCGCGCCCAGCGGCGCCGCGGCGGCGCCGAGCAGCATCACCAAAGCGCCGCCGGCGCATCGCCGCATGGCGGACATTATATCAATTATTTAAATATATCCTTGGGGATCATCACGTGCACGCCGAGGGTGCCGTCGACGAGTTCGGTGATGTCGACGTCGGACGACGTACTGACGAGCATGTACGCGTCGTCGCGCGAGAGCCCCTTTTGCGTGACCAGGAAGTCGATTGCCTGGCGGATGGCGTTCTTGGTGGCGACCACGAGGTTGCTGTCGATGCCCATGGTGATGTAGTGCGTGGGCGTTTCGGCGCGCGGCCAGTCAAGGTGCATGTCCTTGCGGACGATGAGCTGGAAGCGGCCGGTGAGCGAGGTTTCGAGCGCCGTGATGTCGACCTCGCCGTTGCCCTGGCCGGCGTGGCCGTCGCCGATCTCGAGGAGGGCGCCCTTGGTCCACACGGGGATGTAGAGCGTGGTGCCGGCCACGAGCTCCTTGTTGTCGAGGTTGCCGGCGAAGATGCCCGGGGGGGCGCTGCTCACGCGGCCCATCGCGGCCGGCGGCGCGTCGCCGATGCTGCCGAAGAACGGGTGCAGCGGGATGTCGATGCCGGGGGCGAAGTGAGCGACCATCCGCTCCTTGTCGAGCGGAATGATCTTCATGCGCGAGTAGTGGAAATCCTCGGGCAGGTATCCGCTGCGGGGGCCGAAGGCGTTGTAGGCGTAGGGAATGGCGAGATCGATCTTCTCGATGCGCACCTCGAGCACGTCGCCGGAGTCGGCGCCCTCGACGTAGATGGGGCCGGTGAGGATGTGTCCGCCCGGCCCGTGGTCCGTCACGCTGTCCGCGATGTCGCGCAGCGACTGCTGCACGTCGCCGGGGGCGACGCCGGCGCCTTCGAGACGCTTGGGGGTGGAGGTGATGAGCGTGCCGACCTCGACCTCGTCGCCCGACTTCACACGAAGCACCGGTTTGGCCTGGGACCAGTAGTATCCCCACGCGACGGTGTGTGGTGTGGGCGGCAGGTGGTAGAGGTGGCCCGCGGGCGGCGCGGAGGCAGTCCCCATCTGTGCGACGGCGAGCGACGGAATGGCGCACAGGGCGGCGCCGAGTGCGGCGAGGGCGGGTTGCATGCGACTCACGACAGGCTCCTGCGAGGGGCGGGTGGGCGCGCCGAGCGCGAAGGGCAGTGATCGCCGGCGGCGGCGCGGTTCCGTATTTTGCACCGACAACTCAACGCGGGCCAGAGGAATGCCGAAGTCATCGGGGTGGGCGAAGCTGGCGACGTATGGATCGGCGCTGGAGGCCGACGTGGTCGTGTCGCGGCTGGAAGCGGCGGAGATTCCGGCGGTGTCGCGCGGGAACGACATCGTGGGCATCTTCGGGCCCGGCTTTCAGGGAGTGACGGCGAAAGGGGTGGACGTGCTCGTGCCGGCCGCGGCGCTGGAGGACGCGCGCCGCGTGCTGGAGCTCGACGTCGAGGAGTAGCGCGCGCGTACACGAACGGCCGCCGGGCGCGAAGGCGTCCGGCGGCCGTTCGTGTGGGACCATGGTGCGCCGGGCTACGGGGGCAGGAGCGCGTGGTTGGGCTCGTTCATCCCGCGGTGGCAGGTGACGCACTCGATGTGCGGCCACGTGCCGCGTCGGTTCTTGAGCTGCGGCAGGAACTGCGGAGCGTTGTTGATCGAGTCCTCCAGCGCGATCATCATGCGCGCGGTGGACTTCTCCTTGCGCCGGTCGCTCGCGAAATCGTTGGCCACGTGGCAGAAGTTGCAGCTCCGGCCGATGGCCTTGCCGTAGTCCTCGTTCATCGTCTTGATGAACTCGCCGGCCGGCATGTCCTTGAGCAGCTTGACGTTCTTGAAGACCTGCCCAGCCGGCTCGTTTTCCCGCCCGGCGATGGTGGCCATAAGTGAATCAGTAAGCCGCTGGCGGTCGGCATTGATGGAGTCGCGGCGGGCCGCGCGCTGCTCGGGCGTGAGCGGAACGCGGCGCCGGAATCCGCCGGGGAATTCGCCGCGTCCGCGCGGCGGGCCTTCCTCGCCCCGCTGGGCCGCCGGCGCGTTGGGCGATTGAGCCGGCGCGGGCGGCGACGCCGGCTGGGACGACCGGCACGAGAGCCCGGCGATGAGAAGGCATGGAAGGGCGAGACGAGCGGCGCGATGCATGAAGATCCTCGGGTGGATGCGGGGACCGGTGAGGGGCCGGCACGGGTGAGGGCACAACGTTGACGGGATGGCGCAGGCGGTGCAAGCCGCGTACGCGGGCCCGCCGGTGCAACGAGCCCGCCGGCACATGGCGTACCGGCGGGCTCGTGCGTGTCCTGCGGGAACTGCGAACTACTTGCGATCGTGCCCCGTGTCAGAGGCGCCGAACGCGTTGTCGGACTCCGGCGTTGTAGCGGTACGCTCGACGTGGAGCACCTGGTGCTGCGTCTCGCCGTTGACCGTGATCGACACCATGTAGTCACCGGCGCCGACCGTCTGGCCACCGCCGCGGCCGAAGCCAAACCCGCGCCGGCTGAGACCGAACAGCTCGGCGATCTGGCGGAAGCCGCCCGGGAATGCGTCCATCACGTTCGGCTCGGCGCCACGGCCGCCGCGCGCGGCGGCACCGGGCATCGGGCCTTCGGCCGGGCGGGCGACGAAGCCCGCCGGCCCGCGACCACCGCGGCCGCCGCCACGTCCACCGCGTCCGAAGAGCGCAGCCACGTCCCCCGTCTGGGCGACGCGGCGGAGCTGCGCGATGACGGCGGTGTCCATGCCCGCCTTGGCGAGCGAGTCGATCACGTGCGCCGTCTTGCGGGCCTGCACGATGCTGTCGCGCAATTCCGAGGGTGAAAGCTTGGCCGCAGGCGCCTTCTTGCTGGACTGGAAGTTCCAGGTCACGGTGTGAATACCGGCCTGTCCCGGTCCCGTGAGGTTGCCGAGCGTGTCGCCCTGCACGTCGGTGACGATGACGTGCACCGGGCCGTGGTTGGCGCTGGCCAGGCGATAGCTGATGTTCGCGCCGTAGGCCGGGCTCTGCGCTTCATACACCTTCTGGCCCTGCCCGTTGGCGGACGCGCCGACTTCCGGGCCCTGTCCATACTGATACGCCGTGACGGGCGTGAAGAGGTGCACGTTCGAGGCGAGCACCTGCGCGTCCATCTGCTCAATGGGCGCGATGTTCGCGATCCAGAGGCCGCGGCCGAACGTGGCGGCGATCAACTCGTGATCGCGCGGCTGGATCTTGAGGTCGTACACCGGGACCGTGGGCATGTCGGACATGAACCGCGACCAATGCGCGCCGCGGTCGATGGAGACATACGCCGCGCGCGAAGTGCCGACGAACAGCAGGTCGCGGTTGAACGGATCCTCACGGATCACGTGCACGTAATCGGCAGAGCCCGTCGGCAGATTGGCGGCGATGGAGTGGAACGTCTTGCCGCCGTCCGTCGTCTGGTAGAGGTACACGCCGAAGTCGCCGTTGCGATGATTGTCGAAGGCGACGTAGAACGTATTGGTGTCGAAGTGCGAGGGCTCGATACGGCTGACGTACGTGCCGGCGGGGACGCCGGGGAAGCGGCCGTTGAGCTTCTCCCACGTGGCGCCGTCGTTGTGCGTCATCCAGGTGTTGCCGTCGTCGGTGCCGGCGTAGAGCCAGCCGGGCCGCAGATACGACTCGGCGAGCGAGACGATCGTGCCGTAGTTCTCGGCGCCGGTGGCGTCATTCGTGATGCCGCCGGTGGTGACGAGGCTGACGTGGATCTTGGCCGTGTCCATCGTCGACAGATCGGGCGAGATCGGATAGAGATTGTCGCCGCGGTTCATCGACTTGAGCACGCGGTTGCCGCTCATGTAGAAGACATTGGGGTTGAAGCTGGAGATGAAGAACGGCGTCTCCCAGTTGAACCGCATGTCGTTGTCGATCGAGTCCTGCTTTTCGGCGGCGCGGAGCTTGGCGATCTGCGCCTTCATCGCCGCCGTTTCGGGCTTGGCGGTGTCGCCGCGCACGGCGAGGATCGAGTCCTCGAACAGGCGGTGGTTGTCGTTCCAGCTTGGCTTGCGCAGCGAGGCGCGCTCGCCGGTGCGGAGGTTCGTGCGCACCACGCCGCCTTCCTGCGACTCGCCCCAGACGATGCTGGGGTCGTTCGGATCCTGCGCGGTATAGAAGCCGTCGCCGCCGGAGATCGTGAACCAGTAGGTGTTGGTCACCGGCTGGTTCTTACGCCGGCTGGGGCCGCACCAGCCGCCATTGTCCTGGGCGCCCGCGCAGACGTTGTACGGCGTGGCGAAGTCGTAGCTGAGGTCGTAGAACTGGGCGAGCGGGAGGGTATTCAGGTAGTCGAAGTTACCGCCGCGGTCCCAGGTCTGGGCCACGCCGCCGTCGTTGCCGATGAGCCAGTGCTGGCCGTCGTTGGGATCGATCCAGATGGCGTGGTCGTCGACGTGCACGTCACCGGTGGTGGTGCGCGCCGTCTTGCCGCCGTCATCGGAGAACAGGAAAGGCGTGGACGAGAAGTACACGCGATCGGGGTTCGCCGGATCGACGTCGACGCGCGAGTAGTAGAAGGGGCGCGTGTCGGCCTCGTTCATCCAGCGCCAGGTCTTGCCGCCGTCCTCGGAGCGGTAGAGGCCGCTGAGGAGGCGCTGCGCCACCGGCTTCTTGGGCTCGTTGCCGATGGAGTCGCTGGCCGGGGCGAGGATCGGGTGGTTCTTGCCGCGCATCGAGTCGGCCTCGACGAGCGCGTAGACGATGCTGGGGTTGCTGCGGGAGAAGGCGACCGTCATGCGGCCCTTCTCGGTGGAGGGGAATCCGCCGCCCTTCACCTCGGTCCAACTGTTGCCGCCGTCGGTGCTGTGCCAGAGGCCCGAGCCCGGGCCGCCCGACTTGAGGTAGTAGGGGCCGCGGATGCGCTGCCAGGCCGCGGCGAAAATGTCGTTGGGGTTGGACGGATTGATCTTCACGTCCACGAAGCCCGTCTTGTCGTCGATGTACTTGATGCGCTTCCAGGTGGCGCCGCCGTCGGTGGTTTTGTAGAGTCCGCGCTCGCCCTTGTTGTCCCAGGCATGGCCGAGCTCGGCGACGTACACCACGTTGGCATTGGTCGGGTCGATGGCGATGTTGCCGATCATCTGCCCGTCTTTGAGGCCCATGAGCTTCCAGTGCATGCCGCCGTCGGTGGACTTGTAGACGCCGTCGCCGGGCTCGATGGTGTTGCGGCTGTTGGGATCGCCGGTGCCGACCCACACCACGTTGGTGTCGGAGGGCGCAATGGCGATGGCGCCGATCGACGCCGTGCTTTCGTCGGTGAACAGGGGCCGGAAGGTGGTGCCGGCGTTGGTGGTCTTCCACACGCCGCCCGCGGCGGCGCCGACGTAGAACGTCTTGGACGGGAAGGGGATGCCGGCGATGGCGTTGACGCGGCCGTCGAAGTTGGCCGGGCCGATGTTACGCCAGGTGAGGCCGGCGATGGTCGCAGAGTCCAGACTTTGAGCCGCCAGGGATGGAGCGGCGGCCATCAGGGCTCCGGCGAGGAAGGGAAGGAGCCGGTAGCGATGCATGGGAGATCCGGTGAGAGTGCAAAGATCCGCTCGGGGGGCCGAGCTGCACGGGCCCCGAACGGGTCCGCGCCTGAGACGACAATACGATATACGGCAGGGGGTTCGCGAGTGTTGAGGGGCCCATTTGCCCCGGCGGCCCGCGGCCTGTATGCTGGATTCCACCGGTCCCCCACCCCTTCCGGAGCGCCCTCCATGTCCCTCGGCGAATTTCTCAAGAAGCAGTTCATTGACGTCATCCAATGGACGGAAGACGGCGACGGGATCCTGGCGTATCGGTATCCCATGCGCGACATGGAAATCCAGTACGGCGCCCAGCTTACGGTGCGTGAATCGCAGATGGCACTGTTCGTGAATGAAGGGAAGGCCGCCGACACCTTCGGCCCGGGCCTGTACAAGCTCGAAACGCGCACCCTCCCGCTCCTCACGAACCTCATGAACTGGGACAAGCTGTTCCAGTCGCCGTTCAAGTCGGACGTCTACTTCTTCTCGACGCGCACACAGACCGACCAGAAGTGGGGCACGCAGCAACCGATCACGGTTCGCGACAAGGATTTCGGCATGGTGCGCCTGCGCGGGTTCGGGATCTACAGCTATCACCTGACCCAGCCCCTCACCTTCCACCAGAAAGTGAGCGGGACCCGCGACGTGTACGCGGTGCCGGATCTCGAGGGACAGCTCCGCAGCACCATCCTCGCCCGGTTCGCCGACGCGTTCGCGCAGAGCGGCGTGCCGTTCCTGGATATGGCGGCCAACCAGGGGATGCTGGCCGACAAGTTGAAGCAGGCGCTCTCGCCGGCGTTCGCGGAGTATGGGCTCACGCTCGACACGTTCGCGGTGGAAAGCCTGTCGCTGCCCGACGAGCTCCAGAAAAAGCTCGACGAACGGATCGGCATGAACATGATCGGCAACATGCAGCAGTATGCGCAGTACGAAGCAGCACAGTCGATGCCGATCGCCGCTGCCAACGAAGGAGGCGGTGCGGGACTCGGCGCCGGCCTGGGCGCCGGCATGGCCATGGGGAAGGCGATGGCCGACGCCGTGGCGGGCGGGGTTGGCGCCGGCGGGGCCCCGAACGCGGCGCCGGCCGAGACGCGGTTCTGCATCGCGTGCGGCAAGCCCATTCCGCACAGCTCCAAGTTCTGTCCGGAGTGCGGCGGCGCGCAGAACTGACGGCCGCATTATCCCGCACGTTTTCACCGGCAATTCATGAGCGCTCTCACCGCCTCCTGCCCCAACTGCGGCGCGGCGATCCACTTCGATTGGTCGCACGCGGTGCAGACGAGCTGTCCCTTCTGCCGGTCGGTGATCGTACGCGGCGATGTCGATCTCAAGACCGTAGGAACGGTGGGTGATTTTCCGGCCACGAGTTCGCCGCTGCAAATCGGCACGACGGGGGCGTTTCACGGGCGGCCGTTTGCCGTGGTGGGGCGCGTGGTGTACGGGTACGAACGCGGTTCGTGGAACGCGTGGCACGTGCGCTTCGACGACGGGCAGGGCGGCTGGTTGAGTGACGCCCGCGGCGAGTACGCGTTCACCATCGGCGTTTCGGGCGCCGACGTACCGGCGGCGGACGCGCTGCACATCGGCGGGAACTTCGCCTGGCAGGGGCGCATCTACAAAGTGATGGCCGTAACATCCGTGCGGTACCGGGCCGTGGAAGGGGAGTTGCCGTTCACGACGTGGGACCGGCAGGAGGCGACGCTCGCCGATCTCGACGCGAATGACGGGCACATCGCGACCATCGACTATCGCGGCCGGCCGCCGTCGCTCGCACTCGGGGAGTGGATGGGGTTCGACGACCTGGCGCTCGACCACCTTCGGGAGATCGACGGATGGCCGCTCCCCGCGTAGCGGGCCTGACCTGCCCCAACTGCGGCGCTGCGATCACGATCCGCGCGCTGCAGCAGACGCAGACCGTGGTCTGCGCCTCGTGCCATGCCGTGCTCGACTCGCGCGACCAGCAGCTCAGCGTGCTGCAGCAGTACCAGGCGAAGATGACGTACGAGCCGGATCTCCCGCTGGGCACGCGCGGCATGATTCGCGGTGACCCGTACGAGGTGAGCGGCTTCCAGGTGCGGAGCGTCCGCCAGAACGACACCGATTACTTCTGGCGCGAGTACACGCTGTGGAATCCGTACAAGGGGTACCGCTACCTGATGGAGTACGACGGGCACTGGTGCGACTTCGACATCACGCGCGCCGCGCCGCCGGAGGAGGTGAACGGCCGGCAGCCGTTCGTGCGGTACGACGGGGCGACGTTTCGCCATTACCGCACGACGACGGTGACCACGGAATTCATCCTGGGAGAGTTTCCGTGGCAGCTGCGCGCGGGCGACCGGATCACGTCGCGCGACTTCATCGCGCCGCCGCGGTTATTCTCGGAGGAGGTGTCTCCGCAGAGCACCGTATGGGCGCTCGGCACGTACGTGCCGGCGCAGGCGATCTGGCGCGCGTTCGGCCGCCCGGGCAATCCGCCGCCGGCGAGGGGAGCGTTCTTCGTGGCGCCAAACGCGCACACGCCGCGCGCGTTCCGGCTCGGCAAGATCGCTGCGGCGATCGGTGTTCCCGTGTTCGTCGCGCTGGTGTTCCGCCATCTCTTCGCGCCGCGCGGCAGCGTGTTCGATACGCAGATTCCGTATGTCGCCGCGCTCGCGCTGGCCGTGCTGCCGGCGTTCGTCGAGACGCGGCGCGCGTCGAAGTTCGAGGACGCGCGCTGGGCGGCGAGCGACTACGCCGCCGACGAGATGTGAAATTGCATCTTGTGTTCCCGCGAACAAACCACAATTGTTCTTGGTGCACGACGCGAACGCGGCGCTCCGGCGCGTGTTCGTCGCGGTGCATCATGGGATCGTCACGCTACCGGGAGCGTGGCGCGGAGTCGAATCGGCTGCGGGGGCCGGTTCGTACTTTGCGAGATCCGCAAGCAGCCCCGCTTACGCCACACCGCTTGCGGATCTCGACCCGGATGCGCGCGCCGCGCCTTTTACCGGCTGCCTCCATCCACGACGATTCCCGCCAGCGCGTCGCGCACGTGCGGATCGCCCGTGCGCCCCAGCGCCGAGATGGCGCGACGGCGCGCCTGCACGCTCTGGTCGCCGCGCGCGATCGCGAGCAGCTTGTCGGTAGCGGCCCGGTCGCCGATCTCGCTCAGCGCCGCGATGATGGCCGACTTGGTGTCCGAGTCGGTGGTACGATCGTAGAGCTGCGACAACGGCGCCGTGCCGACTCCGGCCTGCACCGCGCCCTCGAGCGCGCGACGGCGCACGGCGGCGGTGGTGCCCATGTCGCCGGCGACGGAGAGCAGCCACTGCGCGTTCTCCGAGCCCCCAAAGGCCGCGACTGACGCCAGCGCCGCGCTGCGCGTGCGTTCTCCGGTGAACCCGGGCCAATTCTGTCGTATGACGGCGATGTCCGTAGCGGTGGCGTATCGCAGCCCGAAGCCGCGCACGGCGGCCGCGAGCACTTCGTCGGGGAGCGCGGCAGCGCGGACCGTGGCGCGCAGATAATCCCGGGCCCGCGGGTCGCCGGACTCCGCCACGACGGAGAGCGCAGTGCGCGCGATCCAGGCGTGGGCGGTGTCGGACGCGAGGCGCAACAGCGCCGGCACGCCGGCTCCCGCGGTAATGCGGCCGAGCGCCGACAGCGCCTGCTGGCGCACGGCGCGATTATCCGAGTCATCGGAAGCGACGGCGACGAGCGCGCGTACGGCTTGCGGATTGGCGTCGTCGCCGCGGGCCAGCCAGCGCATGGCATCGCCGCGCGTCTCCCGCGAGCGGGAACGATCCTGCGCCAGCGCAAGCAGCGCTGAACCGTCGTTTGTGCTGTCGGCGATCACGGCCGGCATGATCGCGTCGCGGGCCACGGCGCCCTCGCCGCGGGACGCGAGCTGAAACAGGTATGCCGCTGCCTCGCGCGCCGGCACGGCGCCGAGGTCGGTGCCCGGCGCGGGCGCCGGCGGTCCGACGAACACGCGAAGACCCACGACGTCGGCGCCCGCGCGATCGATGCGCACACGCGCGGGTCCGTGCACGCAGGGCAGGGACTCGAAGCCGTCGAACGACCCGTAGAACGC
>JAGWRB010000135.1 GCA_028876725.1 Gemmatimonadota bacterium
GAAGTGCGCGAGCAGCCAGTGCGCCGCGAACACGGGTTGCGCGCGCTGTAAGTGCGTGTACGCCGGCATCAGCACGGAGTCCACTTCGGTCGCGCGATCGACGACGACGGTCTGAAACTCACGAATCGCGTGGTCGAGACGCGACAGCGCGTCCATGGTCCACAGTCGCGTGGCGGTGGCCACCTGATCGTTGCGACTGCGCCCGGTATGAAGCTTCGACGCCACGTCGCCGACTTCCTCGTGGAGCAGCCGGTCGATCATCGTGTGGACGTCTTCGTCCGACGGCTCCGGCGCCGCACCGGCTTCAAAACGCTGGGCAACGGCGTCCAATCCACGTTCCAGCGTCTGGCTCTCCTCGAGCGTCAGTACGCCGGCGTTCCACAGGCCCACGGCCCAGGCCTTGGAGAGCGTGACGTCGAACGGCCAGAGGCGAAAATCGACGCCGATAGAATTGTTGAGCGCGTCGAACGCCGGAGCGGGCCCCGCCCCGAACCGGCCGCCCCAGAGTTTGTGCGGCTTGCCGCCTGCCTGGCCCTCGCCGGTCACGCGATGGCCAGAGACGGCTTGGCGTCCGGCGAGGCGCCCTTGTTCGTCGCGTCGAGGCCCAGTTCCTGATCCTTGAGGGCACGCACGCGCGCGGGCAGCGCGAAGAGCCGGATGTAGCCGCCGGCGTCGCTCTGCTGATACACGTCGTCTTCGCCGAAGGTGACGAACCGTTCGTCGTAGAGCGCGTGCACGCTCTGGCGGCCGACCACGGTGTGGGAGCCTTTGAAGAGCCGCAGGGTCACCGTGCCCGTGATCCGCTGCTGCGTCACGTTGACGAAGGCGTCGTAGGCCTCGCGCTCCGTGCTCCACCAGCGGCCCTCGTACACGATGTCAGCGTACTTGGGCGCGACCATGTCCTTGGCGGCCAGCGTGCGGCGATCGAGCACGAGCTGCTCGAGCTCGCTGTGCGCCGCGTAGAGCAGGGTGCCACCCGGGGTCTCGTAGACCCCACGCGACTTCATCCCGACCATGCGGTCTTCCACGAGATCGATTCGGCCCACGCCGTGCCGGCCGCCGATCTGGTTGAGCTGCACGAGCAGCTCCAACGCCGGCAGCGCCACGCCATTCACCGACACCGGGGTTCCGTGTTCGAACCCGATGACCACGTCTTCCGGAGTATCGGGGGCGGTGAGCGGGTTGGCGGTGAGCATGAACAGATCGTCGGGCGGAGCGGCATTCGGGTCCTCGAGAATGCCGCCCTCGTGCGAGAGGTGCCAGACGTTGGCGTCACGGGAGTAGATCTTCTCCTTCGTGGCGGCCACGGGCACGCCGTGCGCCTGCGCGTACGCGATGGCGTCCTCGCGGCTCCGGATGTCCCACTCGCGCCACGGCGCGATCACGGGGAGATCGGGCGCGAAGCTGGCGTACGTCAGTTCGAAGCGGACCTGATCGTTGCCCTTGCCGGTGCACCCGTGGGCCAGCGCGTCGGCGCCGACCTGGCGCGCAATCTCCACCTGGCGCCGAGCGATGAGCGGGCGGGCCATGGAAGTGCCGAGGAGGTACTTCCGGTTATAGACCGCCCCGGCGCGGAGCGTGGGGAAGATGAAGTCTTCCACGAACTCCTGCCGCAGGTCCTCGATGTAGCACTCCTCGGCGCCGGAGGCGAGCGCCTTTTCGCGGACGCCCTTCAGCTCGTCGGCGCCCTGGCCAATGTTCGCGGCGACGCAGATGACGCGCGCGTCGTAGTTCTCGCGCAGCCAGGGGACGATGATGGACGTGTCGAGTCCGCCAGAGTAGGCGAGGACGATGGTGCGGGGCATGACGACTCCTGAATGAACGCCGGGTTTATGCAATCCGACTGCATATTTAATCACTCCGGCGATCCGCGTCAATTGGATGAGGGCGGGGTCCTGGAACGGCCTGATGGCCGCCGCGTCAACTCTTCTGCGCGAGCCGGGTGAGGCGTGCGACCACGGCCTGGCGCGCGGCCGCGGAGCGGCAGACGATGAGGATCGTGTTCTCGCCGGCGATCGTGCCCAGGACTTCGGGCCACGCTTCGGCGTCGATGGCCTCGGAGATGGGCTGCGCCCCCGACGCGACCGTATGGAGCACGGCAAGCTCGCTCACGCCGGCGATGCTCGCGAACAGCTGCGGGAGGAGCGCCTCCAGCGACGGCTTGGCCTCGTCGGCGAGCGTCTCCGCCCGCACGTAGCGTGCGCCGTGGTCCGTGGGGACGCGGACGAGCCCGAGCTCGCGCAGGTCGCGGGATAATGTGGCCTGCGTGACGCGGACGCCGCGGCGCGCCAGTCGCTGCCGCAGCTCTTCCTGGCTGGCGATCACGTTCGCGCCGGTGATTTCGAGAATGGCCGCGTGGCGCGCTGCTTTGTTGGGCATGGGAACGATGGCAAGCGGAGTTGGGGGGAGGAGTTGACGTTCACAATATGCATTATTATGCATTCCTTGTGAATAGGAGACCCGTAGGCGTGCTCGGGGCCAGCGGATACGCCGGCCGCGAGCTTTGCGCCATCGTCCATCGCCATCCCGCCTTCGAGCTGGCGTTCGCCACGGCCAATGAGCAGCGCGGCCAGACCGTGCACGTCAACGGGCGTGCCGTGACGTTCATCGCGACCGAGGACGCGCCGCTGGGCGCCGCCGAGCTGGTGTTCAGTTCGTTGCCGCACGGCGCGTCGCGCACGTGGGTGGATGCCGCCCGATCGGCCGGCGCGCGGGTCGTGGATCTCTCGTCGGATCTCCGTCCCGGGCATGGCGTCGAGGGGATTCCGTACGGGCTGACCGAGCTGGCGCGCGAAGAGGTGAAGGGCGCGCCGGTGGTGGCGAATCCCGGCTGCTATCCCACGTCGATCCTCCTGGCGCTCGCGCCGTTCGTGGCGCGTGGGCTCGTGGCGGAGGGGCGGCCGATCATCGCGAACTCGGCGAGCGGCGTCACGGGAGCCGGCAACGCCGCCAAACGCGAATATCTCTTCGGCGAGGTGGCGGAGGACTATCGCGCGTACGGTGCCGGCAACACGCACCGGCATCTGCACGAGATGCGCGCGATGCTGGGCCGGATGCAGAGCCGGTCGGACCTGATCTTCACGCCGCACCTGCTGCCGGTGACGCGCGGGATCCTTTCGACGATCACACTGGAACTGCGGGAACCGATCGCCGATCCGATGGCACCCTGGCGGGAGCGGTACGCCGGGGAGCCGTTCGTCGAGCTTGTGCAATCGCCGCCCAGGCTGCGCGACGTGGCGTATCGCAACGCCGTGCAGCTGTTCGCACAACCGCTGACGGGGACCGAACGGCCGATGCTGCTGCTGCTCTCGGCCATCGACAATCTGGTGAAGGGCGCGGCGGGGCAGGCGGTGCAGAACGCGAATTGCATGCTGGGGCTCGACGAGACCGCGGGGCTTCTTCCATGACACGAGTCGTCAAAGTGGGCGGGCGGGTGCAGAGCGATCCGGCGCTTCCGCTCGAGATCGCGGAGGCGTGGGACGCGCTGTCACGCTCGATGGTGCTGGTGCACGGCGGCGGCGACGAAGTAACGGCGCTGCAGCAGGCGTTCGGCCTCACCGCCGAATTCGTGGGCGGGCGTCGCGTCACGTCGGCGCGGGATATGGAGCTGGTGCGCATGGGGCTCTCGGGGAGCGCGAACAAGCGCCTGGTGTCGGCGCTCGTGCACGAGGGGGTGCGCGCGGTGGGCATCTCCGGTGAAGATGCGTCGCTGATCGCGGCGACGCCGGTGGATCCCGAGCGACTCGGGCACGTGGGCGAGGCGCAGCGCGTGAACGCGTCGCTGCTGCTGCATCTGCTCGACGGCGGGTATCTGCCGGTGATCTCGCCCGTGAGCCGTAACGTCGGGCTCGAGCTTGGGCCGTCGCTGAACGTGAATGCCGACGATGCCGCGGCAGCGATCGCGGTGGCGCTGGAAGCGAGCGAGCTGCTGCTCATCTCCGACGTGCCCGGCATTCTGGAGGACGGGCGCACGCTCGGCGCGCTGAGCGCCGAACAGGCGGCGGCGCTGGTGGCGGGGGGCACGGCTGCCGGCGGCATGGCGGCAAAGGTGAATGCGGCGCTGGCGGCGCTGCGCGGCGGGGTCAGGGCGGTGCGCATCGGAGACCTGGCGGCGATTGCCGATCCGGCCCGGGGCACGACGATCACGATGACGGGGGAGGCAGCGTGAATTCGAGCGCGATGTCGGTGGACCAGGCTCCGGGTGTGGCGTCCGCGCCCGTGGCGTCTGACGCAGGCGAGCACGATCCGATTCTGGGCACGTACAAGCGTCCGCCCACGGAGATGGTGCGCGGCGAGGGCGTGTACCTGTTCGATCGCGAGGGGAACCGCTATCTGGACTTCGTGAGCGGCATTGCGGTGAACGCGCTCGGCTACGGCGACCCGGGGCTGCGCGAGGCGCTGCATGCGGCGTCCGACGGACTGGTGCACACATCGAACCTGTATCGCACGGCCCCTGCGGAATCGCTGGCGCGGAAGCTGGTGGAGCGGTCGTTTGCATCGCGCGTGTTCTTCTGCAATTCCGGGGGCGAGGCTAATGAAGCCGCCTTCAAGTTCGCGCGCCGTTGGGCGCGGACCATGGGCGAAGACAAGGCCCACATCGTCGCGTTGCGCGGGGCGTTCCACGGGCGGTTGTTCGGCACGTTGGCGGCGACTGACCGGCCGGCGTACCGTTTGCCGTTCCGTCCGCTGGCCGGCGAAATCTCGATCGTCGAGCGCGATCTGAACGACATCGCGGCCGCGCTGGACGAGACGACCGCCGCCGCGGTGATCGCGGAACCGGTGCAGGGCGAGGGCGGGGTGCGCGTGCTGGATCATGGATTCCTGCGGGAGCTTCGCGCGCTCACCAAGGAACGGAAGGCCGCGCTGATCCTCGATGAAATTCAGTGCGGGCTAGGGCGCACCGGAACATTCTTCGCCCACGAGCAGGCGGGGATCGAACCCGACATCCTCACCGTTGCCAAGCCGCTGGCCGGCGGCCTGCCGATGGGCGCGGTGCTCGTGACCGAGGAGATCGCGTCGGCCATCAAGCCCGGCGATCACGGCACGACGTTCGGGGGCGGACCGTTCGTGGCGTCCGTGGCCTCGTACGTCGTGGACCGCCTGGCCGATCCGGCGCTGTTGGCGCACGTGAGTGAGACGGGGGCCTGGTTCGGCGCGCAGTTGCAGGAGATCGCCCAGCGCACGGGGCGCATTCGCGGCGTGCGGGGGGTGGGGTTCATGTGGGGGATGGACGTGATGGGCACCGCGTCGCACGTGGTGAGCGAAGCGATGGCGGCGGGGCTGCTGACATGCACGGCGGGGGAGTACACCGTCCGGTTGCTGCCGCCATTAGTAGCAACTCGCGACGAATTGGCGGAAGGGCTGGCGGTGCTCGAAAAGGTTCTCTGATGGACGACGGAGTGCTCGTGCGGCCGGCGCGGCCGGACGATGTGGAGGCGATCGCGCGGCTGAACAATCAGTTCGCCGACGAGATGCTGATGCTGCGCCGGACGCCGGAGATGATCGCGCTGTCGATCGACGACTTCGTCGTGGCCGTCGATCCCGAGGGGCGGTTGCTGGCGTGTGGGGCGCTGAAGGAATACTCGCCCTCGGTAGCCGAGGTTGCCGCGATCGCGGTGTCGCGCGATGCGCACGGGCAGGGCTTGGGGCGCCGCATCGTGGGGGCCGTGGAGCGTCTGGCCATGAAACGGGACATCTACGACGTCTTCGCCCTGACGCTGCAGCCGAAGTTCTTTGCGGCGTGCAGTTACACGCAGGTGGATCGCGCGCGGTATCCGGAGAAGATTCGGCGAGACTGCCTGGGGTGCGCGCGGCGGTTTGCGTGCGACGAGTACTGTTTCGCGAAGAACCTGCGTGTCGAGGCGCTGCGCATCGCTGCCTGAGCCTCGATCGCGCTGACTGTGGCCACGGGCCGCCCGCACGGGCGGCCCGTCGTGCGTTCGGACCTCGTTCGGCCCCGGGGCTTGACGGATCGGCGGCGGAGTCCTACTGTATCGGCACAACGATACAGTTACGAGAGGAGCATGTTCGAGCGCCTGGACCCGCGCAGTCCGACCCCCCTGTACGCGCAGATTGCCGACCACGTGCGGCTGGCCATCGCCGCCGGGGAGCTCGTGCACGGGGAGGCGCTTCCTTCCGTGCGCCAGCTCTCGGCGCAACTCCGCGTGAACCCCGCGACGGTGGTCCAGGCGTACCGCGAACTGGAGCAGGACGGATTCGTCGTCACGCGCCAGGGGGCGGGGACGTTCGTGCAGAACGTGGGGGCGGAGCTGCGCTCGCGCGAGCGGCGCAACGCGGCGCGACGGCTGGTGCGCGATCTCGTGCGCGATGCGCGCCGCCTGGGCGTGCTGCCGGAGGATCTGCGCGAGGCGCTGGATCACGAGCTCAACGGAGGCGGTCGATGACGTTCGCGGTGGAAACCGACGGGTTGCGGTATCACGCGGGCAAGACGTTTGCGCTCTCCGGCGTGAACCTGCACGTCCCGACCGGCTCGATCTACGGCTTTCTGGGCCCGAACGGGGCGGGGAAGACGACGACGATTCGCCTGTTGATCGGACTGCTGCGGCCGGAAGGAGGGCGCATCACGGTGCTGGGCGAGGCGATGCCCGCGTCGTACGTGCGCGTGCTGGCGCGCGTGGGGTACGTGCCTGACCGTCCGCACGTATATCCGTCGTTGACAGTCGCCGAATCGATGGCGTTCCACGCGGGCTTTCACCGCCGATGGAATGCGCGGTGGGCGGCGGAACTGCAGGCGCAATTCCGGCTGGGCGGCGATCAACGGGTGGGTGCGCTTTCCAAGGGTGAAACGGGCAAGCTGATGATGCTGCTGGCGCTGGCGCAGGAACCGGAACTGCTGATGCTGGACGAACCGACGGACGGGTTGGATCCCGTGGTGCGGCGCGACGTCCTGGAAGCCCTGCTGGCCTACGTCTCAGACCGCCAGGCGACGGTGCTCATCTCGAGCCATCTGGTGCACGAACTCGAGCGCATCTGCGACTGGGTGGGCGTGATGGACCGGGGTGATCTCGTTGCCGAGCTGCCGATGCGGGAATTCAAGAACGGCATCAAGCGCCTGCATGTGACCGGCGCGCCGGCGCTGCTCGACGGCGCGCCGTTCAGCGTGCTGGGGCGTTCCCCGATGCACGGCGGCGCGGAGCAGTGGCTGGTGCGCGGATGGGAGCCGTCGATGCGCGATCATCTGGAATCGATGGGTGCCACCGTGACCGATGTCATCGATCTGGATCTCGAGGACGGGTTCGTCGAGCTGTTGCGGTCATTCCGTGAACAGCGGTAAGGAGACCCACGCCATGTTCAAATCAATACTCAAAGCGCAATGGAAGTGGACGCGCCTCGCCGTCTTGGTGTGCGTGCTCGGCGCGTTCGCGATGCCGCTCATGTCGGTGAACTCGAATCTCGACACGGCATCGCCGGGGATGTTGATCAGCCAGATGCAGACGTGGGGCGTGGGATACGCGCTGCTGGCGGGGGCGGTCGGTCTCCTGGTGGCCTGGCTGGCCTGGGCCGCCGATCATCGCGGGCATCACGTGTATGCGCTCGCCCTGCCGGTGGCGCGTTGGCGCTACGTGCTGATGCGTTTCGGCGCGGGGGCGCTGTTTCTGGTGCCGGTCGTGATTGCGCTGGGGGTGAGCGCGCTGCTGGCCACGAGAACCCCCGGCGTGGTGCCGGCGGGGCTGCAGGCGTATCCCGTGGCACTGACGCTGCGCTTCGCCTTCGCGGCGCTGGTGGCCTTCGCGATCTTCTTTGCCATCTCGGCGGCGTCGGTGCGCGCGGCCGGCGTGGTGCTGGGCGCGATCTGCGCCGTGCTGGTCGCGGATTTCCTGACCAGTGCCGCCGGGTTGCATTGGCAAATCGGCATGCACGCGGTGGATATCCTGATGGTCTATCCGGGCATCCTGTCGGTGTTCAGCGGCCGGTGGACGCTGATCGATGTATAAGCATATTTCAAAGTCCTCGCGGGTACTCCTCGCGGTCGCACTGCTGCACGCGGGCGTGCGTCCGCTCCACGCGCAGACGCAGGCCGAATACCGCGCGCAAATCGCCCGGATCCTGCCGATCTGGCGACTGCAGCGCGCCGAGGCGAAGCAGCGGGACTCGCTGCAAAGGCGCGGGTTGCCCACCGACACGGTTCGCGTGGACATGATCACGATTCTCGCCGAGGCGAGCCTGGACGGTCTGGCACGGCGCTCGGCGGCGCAGGCAGCGGTGGAATTGCGCGACCGCTTCGGGTCCGCCGCCGACTCGCTCCGGTCACACCTGTTCACGCTGAAACGCCCGGGTGGCCGGGTGGGAGGCGGCGGGGACGTGACGGTGGGCGAGGTGAACGCGTTGGGGCAAACGCGGTACACCGAAGATGTTCGACCGTCGGCAGAGCTGCTGGCGCAAACGTGGGCTGTTCGCGGGGCGCAGTTACTCACGGGGCAAGTGAGCCCGGCGTTGCGGCGGTGGCTCTCGGGTTCGATGCCGGTCGGCGACATGACGCGCAACAGCGTGCTGGGGGTGCGCATCGACGTGGCCACGTCGCCGTCACCGTTGGCGCGTTCGTGCTATTCGGGCGACATCCTCGCGTGCGAGCGCGGCCTTGGCGTGGCCGACGAGGCCGATCCGATTCGCGGCTGGTTCACGGCCACGGAGCGCCGGGTCCTGGTCTCGCGCGCCGCGTATCTGCTTCGCGACGCGGACAAGCCGCTGCTCGATGCGTGTCTGCAGCACGCCGTCGATTCGGCGTGCACCGCCGCGGCCGAGTTGATTCCGCGCAGCGCGGTGCCGCCTCCGTTTGGACCGAACGCGCGCCACATGTTGGCGCAATTGGCCATGCGCATGGGCGGTCCGGGTGCGTACATCCGGATGCTGGCAGCGCCCGACACGGTGAGCGCGCAGCTGCGCGCGGCGTCGGGCGTGTCGACCGACTCGCTCGTGCGCGTGTGGCGGTCGACGGTGGCAGGCACGCCTCTCGAGAACACCACCATGACTCCGGGGCTGGCGATGATGTCGGTGTTCTGGGTCGCCACGTGTGGCGCGCTGGCGCTGGGGAGCTCGCGATGGCGCTGACCTGGCGGCGATGGGTGACGATCGTAGTGCTGGCGTGCGCGGCCCTCGCGGTGTGGAAACTTCCTGCTCGGGGGTTTTCACGGGAGCGCCGCCATTCCGCATTCACCGGCGTGTTCGTGCCGGGGTACGGGTTCGTGCGGCGGTTCGGATGGCCAGACGCCACCGAACGGTTGAGCCGGGCGGCGCTTCACCTGCGATTGCTCCAAATTCGCGATTCGGTATTCACACCAGGCGTGCTGGCCGGGGCGCGATCCGGCCTCACGGTGCTCGTGGACCATCAGCTCGCCGACTCGA
>JAGWRB010000136.1 GCA_028876725.1 Gemmatimonadota bacterium
GCGCCGGAGCGGCGTCCGGCGCGGCGCCGGCCGCCGCGGCGTGGCGTATCGTCATCGCGCTCGCGGCGGCCTGCGCGCTGCTCCTCGTCGCCGCCGGGTGGGGCTGGCTCCGCCCACAGGCGCCGGCACCCGAAATCCGGTACGGCCTGGCGCTGCCGCCCGCGGCCGCGCTGCAGACGGGCGCGTCGGCGCCCACGCCGGCGCCCGACGGTTCGTACCTGGTGTACCTCGGTCCCGGGCCGGCGGGCGAAAGCCAGCTCTGGATCAAGCGGCGGGACCATTACGCGCCGGTTCCCATTGCCGGAACGGAGGGCGCCGGCACCTTCGCCGTCTCGCCCGACGGCCAGTGGATCGCCTTCACGGGGCCGGCGGCGGGCGCCGTCCGGAAGATCGCGGTGGCCGGCGGCACCTCGGTGCTGCTCACCGGCCAGGGGGCGGCGCTCTCCGCCGGCCTGGCCTGGCTCGATCAGAAAACGCTCGTATTCGCAAACGCGGATGCCAACGGCATCAGCGAAGTTTCCGCCGGCGGCGGTTCCCCCCGCCTGCTCTGGAAGAGCGACTCGCTGCCGCGCACCTTCGGCATCTCGCCGCTGCCCGGCGGGCGGGGCGTGCTGTTCAATACCTGTGGCGCCACCTGCGTGAAGGGCAATCTGTATGCGCTCGACACGCGGACGCGGAAGGCGCAGCTCGTGCGCAGCGGAACGGGTGGCCCGGCGGTGTACCTGCCGGCGGGATATCTCGCGTATCTCACCGGCGACAACGCGCTGGTCGCCGTCCCGTTCGACCTCGATCGCCTGGCCATCACCGGCTCCCCGATTCCGATTGCCGACAGCCTTTCGCCGCCGGTGAGTTCGGGCGACACGCCGTTCCAGGTGTCGGCCTCGGGCACGCTCGTGATGACGGTGGGCGGCGGCCTCACCGCGGCGCGCTACGAAATGGAGTGGGTGGATCAGACGGGACGCATGACGCCCGTGGATACCGGTTGGACCTTTCGCCTCACCTCCCTGCTCGGAAACGAAGGGTGGGCCCTCTCGCCTGACGACAAGCGGCTGGCCATCGGCCTCTCGACGAGCGCCGGCGATGCCATCTGGGTCAAGTGGCTGCCCAGTGGGGCGCTGCAGCGGATCACGTACGACACGGTGCCCGCCTACCGTCCGCGATGGACCCGCGGCGGGCAGTTCATCACGTTCATGGCTGCGTCGTCGGCCCGGGGATTCGCCATGCACCGCGCCGACGGCACGGGCTCCGACTCGACGCTCGTGCGCGGCGGCTTCGACGAGGGGATCGTCACCGCCGACGGCAAGTGGTACCTGCTGCGCCGCGGCGCGTTCGGGGCGCAGGCCGGCGGCCGAGACATCGTGAGCTTCCGTCCCGGCGTTGACACCGTTCCGCAACCCCTGATCGCCACGCCGTTCGACGAGGAAGCCGTGATGCCCTCGCCCGACGGCCACTGGTTGGCCTACCAGTCCGACGAGACAGGGAAGACGCAGGTCTTCGTGCGCCCCTTTCCCAACGTCAACGCCGGCAAGCAGCAGGTGTCGCGCGACGGCGGCCGCGCCCCCCTCTGGTCGCGCGACGGAACGAAGCTGTACTACCTGCGCGGCGACAACATGATGATGGCCGTCCGCGTGACCCCCGGCGCCACCCTCGGCCTCGGCGAGCCGCAGGCACTGTTCCGCGTGCCGACCAGCATGACCGGTGTCGGCATCGAGGACTTTTCGGCGTACTACACGCCGTGGGACATCACCCGCGACGGCCGGTTCATCATGGCCCGCTCGCTCAGCGGCGCGTCGGTCGCGCAGCCCGCGACCATCATCGTGGTCGAGAACTGGCTCGCGAACTGGAAGAGAAGTCTGAAGAAGTGATCGGCGCCATCGCCCGGCTCGCCGGGCGATGGCGCGCCCGTCACTTCGCCTCGACGAACAACTGCACCAGGTTGAGGACCGTGCACGCCGACTGCGCGAGCACGCGCGTCGAGATCCATTCCGAGGGCCCGTGGAAGTTCACGCCCCCGGCAAAGACGTTCGGCGTCGGCATGCCCATCTCGGTGAGCCGGGAGCCATCCGTCCCGCCGCGCACCGCTTCGAGCCGGGGCGTGATTCCGGCCGAGCGCACCGCCTGGTCCAGCCGCGCCGCCACGTCGGGATGGCGGCTCAGCACGTCATACATGTTTCGATATTGCTTGGTGATCTCCACCTTCACCTTGAGCCGCGGCTCCTCGGCCATCAGCCCGGCGCACATCCGCTCCAGCCGGCGGCCCCGCTCCTCCAGCTTTGTCGTGTCGAAGTCCCGGAGGATGAGTTGCACGGTGCACGAGGCCGCGTCGCCGGTCGTCGTGTACGGGTGGTAGAATCCCTCCCGCCCGTCGGTGCACTCCGGCGCCTCGCCCATCGGCAGCCGATCCAGGAACTTCCCCATCCACGTGAGCGCGTTCACCATCTTCCCCCGCGCCGTGCCGGTGTGCACCGACACCCCGGTGAACGTGACCGCCGCCTTGTCGGCCGAGAAGGTTTCGACGTTGATCTCGCCCGAGAAGCTCCCGTCGATCGTGAACGCCACCGGACAGTCAAACCGCTTCAGCGGAAAGCGATCGGCGCCGCGGCCGATTTCCTCATCCGGATTGAAGCACACGCGAACGGTGGGCCGCGGGATGTCCGGCTGCGTCGTCAGGATCTCGAGCGCGCCCATGATCGCGGCGATGCCGGCCTTGTCGTCGGCACCCAGCAGGGTGCTCCCGTCGGTGGTGACGATCGTGTCGCCCACGCACTCCTTGAGCTCGGGGGTGTCGGCCGGGTCCAGCACCACGCCGTGGCCCACGTCGATGACGCCGCCGTCGTACCGCTCCACGAGTTGCGGCTTCACGCCGGTGCCGGTGAACGCCGGCGCGGTGTCGATGTGGGCGCAGAGCCCGATGCGGCCCGGAGCCGTGCCGGGCAGCTCGGCCAGCACGTACCCGTTCTCATCCATCGTGACCTCGGGCGCGCCCACCCCCTTGAGCCCCAGGGCCTGCAACTCCGTCACCAGCTTCCGCCCCAGCTCGAGCTGCTTGGCGGTGCTCGGGCAGCTGGAGCTCGCGGCGTCCGACTGGGTGTCGAAGCGCACGTACTCGAGAAAGCGCTCCACGATTCGTGTCTGCCTCAGAATGATTGACGGGTTATCGAATGCGTGCATGGCCGGTGTCCGGACGCCGAAGGGCGGTGGTTGTGGTGGCGCGGCAGGTTCCCGCGTGGGATAATACTGCACGGTGCTGGTCCTGCCCACCATCCACGGATCGAGGACTACCAGAATGACCACAGACGCGCAGGCGCCTTCGCGGACGAGGGGATTCACCACCCTCTTCCTCGTCGAGTTGTGGGAACGGTTCGGCTATTACGGCATGACGGCCGTCGTCGTGCTCTTCATGGTGCAACAGCTCGGTTACACCGACGACCGCGCCAACCTCACCTTCGGCGCCTTCGCCGCGCTCGCCTATACCGTCCCCGCCATCGGCGGGTGGATCGGCGACAAGCTCCTTGGCAGCCGCCGCACCACGCTCCTCGGCGCGATCATCCTCGCGCTCGGCTACATCGGCCTTTCGATTCCCAACCACCCGGGCCTGCTCTTTCCTGCGCTCGCCGTCGTGGCCGTGGGCGGGGGCGTGTTCAAGGCGAATCCCGCCAACCTGATCTCCAAGCTGTACGAGGGCGATCCCGCCAAGATCGACAGCGCGTTCACGATGTACTACATGGCCGTGAACCTCGGCTCGGCCGCCTCGCAGATCGCCACGCCGCTCATCGCCGTCAAAATCGGATGGCACGCGGCCTTCGCTGTGTGCGCGGCGGGCCTCGTCGCCGGGATCATCAATTATCTCGCCATGAGCCGCTACCTGCGGCACGTCGGCTCGGAGCCCGATTTCCAGCCGCTCAACGTCGGCCGCCTGGTCACGGTGCTCATCGGCATCGTCATCGGCATCGGGCTCGTCACGTTCATCGTCCAGAATCGCACCGTCGCGCGCGCCACCGTCGTGCTCGGCTTCCTCACGATGCTCGCCATCTTCTGGCTCATGGGGCGGCGCGGCAGCGACCGCGAACGGAAGGGGCTCATCGCCGTCCTGATCCTCACCGGACTCGGCATGCTGTTCTTCATCTTCTACCAGCAGATGTCCACGTCGCTCACGCTGTTCTCCCTGCGCAACGTGAACCTCGACCTCTTCGGGTACCAGGTACCCGCCGGCCAGGTCCAGGCGCTCAACCCGATCTGGATCTTCATCCTCAGCCCGGCCCTCGCCTGGCTCTACACCCGGATGGGCCGGGGCGAGGGCGGCGACTTCCACATCTCCACGAAGTTCGCGATGGGCTTCGCCGTGCTGGCCGTCGGATTCTTCATCTACGGCTTCAGCGGCCACTTTGCCGACGCGGGCAAGGTGTCGTTCTGGTTCATGATCACCGGCTACGCGTTCCAGTCGCTGGGCGAGCTGCTCATCAGCGGGCTCGGCCTCGCCATGGTTGCCCGCTACGTCGGCCCGTCGCTCCGCGGCTTCATCATGGGCGTCTGGTTCCTGGCCACCGGCATCTCCCAGTATCTCGGGAGCTACGTGGCGACGTATGCCAGCGTGCCGCAGAACGTCACGAGCCCGGTCGACACCCTGCCGCTTTATACGAATCTCTTTATGAAGCTCGGCATCGTGGCCGTGATCGGCAC
>JAGWRB010000137.1 GCA_028876725.1 Gemmatimonadota bacterium
GACGTGTCGATGTCGATGTTGTAGAAGCCCGCGTGCACCGCCTCGGTGGCGAGCTGCTTCACCCCGTTCACCTCGGTTGCCGCGTCGGCGGCGAACTTCTTGGCGTTCACCTGGAAGTGGTCGCCCTGAATGAACACCGGGCCGCGGAACCCCTCGCGCAGCGCCGCCGCCAGCATCACGGCCACGTACTCGGCGGGCCGCTGCTCGGTATATGCAATTTCTGATCGCGCGATCTCGACGATGAACGCCCCGGCTTCCATGCGGATCGCGGTGCGGAAGATCGCCCGCGCCGTGTCGTACGCCATGCCGCGCACGTTGATCGCGGGCACCGTGAACCCGTGCACCTCGCCGCGCCCGCGGGCCATGTACAGATCCTGGATCGACGCCGGCTGCACCCCCACCGCCTGGCCGATCTCCCAGATCAGCCAGCGCGCGTGCGCCTGCGTCATCCCCTCGCCGAACACCGCCACGCGCACGAGCCGGTCCATGGCCGGCCCCGTCAGCGGCTTGGCGTCGTGCACCTGCACCCGGCCGCCCGCGACCGATACCGCGGCGCCGAACAGGCCGTTCAGAGATTCAATCGTTTCGGACATCGCTTCCTCGGTGCCCGGATCCGGCGGGCGCGACGGCGCCCCCGGAACCCGGAAGTCGGTCTATCCAAGCAACTTCGCCGAAGTCCCGAACGGGATCAAGCCATCCATCACACCGACGCGTCGGGATCGGGCTTGGGGAGTTTCTCCCACTCGCGGCGCGCCGCGTCGGCGTCCGCGCGCCCCAGCATGGCATACGTGAACTGCTTGCCCAGCTCCACCCCGGGCTGGTTGAGCGGGTTCACGCCGTACAGATGCCCCGCATAGATCGTCGCCACCTCGAGCAGCATGATCAGCGCGCCCACGTGCCACTCGTCGGCGTGATCGGCGTGAATCGTGAGATTCGGCCGTCCGCGACGCGCCAGCGCCCCGGCCGTGGCCCGGCGCTCGATGTCGATGAGCTCGCCCAGATGGTGCCCGCCCAGATACGCCAGCTCCGGCACGTCCTGGTGCAGCTTCGGGATCGGCACGTCCACCGGATGCTCGCCCAGTTGAATGAAGCTCACGGTCTTGTTGGGCGTGCCCTCCATGAACAGCTGCACCTGGCTGTGCTGGTCGGTGGCGCCGCGCGCCGCGAGCGGCGTGGGACCGAACCCGGCGTCCCCCTCCGCGCGGTGCTTGCCCAGACTCTCGGCCCAGAGCTGCACGAACCAGGGCGCCAGATCGCGCAGCTTGTCGGAGTACGGCATGAGCACGTGCGTGCCCCGCCCCAGCGCCGTGTCGGCCAGCCACTGCAGCGTGCCGAACACCGCCCCCGGATTCTCGCGCAGCACTCCGCTCCGGCAGCGCTTTTCCATGTCCGCGGCGCCGGCCAGCAGCTGCGCGGTCTTCATGCCCAGCAGCGCGGCGGGCAGGATGCCCACCGGCGTCAGCACGCTGAACCGCCCCCCCACGTTGGGCGGAATGTCGAGCGTCGCGACCCCCTCGTGCTTCGCGATGTCGCGCAGCGCGCCCTTCGCCGGATCGGTGACGAACACCAGATGCTCGCGCGCGCCGGCGCCGAACCGCTCGTTGAGCGCCCCGCGCACCACGAGATACTGCGCCATGGTTTCGGCGGTGCCGCCGGACTTGGAAATCACCACGAACAGCGTGCGCTCCAGTTCGAGGCGCCCCATCAGGTGCCCGATGGTGCCCGGGTCCACGTTGTCCAGCACGTGGAACCGCGGCCGCCCGCTCCGTTCCTTCTTCGTCAGCGTGTTCCAGTCGCGCTTGTTGAGCGCCGAATGCAGCGCCACGGGCCCCAGCGCCGATCCGCCGATGCCCAGCAGCACCACGTCGTCGAACTTGCCGCGTACGCGCTTGGCGAAGTCGCGCGACTGGTCGTGCAGCGCGCGGTCGCGCGGCAGGTCCAGGAATCCCAGCGCGCCGCTCTTGCGGAGCTGCTGCACCGCCGCGTGCGCGGCGCCGAAGTCGCGCTGCGCGCCCTCCCACGCGGCCGCCGGGATTCCGCCGGCCACCGCGCCGGCCAGCATGTTCGTGTAATCGATGCGAATGGTCATGATCAGTCGATCCTCACCGTGAGTCCGTCGAACGCCGGGGCGATGCCGTGCGGCAACTCCGCCTCGAGATCGGCGTGGAAGTTGTCGTGGGTGAGATGAATGAGGTACGTGCGATCGGCGCCCACCTGCTGCGCCACGCGCACGGCCTCGGGAATGCTCAGGTGCGTGGGGTGCTCGGTGCGGAAGAGCGCGTTCACCACCAGCACGCGCACGCCGGCAATGGCCTGCAGCACGTCGTCGGGCACGGTTTTCGCGTCGGTGATGTACGCCAGCGGCCCGATGCGAAATCCGGCCACGCGCACTCGGCCGTGCGGCACCGCGAGCGGCAGCACCTCCACGCCGGCCACGGTAAATGGACGTCCGCAGGTGAACGCGATCGCCCGCCCCTCGGGCTTCGACGTGCCCGGCAGCGGGCGCATGTTCTCGTCGAACACGTAGCCGAACTTCGCGCGCAGCGCGGCCAGCGTCTCCTCCGATCCGTAGAACGGCAGCGGACCGTCGCGGCGCACCGAGATGGCCCGAATGTCGTCAATGCCGTGCGTGTGGTCGGCGTGCTCGTGCGTGAACAGCACGGCGTCCACGCGATCGATCCCCGCGGCCACCAGCTGAAGCCGCAACTCGGGCGGGGTGTCGATGAGCAGCCGCGCGCCGCCCTGCGCCTCCACCACCGCGCCCGTGCGCGTGCGCTTGTCCCGCGGGTCCGCCGACTGGCACACGGCGCAGTGGCACCCCAGCTGCGGCACCCCGAAGCTCGTTCCCGTGCCCAGGAACGTGAGCTTCACACCGTCTCCACCTTGAGCGTGTTGGTGCTCCCCGGCACGTCGAACGGCACGCCGGCCGTGACCACGACCCGGTCGCCCGGCGCGGCGAGTGCGCGCCGTTGCACGACCTCCAGCGCCACGCGCACCATCTCCTCGTACGTGTCACAGTGCGGCACGAGCTCCGGGATCACCCCCCACACGAGCGCCAGGTGCCGGTACGTGCGCGGCACGTCGGTGAGCACCAGAATCGGCACGGGCGGCCGCTGCGACGCCACGATGCGCGCGCTGAACCCGCTCTTGGTGAACACGATCAGCACGGGAGCGTGCAGCATCTCCACCGCCGCCGCGCTCGCCGCGGCGATCGCGAACTCGTTCGACACGCGCGCGGCCCCGATTTGCCGCCAGGCCTCGCGCGGGCGCGCCGCGCCCTGCCGTTCGATTTCGCGGATGATCCGCGTCATCGCCTCCACCGCGAGCCGCGGATACTCGCCCGCCGCCGTCTCCGCCGACAGCATCACGGCGTCGGTGCCGTCGAGAATCGCGTTCGCCACGTCGCTCGCTTCGGCGCGCGTCGGCCGCGGGTGCGTGATCATCGATTCCAGCATCTGCGTCGCCGTGATCACGGGACGCCCGAGCTTGTTGGCCAGCGCGATGATCCGCTTCTGCGCGAACGGCACCTCTTCGAACGGCAGCTCCACGCCCAGGTCGCCGCGCGCCACCATCACCCCGTCGGACGCGCGCAGAATACTCTCGATGTTCTCCAGCGCCGAGTCCTTCTCGATCTTCGCCACGACGAGCATCTCGCGCGGGATCAGCGTCCGGAGGGCGTCGACGTCCTCCGCCCGCCGCACGAAACTCAGCGCCACGTACTCGAGCCCCTGCTCCGCCGCGAACATCACGTCCTCGCGGTCTTTCTCGGTGATCGACGGCGCCGACACCTGTACGCCCGGCAGGTTCATCCCCTTGTGGCTCTTGAGCAGGCCGCCGTGTATCACGCGCACTTCGACGCGCGGCTTCCGCACCTTGACGACCACGAACTCCAGCAGCCCGTCGTCGACAAGGATCCGGTCGCCCTCCGTCACGTCGGACGCCAGCGCGTCGTACGTCACGGGAATGTCCGCGTCGTGCGCCACGGCCTCGGGCGCGAGCACGTGCTCCGTGTCTTCGACGAGCTCGAACGGCTGCGACAGATCGCCGATGCGAATGCGCGGCCCCTGCAGGTCGCCGAGGATCGCCACCGGGCGCTGCATCGCGTCGGCCACCGCGCGCACCCGCGCGATGGTCTCGGCATGCTGCGCGTGGGTGCCGTGCGAGAAGTTGATGCGCGCCACGTTCATGCCCGCCTCGAGCAGGCCGCGCACCGCGGCGTCGGTGGCGGTCGCGGGGCCGAGCGTGCAGACGATCTTGGTGCTGCTGAACGTGCCGCGGGAGATGGCGTGGCTGGCGACGGTCTCGGTCACGAGTCGATGCGCCTCACCCGGCCACGAGTTGGCGTCCCAACTGGCGCGACTTCTTCGCCAGCCCCGCGATCAGCGAGTCGAACGACTTCTGGAAGCTCGCCAGCCCCTCGGTGAGCAGCGTGTCGGTCACCGCATCGATGGACACGCCCGCCCGCTCCACGGCCGCGATCTCGTCGCGCGCGCGATCGAGGTCGGCGTCCACCGTGCGCCGCACTTCGCCATGGTCGCGGAAGGCGTCGATCGTGGCCGGCGGCATCGTGTTCACCGTGTCGGGGCCGATGAGCTCTTCCACATACAGCACGTCGCGATACGCGGGGTTCTTGGTGCTCGTGCTCGCCCACAGCGGACGCTGCAGCCGGCCGCCCTTCGCCTGCAGCGTCCGCCAGCGGTCGGTGGCGAACCGCTCGGCGAACAGCGCGTACGCCAGCTTCGCGTTCGCCACCGCCGCCTTGCCCTGCAGCTTCATGGCGTCCCCGCCCTTCGCGGCGAGCCGTTTGTCGACCTCCGTGTCCACGCGGCTCACGAAGAAGCTCGCCACCGACGCGATGCCGTCGATCGGCTTGCCGGCCGCCACGCGGTCTTCGAGCCCGGCCATGTATGCCTCGATCACGCGCGCGTGCGCCGCGATCGCGAACAGCAGGGTGATGTTGACGTTGATGCCTTCGGAGATGAGCTGCCGCACCGCCTTGGCGCCTTCCACCGTGCCCGGCACCTTGATCATGACGTTCGGCCGGTTCACCGTGGCCCACAGCCGGCGTGCCTCGATGATGGTCGCCTGCGCATCGTTGGCCGCGCCGGGCGACACTTCAATGGAGACGTAGCCATCGCCGCCCTTGGTGTCGCGATAAATGCCCGCGAAGGCGTCGCAGGCGTCGCGCACGTCGGTGGTCGCGAGCAGCTCGAACAGCTGCAGCGCCGAGAGGTCGCCCGGCGCGTCGTTGATCTGCGCGTCGTAGACGGCGCCCTCGGCGAGCGCCTTCTCGAAGATCGTCGGATTCGACGTCATCCCCGTGAGGACGTCGTCGGCAATGCGGCGCTGCAGGCCGCCGTTGTGGAGCATGCCGCGCTCGATGAAGTCCAGCCAGATGGACTGGCCGGCTTCGTGGAGTCGCTGAAGTCGGGTCTGGGTCATAGCGGGCTCTGTGCTGAGGAACGGGCCGCGGAATGCGCGGGCGCCTGTCTGAACATATCACGAACGGCTCGGGACCGTCACCGGTGGCCCCGAGCCGTGATCGAGCGTTGCCGTCGCGTGACGCGCGCGGCGGCCGCTAGCGGCCACCCACGTACACCACCTTCCAGATGCGCCCGTGCTGGTCGTCGGCAATGTACAGCGCGCCATCCGGGCCTTCCGCGAGCCCCACCGGCCGCCCGCCGATCGCCGTGAACTTGCCGTTCTCAAAGAACCCGGTCGCAAAGTTTTCATATGGACCGGCCGCGCGCCCATGTTCGAGCGGCTGAAACACGACGCGGTACCCGGCCTGCGGCTCCGGCGCCCGGTTCCACGAGCCGTGGAAGGCGATGAACACGCCCGACCGGTATTTCGCCGGGAAGTTCCCGTCGCGGTAGAACATCAGGCCGTCGGGCGCCCAGTGCGCCGGAAACGTCGCCACCGGCCCCAGCGCCTTCGCGCAGCGGCCCTGCACGTCGTCGTGGCCGCCGTACTCCGGCGCCAGCAGCAGCTCGTGCTTCGGCACGTCGAAATAGCAGTACGGCCACCCGTAGTCGCCGTGCTCCTGCACGTGGATCAGCTCCTCGGCCGGCGACTCCGAACTCGCCAGGTCGGAGTACTCCGGCCACAGGTTGAGCTGATCGCGCCCGTGCTGCATCACCCACAGCGAATGGTCGGCGGGGTCGAGGTCCATCCCCACCGAGTTGCGAATGCCCACCGCGTAGTGCTCGCCCGTCGGCTGCGTCTGGTTGAGCTTGCGCGCGTCGAACTTCCAGATGCCGCCGCGCGTTTCGCGCTCCACGCACGGGTCGATGCCCGGCACTTCCTTCTGTCGGTCCTTCGACTGACAGGCGTTGGTGGCCGTGCCGACGTTCACGTACATCACGCCGTTCGGTGCGATCACGAACGTCTTGAGCGGGTGGTTCCCGCCGCCCGGCAGCCCCTCGACCACCGTCTCAGCGGGGCCCGACGGCTCGAGTGCGCCGGCCTTCAGCGGATAGCGCACCACGCCCGTGCCGTTCTCGGCGTACAGGTAGCCGTCGAACAGCCGCACCTCGGCGGCGCGGAATTCGCCCCACGCGTGGCGTTCGTCGGCCATGCCGTCGTGGTTCGCGTCGCGGAGCGCGACGATCCCGCGCGGCGACCCGGGGCGCCCCGCCATCGACGCCACGAACACGTCGCCGTTGGGTGCGACGGCCATGTGCCGGGCCAGCGGGATGCTGTCGGCAAAGAGCGTGGCGCAGAACCCCGGCGGCAGCACGAGCCCGGGGTCATGGGCGCACTTCTGCGCGGCGGCCGGGGTCGCGACCGCGACAAGGAGGAGCGGAGCGAAGAGGAATCGGATGCGCATGGGGTGATGGCTGTGAAGGGTGTTGTATATGAGTATTAGTATTACCAAACTTGCCGTTCCGTCGTATGACTGCCCACTGCTGACTGCCCACTGCTGACTGCTGACTGCCCACTGCTCACTGCTCACTGCCTTGGCAATTCCTCCGGCATCTCCGCCAGCACGTACGCCATCACGGCCATCGTCGCGATGCACC
>JAGWRB010000138.1 GCA_028876725.1 Gemmatimonadota bacterium
ACGGGCCTAACGGCCCGCAGCGAAATGCCGAAATACAAGCTGAAGACCAAATCGGGCGCCAAAAAGCGCTTCAAGTTCACTGCGACGGGCAAGGTCAAGCGCGGCGTGGCGGGCAAGCGGCACCGCTTGATCAGCCACAACGCCAAGTACATCCGCCAGCAGCGCGGCACCGAGACCCTCTCGGACGCCGACGCGCGGATGGTCAAGTCCTACATGCCCTACGGCGACTAAGCCCAGATCGAGGTGAACTGACATGGCTCGCGTCAAACGGGGCGTCACGTCCCACGCCAAGCACAAGAAGACCCTCGATGCCGCCAAGGGCTTTTATGGCCGGCGCAAGAACACCATCCGCGCCGCCAAGGCTGCCGTCGACAAGTCGATGCAGTACGCCTACCGCGACCGCAAGAACAAGAAGCGCGACTTCCGCCGGCTGTGGATCACCCGCATCAACGCGGGCGCCCATCAGCACGAGCTGACCTACGCCACCTTCATCAACGGCCTCAAGAAGGCCGGCATCGAGGTCAACCGGAAGATCCTCGCCGATCTCGCCGTGCACGACCCCGCCGCCTTTGCCGCGCTCGCCGACAAGGCGCGCTCCGCGTTGAACGCAGCGTAACGTGTAGTCCTGCGAGTCCACGGCGGCAGCGCGACCTCGGTCGCCGCTGCCGCCGTTTGCGTTGCCCCCTGCCATCTGCTCCATGCGACTTCCCGAATCCCCTTCGCTCGCCGACTACCGCCGGCACATCGAACGCCTCGCCGCCGACGGCCTCGCCGCCCTCGGCGATGCCGCCGGCCTCGACGCCCTCGAGGCCGCGCGCGTCGAGTTCCTGGGCGACCGCCGCGGCCAGCTCCTCGAATTCCAGCGCGCGCTGGGCGCGCTCGCCCGCGATGACAAACCCGAGGCCGGCAAGCTGTTCAACACGGTGAAGCGCCAGCTCGAAGCCGCGCTTGCCGAGCGCCGCGACCAGCTCGGGCGCGCCGCCGGCGCGTACCGGCGCCCCGCCGACCTCACCATGCCCGCCCGCCCCCAGTGGCGCGGCGCCAAGCACCCGGTCACGCTCGTCATCGAGGAAATCGCCGCCATCTTCCGCGAACTCGGCTTCACCGTGGCCCTCGGCCCCGAGGCCGAGTCGGAGTGGTACAACTTCGGCGCGCTCAACTTTCCGGCCGACCACCCGGCCATGGACATGCACGACACGCTGTACCTGCGCGACGACGTGCTCCTCCGCACGCACACGTCGCCGGTGCAGGTGCGCACGCTGCAGCGCTACGCGCCGCCGGTGCGCATCCTCGCGCCCGGGAACGTCTACCGCCGCGACTTCTTCGACGCCTCGCACGCGCCGATGTTCGCCCAGATCGAGGGGCTGTGCATCGACGAAGGCGTCAGCTTCGTGGACCTCAAGGCCACGCTCGGCCACTTCGCCCAGCGCTTCTTCGGCGCCGCCCGCGCCCGCTTCCGGCCCAGCTTCTTTCCGTTCACCGAGCCGTCCGCCGAAATGGACATCGAGTGCCAGCTCTGCCACGGCGCCGGATGCCCGGCGTGCAAGGGCACGGGGTGGATGGAAATTCTGGGTTCCGGTATGGTGCACCCCGCCGTGCTCGAAGCCGCCGGCATCGACAGCGAGAAGTACACCGGCTGGGCCTTCGGCATGGGCCCCGCGCGCATCGCGCAGCAGCGGTACGGCGTGGGCGACATCCGCGTGTTCTACGATTCCGACGTCCGCTTCCTGGAGCAGATCGCCGAATGAACGTGTCGTATGAGTGGCTGCGCGCCTTCGTCCCGTTCGACGAAACCGCCGCCCAGCTCCGCGAGCTCATCACCGCCCACACCGCCACGGTGGACGATCTGGTGCCCCTGCGCGCCGATCTCGCGCCCATCGTCGTGGCCCGCGTGGTCGAGGAAGCCCCGCACCCCGACTCCGACCACCTCCACGTGACCAAGGTCGACGACGGGAGCGGCACGCTCCTCGACGTGGTCTGCGGCGCCGCCAACGTCACCGCCGGCAAGCTGTACCCCTTCGCGCGCACCGGCACCACGATCCCCACCGGCATCACGCTCGAGAAACGCAAGATCCGCGGCCAGGTCTCCAACGGCATGCTCTGCTCGGCACGCGAGCTCAAGCTCGGCGACGACCACGACGGCATTCTCGAACTGCACGTGGACGTGCCCCCGGGCACGCCGCTGCTCCAGGCCCTGCCGCTGGGCGATACGCAGGTAGTGATCGACGTGCTCCCCAACCGCCCGGACCTCCTGTCGCATCTGGGCGTGGCCCGCGAAGTGAGCGCGGTCACGGGCAAGCCGCTCGCGCTGCCCGCGCTGCCCGGAGAAGCGCCGGTGTGGGACGACGCCCCGCACGCCGCGGGCGCCGGTGCCACGGCCGGCGTCGCGGTGCGCGCGGATCACGCGCTCGCCCCGCGATACATGGGGCTCGTCATGCGCGGCGTGACGGTGGGGCCCAGCCCCGACTGGCTGGTGGAACGCCTGGAGAGCGTGGGCGCGCGATCCATCAACAACGTGGTCGACGCCAGCAACTACATCCTGCACGAACTGGGGCAGCCCACGCACGCCTTCGACCTGGGCAAGCTCGCGGGCAACACGGTGGCCGTCCGCGCGGCCCGGCCCGGCGAGAAGATCGTCACGCTCGACGGCGTGGAGCGGGTGCTCGACGCGTCGATCACCGTGATCGCCGACGCCGAGCGTCCGTGCGCGGTGGCCGGCGTCATGGGCGGGCGCGACAGCGAGGTGACCGACGCGACCACGGATCTCTTCCTCGAAGTGGCTGTGTTCGACCCCGCGCGGACGCGCGCCGCGCGGCGGCGCCTGGGGCTGAGCACCGACGCCAGCTACCGCTTCGAGCGGAGCGTCGACTTCGCCCTGCCGCCGCTCGCGCTCAATCGGCTGACGCAGCTCGTGCTCGCCATCGCCGGCGGGCAGGTAGCTGGCCCGCCGGTGGATCTGCTCGAGCACGCCCCGATGCCGCGCGTGATCACGGTGCGTTCGCCCCGCGTGGCCAAGGTGCTGGGGGCCCGGGTGCCGAGCGTCGACGCCGCCGCGCGCCTCACGGCCATCGGCTTCACGGTGGACGCCGAGGAGAGCGAGGGGGAACTGCGCGTGGTGCCGCCGTCGTGGCGTCCCGACGTCGTCGCCGAGATCGACGTGATCGAAGAGATCGCGCGTCTGCGCGGCTACGACTGGTTCCCGACGGAAATCCGCCCGTTCCGTCCCGGCAACGTGCCCGACGATCCGATCTGGGTGCAGGCGTCGCGCGTGCGCGAGGCGCTGGTGGCCGCGGGGCTGCTCGAAGCGCGTCCGATGCCGTTCACGAGGGGCGGCGGGGAGGCGCACGTGCGGGTCGCGAACCCGCTGGCCGAGGACGAACCGTATCTCCGCCGTGACCTGCTCGACACGCTCGCTCGGCGCGCCGAGGAGAATCTGGCGCACATGACGGGCAACGTGCGGCTGTTCGAGATCGGCTCGGTGTTCGAGCCCACCGCGGGCGCGATGCCGCGCGAGTTCGTGCGCGCCGGCGCGCTGATCATGGGCGACCGGTACCCGGAGCACTTCGCCGGCCCCCGGGAGCAGCGCTGGGACGAGTGGGACGCCAGGTCGATGGCCGAGCGCATCGCGCGCGCGGCGCATCCTGGCGCGGGCGTCGCGCTGGCGCCGGCGGAGGGCGACTGGCTCTGGCGCGTGCTCGTGGAGGGCCGCGACGTGGGTGGGGTGCGCCATGTCCCGCTCGACGCGCCGGTGTGGGCGGCTCCCGCGTTCGGAGTGGAGATCCTCCTCGCGGAGATGTCGAATATCCCCGTGGCCGGTCGCGGCGAGCATGCGCACGGAGACGCGGCGGGTCCGGTGCCGCGGCACTGGCCGCGGTACGCGCCGGTGGCCACGACTCCCGCCGCCGAGTTCGACCTGGCGCTGCTGCTGCCCGAGGGAGTGACCGCCGCGCAGGTGGAGGCGGCCATCCGCGGGGCGAGCGGCGAGCTGCTGGAACGCCTGCACCTGTTCGACGAATATACGGGGAAGGGAATCCCCGAGGGCACGCGGAGCGTGGCCTGGCGATTGACCTTCCGGCATCCGGAACGCACTCTACGGGACAAGGAGATCGAGGGCCGGCGGGCCCGGATTCTCTCCGTCCTCGACCAGGAGCTCCATGTCCGAGCGCGCACAAGCTGACGCGGCCGCCTTTGCCGAACTCGAAGTCCTGGTGCGCAACCTGGGCGACGAGCTCACGGCGATGCGCCGCCGGGCGCTGATGGCCGAAGCCCGGCTGAAGGAACTGGAATCGGCGGAGTCGGGCGGGCCGGTGCAGCCCAGGCTCGCCGAGCGCATCGCGCGTCTGGAGCGCGAGAACGAGGCGCTGCGCGACAAGCTCGACCGGGCGCGCGAGCGGTCGAAGGTGATGCTCGACCGCGTGCACTTCCTGCGCCAGCAGGCGCAGGGGCGGGAGGGCCGATGACCACCAAGCACTCGGTGAAGGTGTCGATCCTGGGCGAGGAGTACACGATTCGCAGCGACGTGGCGCCGGAAACCACCAAAGCCATCGCGCGCTACCTCGACGACGCCATCCGCGACGTGATGCACAGCGGGAAGGTGCTCGACACGCAGCGGGCGTCGATCCTGGCGGCGCTGCAAATCACCAACGAGCTGTTCGAGGCCCGGGCCAGCGCCGAGCAGACGGCCGACGCGATGAAGGCCCTGAGCGCCGACGTCCGCCGGTGGCTCCCGCCGGCCAAGCGGGCGGTGTAGCGGCCCGCCGCGCCGGACATTATATAACTATAATACGACACGCGCCCGCCCGGATGTCCGGGCGGGCGCGTGTGGCATTCCGGATCAGCGGTACTCGGCCATCAACTCCTGCAGGGCCGCGTTGCCCGGACAGAGCGCCTCGTACGGCAGGTCCACCAGCGGCGTCGCCGTCGTGCGGTTCAGGGCGTGCAGATCCTGCGTCTTCTCGTCGATGTACAGCAGGCCGGTGACGATCTCCCCGCGCTCCTGGTGCCGGCGCACGTGCGCGTACGCGGCGTCGCGGTTCGTGGGGTCGTAGTCGTCGCCCGTCTTGCGGAAGCGCACCACGCTCCCGTCGTGCATCGCGATCGACATCGCGCCCCCCGATGCCTCGGGGGCCGTGATCTCGCGGCGCATCGGCACGAAATCCACCGGCGCCAGCTCCTCGTAGTGCTCGCGCGTGTAGCGATAGCTCTTGGTGGAGCCCACGTGGTCGTTGAAGCTCACGCAGGGCGAGATCACGTCGATGAGGGCGAACCCGTTGTGCCGGAGCCCGGCCTTGAGAATCGGCACGAGCTGGGCCTTGTCGCCGGAAAAGCCCCGGGCGACGAAGGTCGCCCCCAGGCTCAGCGCCAGCAGCACGGGGTCGATGGGGCGCTGGTCGTTCGTGTCGCCCTTCTTCGACGTCGAGCCGATGTCGGCCGACGCCGAGAACTGCCCCTTGGTCAGCCCGTACACGCCGTTGTTCTCCAGCACGTACAGCAGATTCACGTTGCGCCGGATGGCGTGGCTGAGCTGGCCCATGCCGATGGACAGCGAATCGCCGTCGCCGGAGATGCCGATGTACATGAGCCCGCGGTTCGCCGCGTTGGCGCCGGTGGCGAGCGACGGCATGCGGCCGTGCACGCCGTTGAAGCCGTGCGACTGCCGCATGAAATACGCGGTGGTCTTCGACGAGCATCCGATGCCGCTCATCTTCGCGGCGCGGTGCGGCGGCACGTCGAGTTCCCAGAAGGCCTGCACCAGGGCCGCGGTCACGGAGTCGTGCCCGCACCCGGCGCAAAGCGTCGACATCGCGCCCTCGTAATCGCGCCGCGTGAGGCCGAGCGCGTTCTTGGGGAGCGACGGATGGGTGACCGGAGGTTTGGCGATGGACGTCATACGACCGCTCCCTGCAGGTGCGCCGTCACGGCGCTGACCACGCGCTGGGCCGTGAGCGGAAGACCGCCGTAATCGAGGATGGGGATCATGCGATCGCGCGGCACGCCGGTCTCCATGGTCAGCATGGCGCGGAGCTGCGCGTCGCGGTTCTGCTCCACCACGAACACGATCTCGTGCTCGTTGAGGAAGTCGGCCACCGGCGCATCGAACGGGAATCCGCGAATCCGCATGTAGTCCGCGGGAATGCCCTGGTCGCGGAGCCGGTCCACGGCCTCGAGCACCGCGGCATGGCACCCGCCGATGGACACGAGCCCGATTTCCGCGGCGTCCTGCCGGTGCATCTCCGGCGCCGGCACGGCGCGCGCCGCGCCCGCCACCTTGCGCGCCAACCGGTCCACGAGTTCCAGATACGCGTCGGCGTCCTCGGTGTACGCCGCGTTCTTGTCGTGCCCAGAGCCGCGCGTGAAATACGCGCCCTTGGGGTGTACTCCCGGCAGCGTGCGGGCCGCGATGCCGTCGCCGTCCACGTCG
>JAGWRB010000139.1 GCA_028876725.1 Gemmatimonadota bacterium
ACGTTCGCCGCGCGCCGCCGCGGCGGCCGCCGCCGCGCGCTCGGCCAGGACGGCGGCCTCGGCGCCGAACCGGTTGGGCACCGAGTCGCAGCGCGGCTCCGGACCGCTCGGCGGCCGGCGGAACCGTCCGGCGGGCGGGCCGCCGATGAACACGGCGATCTTGCCCCGGTACGCATTCGGATCGAGCATCACGGTGCTGTCGCCGAAGCGCCCGGCGAACACCGCCTGCGCGCCGTCGAGATTCGCGGCGCCACCCGCGCCGGTGAACGGCGATGGCGCCAGAGGAATCCAGTCGTTGCCGGCGTCGAGCGCCGCGCCGCCCACGGCGAGGCGCGATGCCGAACGTTCGTAGCCCTCGGGGCCGAAGGGCATGACCTGGAAGTACGTCCCGTTCTCGCCGGCGGGCTTGAGGCCCAGCCGCTTGAATTCGCTCGCGATGTACGACGTCCCCTTGTAGTTGCCGAGCTCGCCGATCTTGCGCCCCTGCATGGAGTCGTCGGCAAAGCCGTAGAGCCGCGTGCGCAGATCGTTGGCGCTGATCGACGCGCTGGTGGGGCGGGGCGCCCACACCGGCGGGCCCTCGTCCGGCCAGACGGGGTTGTAGCTGGCGCGGGCGGCGCTGCCGCCCTGGGCAAACGTGGGCGCGGCGACGCACAGGCCAATGACGACGGCCGACAGGGAGCGCGAGAGATGACGGGGCACGGCCTTCCTCCGGGGTGGGAACGGCGAACGCGGAAATGTGCGGGGCGGGCGCCGGATCGGCAACGCGGCCGGGCGAATTAGATTTGCGCCATGCACCCCGCTTCCACCGCCCGTGCGGTCCGCATTCGCCGTGCCGAGTCGCGCGACGCTGCCGCGCTCGCGGAGTTCTGCGCGCGCACGTTTCGCGAAACGTACGACGCGCACAATTCGGAAGAGGACATGGCGCTGCACCTGCACACGCACTTTTCGGAGGCGCTGCAGCGCGCGGAGATCGCCGACGCCGACGCGGTGATGCTGGTGGCCGAGCACGAGGGGGCGCTGGCGGGGTACGCGAAGGTGCGGCGCGGCGCGGCGCCGGCGTGCGTGGGAGGGGAGCGGCCGGTGGAGGTGCAGCGCTTCTATGTGGACCGCGCGTGGCAGGGGACTGGGTTGGCGTATCGGCTGATGGACGCCGCGCACGAGTGGGCGCGAGCGCTTGGGGCGGACACGCTCTGGTTGGGCGTGTGGGAGCGGAACCCTCGGGCGATCGCGTTCTATGGAAAGTGCGGATTCATGGATGTGGGCGCCTGGACGTTCACGCTGGGGACGGATGTACAGAACGACCGGTTGATGGTGCAGAAGGTGGGTGGGTGAGCCGGCACTGCCCACTGCCCACTGCCAACGGCTCACTGGAAGACGACAACCCGCACTCGGGAAGCAGACCATGTACATCCCCAAGTCGTTCGCCCAAGACGACCCCGCGGCACTCCACGCGCTGATTCGCACGCACCCATTCGGCGCGCTGGTGGTGCCGTCGCCCTCAGGGTTGGAGGTGAATCACGTGCCGTTCGTGCTGCACGACGAGCCCGGGCCGGCGGGGAGGCTGCAGGCGCATGTGGCGCGCGGGAATCCCGTGTGGCGCGCGCTGGAGTCGGCGGCCGAGGTGGTGGTGATCTTCCAGGGGCCCGACCACTACATCTCGCCCACGTGGTATCCCAGCAAGCAGGAGACGGGCGGCAAGGTGGTGCCGACGTGGAACTACGCGGTCGTGCACGCGCACGGACCGGCGCGCGCGGTGGACGACCGGGCCTGGCTCGAACGCCATTTGGCGGAGTTGGTGGAGACCCATGAAGCGGGGCGCGATCCGGCGTGGCACATCGCCGATGCGCCGGCGGATTTCATCGAGAAGATGGTGGGCGCGGTGGTGGGAATCGAAATTCCCATTCGCCGGTTGGTGGGGAAGTGGAAGCTCAACCAGAACCGGTCCGACGCCGACCGCGCGAGCGTGGTGCTGGCGCTCGAAGCGAGCGGGGCGGTGGAGATGGCGGCGGAGATGAGGGCCGTCTTGCCGAATGGTCGGTGACGTCCCATACTGTCCCCCTCCCCCCGCCCGCCCGCAACCCCACACGAGGACGCTCGATGCGCAGAACTCCCATCGTCCTGGCCCTGCTCGGACTCGCCGCCGCTTTGCCCGCTCAAGATCCCGGCATGACGCTCCCCCACTTCAATCAGAAGCACGGGGGCAGCAAGTCGGTCGAGCTCGTGGCGCACGTGGTCAACAACCCCGGCGCCTGGAAGGCCTCGGACATCGAGATGGAGCAGGACGCCAACCGCCCGTACGTCTACATCTGCGGCTTCACGCACTTCAACGTGCAGGCCTACGACGTGCGGAACGAGAAGCACCCCAAGGAGGTCTGGAGCTGGACCATCGAGAACCCCGAGCTGCACCGCGGCATCGGCGCCATGGACGGCAAGTACTTCAAGATCGGCTCCCACTACTACTACGCGCAGTCATATCAGTTCATGCAAGGGAGCCCCGACGCCGACCTCGGGGCGGTGATCTTCGACGTCACCGGCCTGCCGGACTCGTCGAAGGTGAAGGTCGTGGCGCGCCTGAAGTATCCGGCGGCCCCGGGCGGATTCCACAACACCTTCGCGTACAAGCACTCCGACGGTCACGTGTACTACTTCGCGACGGTGAATGAGAACGACGCGCTGGTGTACGACATGGACAAGGTCGTGAGCGGCGCGCCGGAGAGCGAGTGGCTCGTGGGCAAGGTGCCGAATCCGACGCCGTTCAAGCAGATGGGCACGGGCAGCTACCACGACTTCTATGTGGGGTACGATCCGGCCACGCACGAAGACAAGTTCTACGGCGCCGGCCTGGGCGGCTACTCGGTGTGGAACGTCACGGACATCAAGAACCCGAAGCAGATCTTCACGATCACCGGCCTCGGCCTCGACATCGCGCACACGTTCACGCCGTCGCCCGACGGCAAGTACGCGGTGACGGAAACCGAGTACGAGTACACGCCGCTCCGCATCTGGGATCTCCAGCCCGGCCAGACGGGGAAGACGCAGAACCTCGACGTCCCGATCGCCGGCTGGACCGCCGACTGGCGCGACCTCTCGCACAACCACGAAGTGCGCTGGCCGTACGTGTTCGTGTCGGCGTACGAAGACGGGTTCTTCGTGTTCGACCTCAAGAATCCGTCCAAGCCGCACACCGACGGCTGGTGGTACACTTGCACCGTGCGCTGCGAGCACATGCACGGCTTCGGCGGCACCCCCGACAACGGCTGGGAGAGCACGATCAGCGTGGAGCAGGGCGCGTTCGGCGTGGACGTGCGCAATCGCGACGGCCTCATCGCGCTGTCGGACATGCGCACGGGCCTCTGGCTGTTCCGGCTCAAGGGCTTCAACGGGTGGAACGGCGCCAAGTACGGCCAGCCGAACATCTCGAGCGTGCAGGACTACGATCACGGCCCGGCGGGCGCCCCGGCGCCTTCGGGCGGGCAGTGATCGCGCGCAGGACACTTGCGTTTTCGGGTGAGTGCCGGCGCTTGCGCCGCGTGCTCGCCCGGAACGCCGCGTGGCTCGCGCTGCTGCTGATCCCGGCGGCGGCGCGGGCCCAGGGCGGTCCCTTCGATATCGCCCTCTTCAACACGCCGCAGAGCCCCTCGGCCACGGGACAGGCACGGCTGGTGTTCGCGCCCGGCGTCATGGACGTCGCGGTGACCGCCGATGGACGCGCCCGCTACGACGCCCGCGTGACGATTGCGGGACTGCCCGCGCCGCGCACGCTGGGCCCGTATACGGCGTACGTGGCCTGGGCCGTGACCCCCGACCTCACGCAGTGGCACCGGCTGGGCGCGGTGCACAACGGCGTTTCGATGGTCGGCACGGCCGACTTCAACAAGTTTCTGCTGGTCATCACCGCCGAAGCGAGCGCCGCCCCCGAGGCGCACCACGGCCCGGTGGTGCTGCACGGCACGTCGCCGAGCGGCTGGCTGCAGAACTTCACCACCCATCCGCTGTTCCGGGGAGTCTATTAGTAAATGATGATGCGTGGGATCGCGGGGCTGGGGCTGGCGCTGGCGCTGGCCGCCGCCCCGGCCGCGGCGCAGCAGAAGCCGCCGGTGAAGCCGCCACCGAAGCCGGCCATGAAGCCCCTGCCCGGCGATACCGGCATGGCGGGGATGAAGATGGGCGCCGACACCGGCATGGCCGGCATGGACATGGGCGGCGACACGATGCAGATGGCGATGCCCATCCCGATGCCCAAGGGAATGATCATGATGCCGGGGCTGCGCAACCTGCTCCCGCCCGTCACGCCGTTCCTGCCCGGCGAAGGCGTGGATCCGGGCACGCTCCCGCTGGCCAGGCCGTCGCAGCTCACGCCCATGAAGAACGGCGACACGCTCGATCTCACGGCGATGCTCGTGCGCCGCGTGGTGAAGGGCCACACCTACGTCATGTACGGCTACAATGGGGAGAGCCCGGGGCCGCTCATCCGCGTGCCGCAGAACGCCACGATCATCGTGAAGTTCCACAACGCCATCGACCTCCCCACGACCGTCCACTGGCATGGCCTGCGCCAGGACAACCGCTACGACGGCGTCCCCGGCGTGACACAGGCGCCGGTGGCGCCGGGCGACAGCTTCACCTACAAGGTCCATTTCCCCGACGCCGGCGTGTACTGGTACCACCCGCACGTGCGCGAGGACATCGAGCAGGCCATGGGCCTGTTCGGCAACATGCTCGTCGACTCGCCCGACTCGAACTACTACTCGCCGGCCAACGCCGAGCAGGCGCTGATCTTCGACGATCTGCTGATCAACGACGACACGCTCATCCCGTTCGGCAAGGAAGCGCCCGACTTCGCCCTCATGGGACGCGTGGGGAACGTGCTGCTGGTGAACAGCGAACCGCGCTACTCCCTGCACGTGCACCAGGGCGAGGTGGTGCGCTTCTACCTGACGAACACCGCCAGCTCGCGCACCTTCAACCTCTCGTTCGGCGGCGCGCCCATCAAGGTGGTGGCGTCGGAAGTGAGCCGCTTCGAGCACGAGGAGATGACGCCGAGCGTGGTGCTCGCGCCGGCGCAGCGCTACGTCGTGCAGGTCCGCTTCCCCAAGCCGGGCACCTATGCGCTGGTGAACGCCATCCAGGCCATCAACCACTTCCAGGGCGAATTTCAGGCCGAAGTGGACACCCTGGGACTCATCACCGTGGACTCGACGCCGGCGTCGCCCGACTATGCGCGGCAATTTGCCGAGCTGCGCACCAACCGGGCGGTGATCGCGGACATCGACAAGTACCGCCCCTACTTCGACAAGAAGCCCGACAAGACGTTCACGCTCACCATCCGCCCGCGCGCGCTGCCGCTGGCCACGGTGCAGTTCATGAACGTCGACACGGCGTACTTCGCCCCCGTGGAGTGGGTGGACGGCATGCCCGACATGAACTGGCTGTCCACCAGCAAGCAGGTGAAGTGGATCATCCGCGACGATGCCACGGGCAAGGAAGACATGGACATCGACTGGCACGTGAAGCAGGGGTCGGTGATCAAGCTCCGGATCTTCAACGATCCGAAGTCCTTCCACCCGATGCAGCACCCCATCCACCTGCACGGCCAGCGCATGCTGGTGGTGGCGCGCGACGGGGTGCGCGTCGCCAACCTCTCGTGGAAGGACACCGTCATCATCCCGGTGGGATCGACGGTGGACCTGCTCATCGATGCATCCAACCCGGGCGCGTGGATGCTGCACTGCCATATCGCCGAACATCTGGGATCGGGAATGATGACGGTGCTGCACGTCGATCCGCGCTGACCACGAGTCCGCGCGCGGCCAGCCAGAGCTTTCGGCCAATCGAGGTATGGGCGCGCCGGCGCAAGGTATCGTAGCCGGCGCGCCGGATTTCATCGTGAATCCCGCGGTACACCTGCGCCGCCACGGCCACGGGACGCGCGAAGAACGGGGGCAGCGCCGGCAGCGCGGCGAAGGCGTCGCGATAGTCCGACTCGGCCACCGCCATGAGCTCTTCCATAAGACTCGCCCAGCGGCGGTCGATGGGCATGAGCCCGGCCCGCATCGCCCCCAGGTCCGACGGCTCGAACCCGTGGGCCTGCAGGAGGTCCATCGGGAGGTAGACGCGCCCGCGCGCCCAGTCCTCGCCCACGTCGCGCAGGATGTTGGTGAGCTGCAGCGCGTGGCCCAGCGCCGCGGCGTGGTGCAGCACGCGCTGGTCGTGCACGCCGTACAGCTCCGTGAGCCAGAGCCCGATCACCCCGGCCACCCGGTACGTGTACACGCGGAGCGCGCGGAGATCGGCGTACGGCCGGTGGTGCAGGTCCATGTCCATGCCGGCCACCAGTTCGCGCGCGTACGCGAACGGCACCCGCGACTCGGCCATCTCGGGCATCACGCGGTCGAGCAGGGCCACTTCGGTACGCTCGCCGGCGTATGCGCGTTGCGAAAGGCGGAGCCAGGTGGCGAGCCGGGCCTCGATCGCGGCGCGCGACGGGTCGGCGGCGCGGTCCACGAGGTCGTCGGTGTACCGGCAGTAGGCGTACACGCGTGCGAGTTGGTCGCGCTGCGGCGCGGGCATGAACCGCGCGGCAAAGCGAAAGCTCCGGCTGTGGTGTGCGAAGTACGCCATCCACTCGCGCGGCGCTGGCGGGGGCGGCGAGAGCCAGGCGTCGCCGACGCCGGACGCCGGCTCGGGAATCAGCAGGGCGCTCATCGGGCCACCGCCGCGCCGTGCGAGGCGCGCGCCTCGTGCGGGCGCGCGGCGTGCGTGTGGCGCCAGGCGCCCCAGCGTCCCGCGATCGCGCAGAGCGCGAGC
>JAGWRB010000019.1 GCA_028876725.1 Gemmatimonadota bacterium
CCGGCGGGATTGATTCGCCCACTCGCGGGTAGTAGGGTGCATCGATTCCCAACTAATCCGGAGTGCTATCCTGACGCATACGAGCATGCGCCTGAGGGCGGCCCTGTTTGTGCTTGGCGCCGCGTGCTTACCATCAGCCATCCGCGCCGAGGCGCCCACGCCCGTGCCCGCCGTCGCGCTGGATTCCACGTCGCGCGCGGCCGTGGTCGCGGCCGCCGAGGGTGCCGGGCTCGAGGCGCCGGCCATCCGCGCGGCGCTGGCGGCGTACCGCCGGGCGGTGGCGAATGGCGCCGCCAAACGCGCCATCCTCACCGTGATCGACTATTCGCTTCCGAGCCACGTGAAGCGCCTCTGGGTGCTCGATCTTGCGAGGGCGCGAGTGCTCGCGCGCGAATTCGTGGCGCACGGGCGCGGAAGCGGGGCCGACCTCGCCGACCGGTTTTCGAATCGCGAGAACAGCTACGCGTCGAGCCTCGGCGCTTTCGTCACCGGCCAGACGTACGACGGGAAGAACGGCCTGTCGCTGCGCCTCGAGGGGCTGGATGCCGGCGTGAATGACCGCGCGCTGGACCGCGGGATCGTGGTCCATGGCGCCTGGTATGTGAGTCAGGATATGATTCGTCGGTTCGGGCGCCTGGGACGCAGCGAGGGATGCCCGGCGCTGAGCACGGTCGAGGCGCCGCGCATCATTCATCTGATAGAGGGCGGATCGGTGCTGTACGCGTATCACAGTTAGCCGCACACGGTGAACACCGAGAGCGGCCGCCGGTTGTCTCCTGACGCACGGGCCGCGATGGCGATCGTTCTGATCGGCGTCGCGGCCCGTGTGGTGCTGTCCCGTGTCATCGGCCTGGGCGTGGACGAGTCGTACGAAGTCGTCATGGCTCGCGCGGTGCAATGGGCATACCTGGACCACCCGCCGCTCTCGTTCTGGATCGCGGGCGCCGTGGCGCGACTGGCGCACAGCGAGAATCGCCTGCTGGTGCGGCTGCCATTCATCGCGATCTTCGCCGGCACCGGCTGGCTGATGTTCCGGCTCACCGCTCGGCTCTTCGGCGAGCGGGCAGGATTGTTGGCGGTGGCGGTGCTCAACCTCGCCCCTGTGTTCACGCTCAGCACGGGGAGCTGGGTGCTCCCCGACGGCCCGCTGGATTTCGCCATGCTGGCGGCGGCCCTGGCGCTGACGCACGTGCTGGTGGAGCCGGAATCACCGCGGAGCTGGCTCTGGTGGCTCACCGCCGGCGCGATGAGCGGCGTGGCGATGCTGTCCAAGTATCATGGCGCATTCCTGCTTCTGGGCGCGCTCGCGTTCGTCGTCACGCGCCGAGAGGCGCGCGTGTGGCTTCGGCGTCCCGAGCCGTATGTCGCGGCCGCGTTGGCGATGGCAATCTTCAGTCCGGTGCTGTGGTGGAATGCGCGCCACGGGTTTGCGTCGTTCAGATTCCAGGGCGGGCGGGCGCTGCCGGCCCATGGAAGCGCTCTCAGCGCGCTGCTGCAGAACCTCGCGGGGCAGGCCGGATATCTGCTTCCGTGGATATGGGCACCGCTCGTGTACGTGCTGTACCGCGCACTGCGCGGCGGCCCGCGTGACTCCGCGCGCTGGCTGCTCGCCTGTCTCGGCGCGGGACCCGTGTTGGTGTTCACGCTGGTGTCGCTGGGCGGCAGTCCCGGGCTTCCGCACTGGCCGGCGCCGGGTTACCTGCTGTTGATCCCGCTCCTGGGCGACGCGGCGGCGCAGTGGGAAGCGCGCGGGCTGCGCGAGCGGACCCGTCTGCGACGGTGGTTCATGGCGACCGCGGTCATCGTCGGTGTGCTCGCCGCGATCGCGGCGAGCGACGTCGCCACCGGGTGGATCGCCGCGGTCGAGCCCGCATGGTTCCGGCGCGGCGATCCGTCGCTCGAGGCGTACGATTGGAACGGGCTTCGCGAGGCGCTCGTTGCGCAGGGGCTGCTGCACGATTCGTCTACCGTGATCGCGGCCACGCACTGGATCGACGCGGCCAAGATCGGGTACGCGATGGGGCCCGCGTTCACCACCGTCTGCCTGAACGACGATCCGCGCAACTTTGCGTACGCCGTGCCGCCTGACGAGTTCGTCGGGCGCGACGCGCTGATCCTGGTGCGCGTGCCGAACGGCGGGCTCACGTGGGACGTGGCCGCGCGCTACGCGCCATACTTCGCGAGCGTGAAGCCCGCGGGGCGCGTGCCGATCATGCGTGGCGGACGCACGGCGTTCGATGTGGCCGTGTTTCGCGCGACGCGCATGCGCGTGGCGTATCCCGCGCCCTCGGGGTGACCGCGCGGCGCCGGCTCGACAGCGGCGCCAGGACGAGCGAGATTGGACGCCGAACCACTCCATCCTACCGCGTCATGTCTCTTCCAACGATGTTCTCCCGTTCCGCCGCGCTGGGGCTCGCGCTGGCGGCTCTCTCCCTGCCGGTTCGTCCGGCATGCGCCCAGGGGACCAAGCCCCCGCCGCGTGCTCCGGGGGCGCCGGCCGCTGTGGCACAGGCGCAGTTCGACACCACCAAGTCGACGATCCCGTGGTTCCCGCTCGGCGCGTCGCCCATCGCGCTTCGCGGTGAGGTACGGCCGGGAATGTTTCTCTCGGCGGTCGGCCGGCGCGCCATCGCCATGGGCACCGAAGACGGCGCGCTCGAGCTCTGGACGTGGCCCATCAAATGGCTCCACGACTTCCGCCTGTCGTTCCGCGTGCCGAAGTACACGCAGCCGATCGACGGGCGCGACGTGGCTCAGTCCATGGAGGAGCGCCCCGAAGGCGTGACCGTCACGTACGCGTACGAGCAGTTCACGGTGAAGGAGCACGTGTTCGTGCCGCTCGACAAGCCTGCGGTCGTGATCCTGCTCGAGGTGGACGCCATTCGCCCGCTGGACATCATCGCGCAGTTCACGCCCGACATTCACTACGCGTGGCCTGCGGGACTGGGCGGGCAGTACCTGATCTGGGAGCAGAACGCGCGGGCGTTCCTGTTCTCCGAAGGCAAGCGGTCGATCAACGCGTTCCTGGGATCGCCCGCGGTGACGCAGGCGTCGGACGTGCCGGCCCACATGCTGGCGGCGGCGCCTCCGCAGCTCGTGCTGGGCGTGGGAAGCGATTCCGACTGTTACACGGCGCCGCGGCTCGGCGAGCCGCCCGGCCACAACGTGAACATTCACGAGGCGTACATCCCCATCGTGCTCGCCGGCGGCGAGATGCCGCATGACTCGGCGCTGGCGATGTATCGCGAGCTGATCGCGCCCGGCGCGGCGGAGCGCGAGTGGAAGCGCCGCGTGGCGCACGAGGACTCGATTCGCACGACGATGTTCGCGCTCCACTCGCCCGACACGCTCCTGAACAAGGCGGTGGAGTACGCCAAGGTGAACCTCGATGAGGGCTACGTGTGCAACCCTGACATGGGGTGCGGCATGGTGGCCGGGTACGGTCTCTCGGGCGGCGCGAGCGATCGTCCGGGGTTCGGGTGGTTCTTCGGCGGCGACGCGGCCATCAATTCGTTCGCCATGGACGGGGCGGGCGAGACGCAGCACGTGCGCCAGGGGGTGCTGCGCTTCTTCGCCAAGTACCAGCGTACCGACGGCAAGATCACGCACGAGATCTCGCAGGGCGCGGGGCACGTGGATTGGTTCGACTATCCGTATCCGTACTATCACGGCGACACGACGCCCTTCTGGGTGCTGGCGTTCGGGGAGTACTGGCGGCAGACGGCGGATACCGCGCTCGTGAAGGAGCTGTGGCCCAACATTCAGAAGGCGTACGAATGGTCGAAGGCCACCGACACCAACGGCGACGGGCTCATGGAGACTCCCGCGGCCGGTGCCGGCGCGCTCGAGGTGGGGGATCTGCAGATCGGAATCCTCTCCGACGTCTACATGAACGGGGTGTGGATCGCGTCGCTCGACCGGTTCGCGCAGATGGCGCGGGCTCTGGGGCGGGGCGCGCTGGCCGACAGCGCGCTGGCGATTCGCGCGAAGGCCCTGCACACGATGGAATCGAAGTTCTGGCTGCCGAAGCTGGGCCAGTACGGGTTCGCCCTGCTGCAGGACGGCAGCGTGAACGAGAATCTCACGGCATGGGCGGCGACGGCGATGGGGTTCCGCGTGTTCGACCCGACCCACGGCGCCGAGATGGCCGCCAAACTCGCGTCGAGCGACATCATGACCGACTGGGGCGCGCGTCCGCTGAGCGCGACGAGCACGCTGTTCGACCCATTACACTACAATAATGGGGCGGTGTGGCCGTTCGTCACGGGCTGGGTGTCGCTGGCGGCGTACAACTACCACGACGCGCCGGCGGGGTGGTTCGCGCTCGACGCGATCGCTCGCACCACCTTCGACCAGAGCCGGGGGCGCAATCCGGAAGTGATTTCCGGCCGCCTCTACAAGCCGCTCGACACTGCGGTGCCGCAGCAGTTCTTCGCCACGTCGATGGTGCTCACCCCCCTCATCCGGGGGCTGCTCGGCATCGACGTGAACGCGCCGGCGCATCGGGTGACGATCGCGCCGCACCTGCCGCCGCAGTGGGATTCGGTGGCCGTGGACAACGTGCCGGTCGGGAGCGATCGGCTCTCGTTCACGATTCGGCGCATGGAGGGCGCGATGACGCTCGACGTGCGCCGCGCGGGGAGCGACGCCGCGCCGATTGACGTCGTCTTCTCGCCGGCGCTTCCGCTCGGGGCGCGCGTAGCCGCCGGCGTGACGACCGAGGCCACCCCGGGCGATGTGCACGCCACGGTCCGGGGGGTCGTCCGCGAGTCGGCGTCGCTGCGCGTGGCCTATACCGGCGGGTGGAGCATCGTGCCGCCGAGCATGCCGGCGGTGATCGGCGAGCGGTCCCACGCGCCGCGCGTGCTGAGCGAGCGGTTGGGAGCCGTGCGCCGCGACGCCCCTCCGGGGAGCGGGCGCTACGAAGTGTCGCTCCAGGGGCTGGCGGACAGCACGTACGAGTTCGAGGTGATGGCGCCCGACGCCGGGTCCGCCGGCCGCCTGTCGGCGGCCGCGAGCGCCGGATCGGTGTCGCTGCTGCCGTGGCGCGCGGGGCGCGCGCGCCGGCTCCGCATCACCTTTCCCGCGTCGGGCGCCAACGCCGACGGCTACACGGCGGCGACGCTCGTCGTCGACGGCGCCGGACGCCCGTGAGGCGGTACATTAGTGATTGTTGATATGCCGAGCGGAACCGAGCACGTCGAAGTGGCGGGCGCGGGCGATGCGCTGCCCGTCGGGTGAGGTGAGGAAGGCGAGGAACCGGCGCGCGAGCGCCGGATGCGGGGCGGTGGACAGCGCCGCGGCGCCGAACAGGATGGGCGCCCCGCGCACGGTGAGCGTGTCGCCCGGGCGCTTGCCCAGCACGCGCACGGAGACCGCTGCGTAGACCGCCGAGTCGGCGGGCGTCCCGAGATCCACGGCGTCGGGCAGCTTCACGAATCGCAGGTCGTTGTCCTGCGCGAGATTCTCGTACGTCCAGATGTAATCCAGGTTATGCGTCTGCAGCAGCGCGATCTGATCGGCCTCCCGCGGGCGTACGTTGCGTTCCGGCGCCGCGTCGAGCAGGCGCCGGTACAGGCCCGGCTCCCGGTAGTACCGCTCGGCGAGCTGCATGGAGAGCAGGGTCCGGTACCCCGAGGGATCGGTGTTCGGGTCGGCGCGGCCGACCTGCACGCCGGCACGCGTGATGACGGTGCGCCAGTTGTCGGCGTTGATCTCCGACGCGCCGCGCGACGCGCTCGTGTACGCGAGCACCATGCGGTTGCGCGCGATGATGTCGTAGCCGTTCACGAACGCCGGCTCGAGCAGCTCGGGGAACACCGCGGGATCGGCGGAGATGAACACGTCGGGGCGCCGCCCCGTTTCGGTCACGAGCCGCGCCAGCTCCAGGCTGGCGCCCGGCTGGAGGGTGTACCGCGTGCCGGTGCGGGCCGCGAAGCTGTCGAGCACGGCGCGCAGGGGGCGGGTGATGGACGCGGCATTCATCACGTCCAGCGTATCCGCCCGGGCGGCCGCGTGCGACGCGTCGCGCACGCACGCGCCGAGCGTCGCGAGCAGGAGTGCGCCCAGGAGGGCGTGAGAGTGTGGGCGAGGCATGATGCGCTGAACGTACTGCGGTCAGGGGCTGCCGGGCCAGAACCCCGTCCCGCTGCTCGCACTAGCGAAGGACGCGCTCGGTAAGCTCCGCGAACGACCGGACCACGAAATCCGCCGCTTCCACCACCCGCGCGCGGTGCGTGAATCCGGTGTACGCCGCGAATGCGTCGGCCTCGCCGGCACGCCGCATCTCCACGTCGGTGCTGCCGTCGCCGACCGCCAGAATGGGACGAGGCAGCGCGAGCCGCTGCAGCATCCGCGCCTTGCCCGTCTGCTTCACGAGCGGCGATCGCCGGTCGAAGCCGGTGTACTCTCCGTCGGCGTTCCAGCGGAGCTTCACGGCGTGCACGTCGGCGTCCGCGATGCCGAGTCCGGTGCAGAATGGGAGCACGGCGTCGCGAAGCCCGCCGCTGATGGCCAGCACGCGCACGCCGGCCGCCTGCAGGGACGCAATCGCGGCGCGCGCGTCCGGGGCCACGGCGTCGCGATAGGCCTCCGCCAACGCCGCGACTTCGAGGCGCGTTGGCGCGATGCGCTCGAGGCGCGCCGCGTACGCCTTTTCGATCGGCATCTCGCCGGCCATCACCCGCTCGGTGAGGCGCATCACCCCCGACGCCGTCTCCGTCTCGCGCCGAGCCGCGAGCCAGTCCACCCCCTCGATGCCGGTGAGGGTGGAGTCGACGTCGAGGACGACGGTGCGATACCTCGGCGCGCCGCTCAAAGAATGTTCCCGGGCGCGAAGATCCCGGCGGGGTCGAGTTCGCGCTTGATGGCGCGCATCATGCCGATCTGCTGCGGCGAGAGCTGCAGCGGCAGCCACCGCGTCTTGAGCTTGCCGATGCCGTGCTCCGCCGACACGGTGCCGCCCATCGCCACCACCTCACGCAGGGTGCGCTCCACCACGTCCTCCATGAGGCGCACCTCCTCGGGGTTCCGCGCTACGAAATTCTGATGCGGATGCCCGTTGCCCAGATGGCCGTACACGATCCCCGGGTCGACGCCCGCCTCGCGCGCGTGGCGTCGCGCCATCGCCACGGCCCGGGCGGCGTCGCGATAGGGCACGGCCCAATCGGTGGACACGCGGCGCCCGCCGGCGTTCAAAAATGGCGCCACGCGCTCGTGCATCGTGGCGGGCACGGCATGTCGCAACCGCCGCGCTTCGCGAATGGCGGCATCGCCCTCGAACACCCGGATGTCCGACTCGCCGGCGCCGAACTGCTCGGCGAGCGAGAGCCAGGCGTCGAGCGGCGGCTCGGCGCCGTCGGTGGCTTCTTCGGCGTACACCATGGCGCCGGCGGCGGGCGCCCACGACGCACTCTGCGCTTCGCCGCGCGCGATGGCGAAGGATTCGGCGTCGAAGTACTCCAGGCAGCGCGGGCGCACCTGCGCCGATTCGCGCGCGGCAACGATGAACGCGAGCGCCCGCGCTTCGTCGGGGAGCGGAATCGCCAGCCCGATCTCGCGCGCCGGCAGCGCGAGCAGCGCCAACTCGGCCTCGATCACGATGCCGAGCGTACCCTCGCTCCCCACGAACCAGTCCACCGGATCCTGCGCCAGGAGGTAGCCCGCGGTGTTCTTCTCCACGGCCGGCCGCGCCACGCGCATTGTGTCGCCGTTGGCGGTGACGACCGTCAATGCGCGCACGTGCGCCCGCGTTGGGCCGTACCGCAGCGTGCGCGGCCCTGACGCGTTGCACGCGATCGCGCCGCCCACGGTGCACTCCTGGTCGCTCGTGGGGTCGGGCGCGAAGAACAGGCCGAGCGGCGCCAGCGCGCGCTGGAAATCGCCCAGCAGTAAACCCGGCTCGACGCGCGCGGTGCGCGCGCGCTCGTCGACGTCGAGTACGCGCGACATTGCGCGCAGGGACATCAGCACCCCGCGATCGGTGATCGAGGCGCCGGTGGTGCTCGTCTGCGAGCCGGCCGCGGTGACCGGCGTTCCATTGGAAGCGGCTTCGCGCACGATCGCCGCCACCTCGCTTGCAGTTTCGGGCCGCGCTACCGCGTCGGGGACGCGCCACAGGCCCGACGCGTCGCGGGCGTGCGCCTCGCGCACCGAGCGGTCGCGCGAGAGGGGCGACGCGGCGCGTCCGCGGTCAGTCTTCGCCAAACGGGATGACCGTGGCCGAATGCACGTCGGGGAGCGCAAGCAAGGTCCGGCGCACCTCGTCGCTGACCGTGCCGTCGATGGTGATGACCGCCAGCGCCTCGGCGCCCTGCGCCAGCCGGGCCTGGTGGTACTCGGCGATGTTCACGCCGGCGGCGCCGAGCGCGGTGCCCACGCGGCCGATCACGCCGGGCACATCGCGGTTGGAGAGTACGATGAGCGTGCCGCGGGGGGCGACGTCCACGTGGAAGCTGCCGATGCGCGTGAATCGGGGCGGAGCGTCGATGGCGGCCACGCCGCCCACGCGCGCTTCCTGGCCGTCGGCGGTGACGCGCACTTCGACGGCGCGTCCGTGCGGCGGCAGGCCCGCTTCGGCGTAGTGCAGCTCCACGCCGCGCGAACGCGCGACGCCGCGGGCGTTGATCACGTTCAGGCGCTCTTCGGCCACGACCCCTTCGAGGGCGCCGAGGGCCGCGGAAGCGAGCAGGGGGCCGCGTCCGCGGGCGAGTTCGTCGCCCAGGCGGAGCTCGACGCGGGAGATGGCCCGCGCGCCGCGGTCGGCGAGCAGGGCCCGGGCGGCGGCAGCCGAGCGGCGGACCAGCCGCATGGCCGGCTGCAGGGCCTGCCAGTCGCCGCCCGACTCCGCGACGTTGAGAGAACGCGAATACTCGTCGTTGAGCAGGGCGTCCCGCACGGCGGCGCAGGCGTCCACGGCCACGTTGCGCTGGGCCTGGTCGGTGCTGGCGCCGATGTGCGGGGTGAGCAGGAGGTGCGGCGCGGCGCGGAACGGGTGGTCGCCGCGGAGCGGCTCCCTGGTGTAGGCGTCGACCGTGGCGCCGGCGAGGTGGCCCGAGACGAGGGCGTCGGCCAGCGCCTGCTCGTCGACGATGCCGCCCCGCGCGAGGTTGCACACCACGGCGCCCGGCCGGAGGGCCGCCAGCTCGCGGGCGCCGATCATCCCGCGGGTCTCGTCGGTTAGGGGCGTGTGCACCGTGAGAATGTCGCAGGCGGCGATCAGTTCGTCGAGCGTGGCGCAGCGGCGCACCTGCAGGGCGTCGAAGCGGTCCTGGGCGATGTACGGATCGTAGCCGATCACCGTCATCCCGAAGGCCCGCGCGCGAACCGACACCTCGCCGCCGATGCGTCCCACACCGACGACGCCGAGCGTCTTGCCCTTGATCTCGCGGCCGAGGAGGTGCGAGCGCTCCCAGCGCCCTTCGTGCATCGACTGGTCGGCGCGCGTCACGTGACGCAGGAGGCCGATGAGCACGGCGAAGAAGAGCTCGGCGACGGCCACCGTGTTGCCGGCGGGCGCGTTGATCACGGCGATCCCCAGCGCCGTCGCGGCGTCCATGTCCACGTTGTCGACGCCGACGCCGGCGCGCCCCACGACGCGCAGCCGCTTCGCGGCGCGGAGCAGCGGCTCGGAGATGCGCGTGGCGCTTCGTCCGACGATGGCGTCGTAGTCGCCGACGCGGCCGAGCAGCTCCGCTTCGGGGAGCGTGGGCACGACGTCGACGCGGAACTCCGGAACCGCCTGGAGGAGCGCGATTCCCTCCTGGTCCACCTCGTCGGTGACGAGAATGCGGAAGGGCGTCCGGCTGAACGTCATATCGGTGAACTATACATGGGAACTGGGGCGGCAGGGTTCGAACCTGCAACTTCCTGATTAACAGTCAGGCGGTCTGCCAATTGACCTACGCCCCATCGGAACGGAGAACATCGGAGATGCAAAAACGCCCACCAGAGGGGTCTGGTGGGCGCCGGTATACGAGACTGAACCGCGTGCGCGCTACCCAGACCTCGTGGCGGAGGCCCAATTATTGGGGCGGTTATTGGAATTGCGGCGGATGCGGATCATGGTCTGCTCAAATGGTGGGCGCGGAGTGCGCGAACGCAGGATACGCCGCCCCGTGGAGCGTGTCAAGGCACGCGGTCCCAATTGTTGACACGACACGCATTTACCAGATCAGGAAAGTGCGCGTGAATGCGCAAGAGGGAAGTTCCGCAAAAGGATCAGGGAAACCAGTCTGGGCGGTGTCGGGTACACGCCCCACGTTTCAGGGCAGACGCTTGCCATTCGGCGTCGTGACCATGCCGGTGCGAAGGGCCGCGGAGCTTGTGTTTCCGACTCGCGCGCGCTCGCCATGCCGGCGGGGAGGATTGGATGGGTGCCGTCGCCTTGATCGTCGTCCTGGCGGGAATGGTCGTCCCCATCGTGCTGTTGCTTGCCACCGTGCTGTTCGACGTCGGCGTGATTGTCTGGGCGGGCTATCGCCTGTGGCACGATCGCTGGTCGCGGATCATCGGAGCCGGCGCGGGCCGTGGTGTGGCCGTGCTGACGCCGATGTCCGGCGGGCTTCACGGGAGACCGGGCATGCCGAGGGCATGAGAAGGAACGTTTCCCCCCAGCAACGCCAAACGGGGCCGCGCGAGATGCGCGGCCCCGTTTGCGTGTCCATCGCCTGCAGCCGAACTACTTCTTCGGGTTGAGGATGTCGTCGATCCGATGGTCGGCGCCCTGCAGGTGCCAGCGCGTTTCCTTGTCGGTCGTCTTGGGAATGGCCTGTCGGATGGCGGCCTGCAGCTCCATCAACTCGCTGCGCAGGTCGGACTTCGCTTCGTCGGAGAGCGGCTTGAGCGGGCGTCCGAAGAACGCGCCGCCGCGTCCGCCGCCGGCGGCCTCCGCCGGGTTGAGCTTGTTGTCGATGAGCGTCAGGTAATTGTTCTGCAGCGTCCGGCGATAGATGTCGATGGACGGATGCGCCGTGCCGAGCTCGCTCCAGATCCCCTTCCGCACGTCGTCCAGGAAATTCGGCAGCGGATACCGGTTGGCCGGCGCGGCGGTGGCTTGCAGCTCGAGCAACCGGTCCATGCGCTGATCGTTGAGCAGCGAGCCGAGCACGCGATTCTGCGCGTTGCCGATGCGATCCACCATGCCGGTCGGATCGATGCGCGACTGGATCGTGGTGTTGATCAGGTACTGCGGCGTGGTGAAGACGCTGTCGTTGAGGAATTTGACCGCGGCCATCTGCTTGGCGCGGCTGAGCGGCACGTACACGGGGCCCGGCTGGCTCCCCGACTTGTACCACACCGTGCCGCCGCCGATCACGTTCGTGGTGTGCGCGGCCTCGGTGGCCCACTGGCCCACGGTGCGGTCGTACAGGTTGCCGAGGAGCGTGTTGTCTTCCATGGGCTGCGTGCCGGCGCCCTGCACGTACTGCATGACGCGGGCGATGTTCTTGAACCCGAGCCCGGTGGCCCACACCGGATCGGCGTCGGCCACGGCCTCGCTCTGCGTGCCGAACTGGCCGAACTCGTTGTTCACCGAGAAGCGCAGCCAGGGCACCGTATCCTGCACGGCGATCCACTTCTCGAGCGTCGGCTTCTCGGCTTCCGGCGTCGTGGCGCCGGGGATGGGCTTGTAGCCCCACATGATGGTGTACTTATCCCACGGGCCCACGCGCGGGACCATGGTCCACAGCGGGATGTGGTCTTCCGGCTGTGCCACGTAGTTGAAGCGCGAGTAGTCCATGATGCTCGGGCTGCTGCCCATCTTCTCGACCCAGCTCGGGCTGCGCACGCTGTCGGGCGGATATTCGGAGCTGCCGATCTGATCGTGCTGGAGGCCGATGGTGTGGCCGATCTCGTGGGCGATGCCGAACTCGAGCAGGCGTCCCATGAGAGAATCCGGAAGCGGCATCTGCCGCGCCCGCGGATCGACCTGCGCCGCCTGGCTGAAGTACCAGTACTGCATCAGCTCGATCAGGTTGTGGAAGATCCGCGGCGATCCGTTGAGGATCTCGCCGGTGCGCGGGTCGCTGACGTGCGGCCCCACGGAGTTCTCGACCGTGGACGGCAGCCAGCGAATCACGGTGTGCCGGATGTCTTCCATCGACCAGTTGGGGTCGTTGGTGGGCACGTCCTTGGCGATGATCGCGTCCTTGAAGCCGGCCGCCTCGAACGCGGGCTGCCAGCTCTCGATGGCCTTGCGGACCCACGGCTTCCACTTGTCGGGGGTGCCGGGGTCCACGTAGTAGACGATGGGCTTCTTGGGATAGCAGAGATTGCCGTCCATCCGGTCGGAGCACTCGAGCCGGTAGCGCGTGATGAACTGGCGCGGCACGGCCACCTGCTTGTCGCTGCCGAAGTCCACGGTGCGCACGGTGAAGAAGCCGATGCGCTCGTCGGCGTAACGCACGGGCATCGGATCTTCGGGGAGCTTGATCATGCTCCAGTGCGCGAGCACGCTCTGCGCCATCGCGGCGCCGCCGCGTCCGCCGCCGCCGGGAGCGCCGCCACGGCCGCCGTTGGCCGCCGGCGTGCCGGTCTGCGCGGCCTGGATCTCGACGTTCTCGGGGAACGCGGCGACGTGTTCGATGTACGAGCGCGTCGCGTCGATGTTGCCGCGAATGGCTTCGATTTCGGGCACGTGCGTCGTGAACAGCCGCGTCACGTCGATCACGGGCGCGCTGTCGGGGCCGTACGCCTCGATGGGGAACATCATGATGATCGGCGCGAAATTCGACGACTCCACCGACCGGTAGACCGACAGGTTGCTGTCGGCGGTGATGTTGAACGACGGCGTGCGCAGGACGATCTTGTCGCCCACGCGGTCCCAGCGCAGGGTGCGCTCCATGAACTCGTCGCCGCCGTAATCGCCGAAGCCGCCGCCCCCGCTCGCGCGTCCCTGCGGCTCGGGCGCCGCGGCGCGATCGTAGCGGCCCACGATCAGCATGTCCTTGTTGTATTCGTGCGGCGGAATCTCGAACAGGAGCTTGTCGCCCACGCGGTGCGTGATGAAGAGCCCGCGGCGCGTTTCCGCGCTGGCGGGAACCACCTGGCGATAGGGGCGCGGACCGGCGGTCTCGCCGGCGGGGGCGCCGCCGCGTCCGAATCCGCCGCGGCCGGCGCGGCCGGCGGGCGCTTCGGAGGGCTGGGCGGCCTGC
>JAGWRB010000020.1 GCA_028876725.1 Gemmatimonadota bacterium
CCGCCCTGCCCCTTGAGACGTATACGAGTTCCAGTATCGGCGCCGGCCGGCACGGTGATGAGCACCTTGCGCCGCGAGCGGACCTCGCCGGCGCCGCCGCAGGTGGCGCAGCGCTCGCTGGGCACCTGGCCCCGTCCCAGGCACTGTGGGCAGGGACGCTGCACGGCGAACCCGCCCTGCCCGAACGAGATCGTCCCCCGCCCCCCGCACTCCGGGCAGGTGCCGAACTTCGCGCCCGGCGCGCCCCCCGAGCCGTGGCAGGTGTCGCACTCCTCGGTGACCTCGAGGTCCACGGGCACCTTGCCGCCCGTGGCCGCAGTCCGGAACGGCACCTCCAGCGACCGCTCGACGTCCTGGCCGCGCTCGGGCCCGCGCGAGCGCGCCTTGCCGCCCCCGCCGAACATCGAACTGAACAGATCGCCGAATCCGCCGAAGCCGCTCGGATCGAAGTCCTCGAATCGGAAGGCGCCCGCGCCCCCCGGGGGCGCGCCGCCCGGCGACGGACGCGGACCGCGCGCCGACGAAAAGCCGCCGCCGAACGCGCCCAGCCGGCGCATCTCGTCGTACTGCTTCCGCTTCTCGGCGTCCCCGATGACCTGATACGCCTCCGACACTTCCTTGAAGCGCTCGGCGGCCTTGGGGTCGTTGGGGTTCGCGTCGGGGTGGAATTTCTTGGCCAGCTTCCGGTACTGCTTCTTGATCTCGTCCTGCGCAGCGGAAGCGGGCACCCCGAGCACCGCGTAATAGTCCTTGGTGGGCGGCATGCGCTGGGGCTAGGGTTCGTCGTGCCACTGCGTCACGACGACGCGAGCGGGACGGAGCAACTGACCGTTGAACAGGTACCCCACCTGGTAAACCTGCGCCACGCGATGATCCTCTTCGGGCAGCGCGGCCCGCGTGGTGGACACCGCCTCGTGCAGCTCCGGATTGAACGGCTCTCCCGCAGGGTTGAGGACTTCCAGCCCGTGACCGGCCAGCGTCTTCAGCATCTTCTTCTCGACCATCTCGGCGCCCTGCACGACCGTGGCCGCGTCGACCGACGCCGGGTCCACGTGGGCGAAGCGCCCCAGGTCGTCGAGCGCGTCCAGCAGGCCGCGAATGAGCACGCCCATGCCGCGCAGCTCGGCGTCCTGCCGTTCGCGCACGGTACGCTTGCGGAAGTTGTCGTATTCCGCGGCGAGCCGCAGATACTTGTCCTTCTGCTCGGCGAGTTCCGCTTCGAGTGCGCCGGCGGCGACGCCGTCCGTCGTGGAGGCGTCCGTCGCCGCGGGGGACGGCTGCGGATCACCGGGAGTCGCGGTGCCGGGCATGTCGTCGGGCGGGGTCGTGGAATCGTTCTTGCGAGTCATTGATCTAAAGTTCGTCCTGCGGCGGCCGAGTTGCAATGACCGGACCGGCGGGATCTGCCAGGAAGGCGCAGCGGCGGCCCGCCCGAGGGGTGATGCGGAGGCCGGTTCGGGCGGCGTAACGGGAGCACCGGCGGCGCATCGGAACCGCACCGCCCGCGCGTGGTATGAGAGATCACTCCCCCGACACCCGGCCCGCCGTGCGCGGGCCACAGCCTCCGTTCGAGAGGAGACGGAAGTGGAATCGTTGCTGACGGCGGTGCGGCAGGCACCGGATCGCGTGCTGCACCAGGTGCGGAAGCTCGCGGCGGAGGCGGTGGTGTCGCGGCCGCGACACGCCACCCGCGTGCTGGTCGTGTGCCACGGCAACATCTGCCGGAGCCCCTTTGCGGCGGTGATCCTCGGACGGTGGCTCGCCACGGCGGGCGTTTCCGTGGAGTCGGCGGGGTTCGTGGGCCCCGGACGGCGGTCCCCGCCCGAGGCCATCCACGCCGCCAACCGGCGCGGCGTGAATCTCTCCACCCACCGGTCGCGCGCCCTGACGCGCGACATGCTCTCGCAGGCCGGCCTCGTGGTGACCATGGACGCCGCGCAGGCGCGCGCGATTCGGCGGCGGTTCGCGACGCCCGCGGGACACGTGCTCGTGCTCGGCGATTTCGATCCATTGGACGCGAGCCCGCGCGGGATCGAGGATCCGTTCGGCGCGCCGCCCGCCGTGTACGACGCCGTGTACGCGCGCATCGAGCGGTGCGCCGCGGAGCTGGCGGGCGTGGTGCTGAAGCGCCCGCTGCGCGCCGGCTAGCGGCGCCGATCCAGGCCTCCGCGCGGCCCCGCCCCCCACGGCCCGGAGTTGAGCCGCCCGGCGCGCGGCCCTATAGTTCACAATATGCAACAGTTGCCTGATCGGAAGCGTCTCTCATCGGCCGACCGGGGCGCCGCCGAGGTGCTCGACGTCGGGCTCGCCGTCTCGCGGCTCGTGCGCGCGCAGATGCGCCGCGGCCAACCCCGCGGCCTCACCCTCCCGCAGCTCCGCGCCCTCGGGTTCATAAACGCCGATCCCGACTGCGCCCCCTCGCAGCTCGCCGAGTACCTCATGCTCGGCCGCCCCGCCGTCACCCGGCTGCTCGACATCCTCGTCACACGGCGCCTCATCACCCGCCGCCCGCACCCCGACGACCGGCGCCGCCTCCAGCTCGCGCTCACCCGCGCCGGCCACGCTACGCTCGACGCCTACTACGCCCGCGCCCGCGCCATCGTCGCCAAGCGCCTCGCGCCGCTCCCCGAGCGCGAACGCGCGCTCGTCCGCCGCGTCATGGCCCGCGTCCTTCCGCTCGTCGCCCCCGCCGCGCCCACCGCCCCGGGGACCCCAGGATCCCGCGAATGACCGGCCGGCACCACAACAAATGGGTCATCGCCGGCACGGTGATGATCGGCAACATCATGGCGGTGCTCGACTCCAGCATCGTCAACGTCGCCCTCCCCGATATGGGCGGTAACCTCGGCGCCACCATCGAGGAAATCACCTGGGTCGTCACCGGGTACATCCTGGCCAACGTGCTCGTCATGCCCATCGTCGGCATGCTCAGCAGCCGCTACGGCCGCAAGCGGATGTACCTGCTCTCCATCGCCGTCTTCACCGCCGCCTCCATGGCCTGCGGCATGTCGACCTCGCTCGGCATGCTCGTCGCCTATCGCGTGCTCCAGGGCATGGCCGGCGGCATCCTCATCACCGTCCCGCAGGCCGTCCTGCGCGAGAGCTTCCCGGGCCACGAGCAGGGCCTCGCCATGGGCATCTACGGCATGGGCGTCGTGCTCGCCCCCGCCATCGGCCCCACCCTCGGCGGCTGGCTCACCGACCGCTACTCCTGGCCCTGGGTGTTCTTCATCAACGTCCCCATCGGCCTGCTCAATCTCATCATGGTGCAGCGCGTCATCGAGGACCCGCCCTACCTCGAGCGCACCAAAGCGAAGATCGATTTCCCCGGCCTCGGGTTCATGATCGTCGGCCTCGGCGCCTTCCAGCTCATGCTCGAAGAGGGCCAGCGCGACGACTGGTTCCAGTCCACCTTCATCGTGCGCCTCGCCGTCATCGCCGCCGTGGGCATCGTCCTCTTCCTCTGGCGCGAGCTCACCACCGACCGCCCCGCGGCCAATCTGCGTATTCTCAAGAATCCCACCTTCGGCGCCGCGACCTTCCTCGGCGGCATCATGGGCGCGGGACTCAGCGGCAGCCTGTTCATCCTCCCGATGTTTCTGGAGCGGCTCCTCGGGTACAACGCCATGGACGCCGGCATCGCCCTCATGCCCCGCAGCCTCGCGATGCTCGTCTGCATGCCCATCGCGGGGCGCGCCTACAACCGCGTCGGTCCGCGCCTCATGGTGCTGTTCGGCCTCGGGTTCATCGTGGCCGGCTACTGGCAGCTCGGCCACATGTCCATCGACACCGGCATCTGGAACCTGGTCGTGCCCCAGCTGTGCACGGGCACCGGCTTCAGCTTCCTCTTCGCCGCGCTCAGCACCGCCGCGCTCTCGAAGATCGACCGCGCGCAGATGACCGCCGCCACCGGGCTCTACAACGTCGTGCGGCAGGTCATGGGAAGCATCGGCATCGCGACCGTCGCCACGATGCTCACGCACGGGCAGAGCCGCTTCTACGCCATGCTCGCCGAGGACTCGTCGAGCCCCATCGCGCGGAACTGGCTCGGGGCTGTCACCCACGCCACGCAGGCCGCCGGCGCCAGCCTGTACGACGCCGAGCGCAAGGCGCTCCAACTGCTCGGCCTCAAGGTCAGCGCCCAGGCCGCCGTGCTCTCGTACAACCACATTTTTCTCGTCGTGGCCGGGGTGTTCGTCATCGTCTCGCCGCTCGTGATGCTCCTGCCCTTCCACGGGTATCGCGGCGAGCCGGCGGAGGCGATCGCCGAATAGGGTCCGAACGCCGCCCCTTGCGGCCCGGGGCAGCACGCGGAATACTGGTTCGCATGAGGCGGCGCCGCGCGGCGCCGCCGGGAGAATTGCCCGCCATGCGCGCTTTCGTATCGCCCACCGCCCGCCGCGCCCTCTGCGCCGCGGCCGCCGGTTTCCTCGCCGCGGCCCCCGCCCACGCCCAGCGGCCCGGGCGCACCGTCGCCGTACTCGGCCGAGTCATCGACTCGCTGCGCCAGCCCATCACCGGCGCCAACATCTCCATCGCGCCACTCGGCCTGGCCACCGTCACCGACGCATACGGCCGCTTCACCCTCGCCGGCGTGCCCGACGGCGTGCACGTGCTCTCGGTGCGGAAGATCGGCTACGGGCCCATCGACATCGCCATCGCGACGCCGCGCGACAGCTCGCTCGCGCCCGTGATCCTCGTGCCCGGCGCCGTCGTGCTCAAGACCATCGTCACCCGCACGGTCGGCCTCTTCGACAAGCCTGCGCGGCTGGCCTACACCAGCAAGTACGACGAGTTCTACGAGCGCCGCGCATACAACGTGGGCAACGCGCGCTTCTACACGCACGAAGACATCGACCGCATGGGCGTGCAGGACTTCAAGGATCTCCTGCGCCGCGTGCCCTCGCTGCAGTTCTGGGACGACGGCGGCAACACCGTGCTCAGCTTTCCCGGGTGCGGCAACGGCGGGATTCTCATCGAACTCAACGGCATGCAGGTCTGGCCGCGCGGCCAGGCGGGCAGCAGCGACGCCACGCTCGCGCCCAGATCGGCCGCCTACGTCGACGGCAATCCCGATCCCAATCGCAACGCCGTCGATCCGCTCGAACCGTTCCGGACGATGCGCGCCAACGACGTCGAGGCCATGGAGGTCTATCCGACGTCGTCGTCGCTCCCCGTCGAGGCCGTGGGCAACGCCTGCGCGGCGATCTTCGTCTGGAGCCGCTGACTCCCGGCGTCAGTCGCCGGCCAGCATCCGCCGCACCAGGTTGAGCGCGGCCTGCGCCGCCCGCTGACGCACTTCCTCGCGGTCGCCCCACGAGTGCAGCAGCGCCGCGCGCGCGTCGCCGCGCACGTCGGCCGCGATCCACACCGTGCCCACGGGCTTCTCCGGCGTGCCGCCATCCGGGCCGGCGATGCCGGTGATCCCCACGCCGATCTCCGCCCCCGTGCGCGCGCGCGCCCCGCTCGCCATCGCCCGCGCCACCTCCTCGCTCACCGCGCCGTGCGCGCGAATGAGATCCGCGGCCACGCCCAGCAGCGACGTCTTGATCTCGTTCGCGTACGCGATCACGCCGCCCACGAACACGTCGCTCGACCCGGGGATCCTCGTGACCCGCGCGCCCAGCATCCCGCCGGTGCAGCTCTCGCCCACCGCCAGGCGCAGCCCGCGCGCCCGGCACAGCTCGAGCACGACCGCGGCGAGATCCGCATCGCCCTCTCCGTAAATCTCGCGCGGGAAGGCGTCGCGCAGCCGCCGCACCGCGCCGTCCAGCCGCCGGTCGGCCTCCGCCGACGACGCCCCGCGCACGGTGACGCGCAGGTCCACGCCGTCGACGTTGGGGAGATAGGCCAGCGCCACGTCGCCCACGCCCCCGTCGATCGCCCCCACCCGCTCGGCGATCAGCGATTCGGGCACCCCGGTGGTGCGCAGCGTCCGCGACCGCACCACGCGATCGCCGGTCACACGCTCGCGCAGCATCGGCAGCAGCGTGTCGGCCAGCATGCCGCGCATCTCGCGCGGGACGCCGGGCAGCATCGCCACCCACCGGCCGCGCTCGTCTTCGAGCCAGATGCCGGGCGCCGAGCCGTGGTTGTTGCGCAGCTTCGTCGCGCCGTCGGGAATCATCGCCTGCTGCCGGTTCGCCTCGGGAATCTCGCGCTGGAAGCGCGTGCGCCAGCGCTCGGCCATCCACGCCCAGTGCTCCTCGTCGAACCGCATGCCGCGGCCGAAGAGCGTCGCGATGGACGCCTTGGTGAGGTCGTCGCTGGTGGGCCCGAGCCCGCCCGTGGTGATCACAGCGCCGGTGCGATCCAGCGCTTCGCGCACGGCGGCGCCGATCTCCTCCGCCGTGTCGCCGACGGTGGTGCGGCGCTCGATCTGCACGCCGATGTCGGCCAGCGCCCGCGCCAGATGCGCGGCATTCGTATCGATCGTGAATCCGAGCAGCAGCTCGTCGCCGATCGTGATGAGTTCAATTTTCATGAGCGATGGACAGGTGTTGCGCCGAAATCTACTCGCCGAAGGGAGCTC
>JAGWRB010000140.1 GCA_028876725.1 Gemmatimonadota bacterium
CGTTCCTCGAGGCGATCCGCCAGTTCCGCCACGACATCGGCCGCGAGAACTCGATTTTCGTGCACCTCACGCTGATCCCGTACATCGCCGCGGCGGGCGAACTCAAGACCAAGCCCACCCAGCATTCGGTGCGCGAACTCATGGAGATCGGTATTCAGCCCGACCTGCTCATCGTGCGCACCGAGCGCCCGGTCTCCGACGAGATCAAGCGCAAGATCGCGCTGTTCTGCAACGTCGAATTCGGCTGCGTGATCGAGAGCCCCGACGTGCGCAGCATCTACCAGATTCCGCTCGCCTTCCACGATCAGGGATTCGACAAGATCGTGTTGCAGAAGCTCGGCATCGAGCGCCCCGATCCCGATCTCTCGCCGTGGCGCGCGATGGTGGAGCGCGTGCTCGCCCCGCGCGAACGCGTGCGCATCGCGGTGGTGGGCAAGTACACCGACTTCGTGGACAGCTACAAGAGCGTGCAGGAAGCGCTCATCCACGGCGGCATCGCCAACGACGTGGGCGTGGACATCCACTGGCTGTCGAGCGATAACTTCACGTCGCAGGAGCGCGCGGCGGAGCTGCTCAAGGGCTACGACGGCCTCCTCGTGCCCGGCGGCTTCGGCGTGCGCGGCGTGGAGGGCATGGTCGAGGCCATCGAGTACGCGCGCGAGTCGCGGCTGCCGTTCTTCGGCATCTGCCTCGGCATGCAGGTGGCCATCATCGAGTTCGCGCGCAACGTCTGCGGCCTCGGCGACAGCGATTCGTCGGAGTTCGCCCCGCAGTGCGGCAACCCGGTGATCTCGCTCATGGAATCGCAGCAGCACGTGACGGACCTGGGCGGGACGATGCGCCTTGGCGCCTACCCGTGCCGCCTGGCGCGCGGCTCGCGCGCCGCCGAAGTGTACGGCGTGGCCGAGGTGAGCGAGCGGCACCGGCATCGATACGAGGTGTCGAATGCCTACCGCGACGTGTTCACGCAGAAGGGGCTCAAGCTGAGCGGCCTCAGCCCCGACGGCCAGCTCGTGGAGATCATGGAACTGCCCGAGCACCCGTGGTTCATCGGGTGCCAGTTCCACCCCGAGTTGAAGTCGCGGCCCACCCGCCCGCACCCGCTGTTCGCGGGGTTCATCGCCGCGGCGTACCGCGCCAAGCACGGTGCCGAAGCGCCGGCCGGCGCGGCATCCCGGCTCGTGGAGGCGGCGGACTGACGTGACGCGCGCATTTCCCTCGGAAGCGTTCTTCCTGATCGCCGGCCCCTGTGTGGTCGAAGACGACGAGCTGAACCTGCGCGTCGGCGACCACCTCGCGGCGCTGGCCGACAAGGTGCCGGGCGGCATCATCTACAAGGCCTCCTTCGACAAGGCCAACCGCTCCAACGTGGGCGCCCACCGCGGACCGGGCCTCGACGAAGGACTGGCCGCGCTCGATCGCGTGCGCGCCGCCACCGGGCTCCGCATCCTCACCGACGTGCACCTGCCCGAACAGTGCGCCCCGGCCGCGCAGGTGGCCGACGTGCTGCAGATTCCCGCGTTCCTCTGTCGCCAGACCGACCTCCTCGAGGCCGCCGGCGCGACCGGCAAACCGGTGAACGTGAAGAAGGGGCAGTGGATGCACCCCGAGGGGATGCGCGGTGCCGTGGACAAGGTGCGCGCGGCCTCGGCGGTGCCATCGGAAGTCGCGGTGACGGAACGCGGCACCTTCTTCGGCTATGGCGATCTCGTCGTCGACATGCGCGACTTCGTGCGCATGCGCGAAGCGTGCGACGCGCCGGTGATCTTCGACGCCACGCACAGCGTGCAGCGCCCAGGGCAGGGCAAGGGCGGCGCGAGCGGGGGAGCGCGCGAATTCATCCCGCCGCTCGCCCTCGCCGCGGTCGCCGCTGGCGCCAACGGGCTGTTCATGGAAACGCATCCCGACCCCGACCACGCGCCGAGCGACGGCCCGAACATGATGCCGCTCGAACACCTCGACGCGCTCATCGAACGCACCGTCGCCCTATGGGCGCTCGTCCGCGCATGATCGACGCGGCGCTGGCGCGGCGGGTCCGCCTCGTGGCTCTGGACGTCGACGGCGTGCTCACCGACGGCGGCATCTACCTCGGCGCCGTCGAGGGCCGCCCGCTCGAATTCAAGCGCTACGACATTCAGGACGGCCTCGGCATTCACCTGCTGCGCAAGGCGGGACTCCGCGTGGCCATCGTCACGGGCCGCGTGTCGGAGAGCGTGCGGCTGCGCGCCGCCGAACTCGAGATCGAGGACCTCGCCCAGGTCGTCGACGCGTACAAGCTTCCGGCGTTTTCCGCCATCCTCGACCGCCACGGCATGGCGTCCGCGGACGTCGCCTTCGTGGGCGACGACTTTCCCGATCTGGCGGTGATGCGCACCGTGGGGCTGCCGGTGGCCACCGGCAACGCGGCGGCCGAAGTGAAGGCCGAGGCCGCGCTCGTGCTGCAACGGAGCGGAGGGCACGGCGCCGTGCGCGAGTTCGCCGAGCTGCTGCTGCGGGCGCGCGGAGAGTGGGACGCGCTCTGGCAGGCCTACGTCCACGAGCGCTCGGCGCGCGAGGCGGTCCGATGAACGGGGCCGACGTCATCGACATGGGGCGCCGCGTGCTGCGGCTCGAAGCCGACGCGCTCGCGGAGACGGAGCGGCGGCTGGGCGAGTCGTTTGCCGCCGCCGTGCGGATGATCGCCGACTCCCGCGGCCGCGTGATCGTGGCCGGGATCGGGAAGTCGGGACTCATTGCCCGGAAGATCGCGGCGACCCTCACCTCCACCGGCACACCGGCGGCGTTCCTGCACCCGGTGGACAGCGTCCACGGCGACCTCGGGATCGTGGGCGGCGGCGATGTGGCCATTCTGATTTCCAAAAGCGGGGAGACCGACGAGCTGCTGGGGCTCCTCGAGCACCTCAAGGGATTCGGCGTGGGCACGATCGCGATCGCGGCCGACGGGGAGTCGTCGCTGGCCCGCCTCGCGGACCTCTGGCTCGACGGCTGGGTAAAGGAAGAGGCGTGTCCGCACGACCTGGCGCCCACCACCAGCACCACGGTGGCCCTCGCTCTTGGCGACGCACTCGCGGTGGCGCTCCTCGAAGTCAAGGGGTTTCGCCGCGAGGATTTTGCCCGGCTCCATCCCGGCGGCTCGCTCGGGCGCCGGCTGCTGACGCGGGTGCGCGACGTGATGGTGACGGACGACCTGCCCATATTGCGAAAGGGTGATACCATGCGCCAGGCCATCGTGCTCCTGGCCGAGAAGCGCGGCATCGCCCTGCAGCTCGACGACGACGATCGCCTGGTGGGGATCATGACCGCGGGCGACCTGACCCGCATGATGGAACGCGAGGACGACATTCTCACCACCGCCACCGAGCGCGTGCTCACGCGCACGCCGAAGACCGTCCGCCCGGAGGAGCTGGCCAGCGCCGCGGCCTACCGCATGGAGCAGCACGGCATCATGGCGATGCCCGTGGTCGAGGCCGACGGGCGGCTCGTGGGCGTCGTGCACCTGCACGACCTGATGCGGGCCCGGGTGCGATGAGACGGCTCCTACTGGCCTCGCTGGGCGTCGCCGTCGTCGTCGCCGCCGGGTGCACCCGCACCGCGGAACCGCCCATCACGCACGTGCCGTCGGTGGCCGACAGCGCCGAACAGGTCATGGCGCAATTCTCATCGATCCTCACCCACCGGGGCGTGGAGCGGGGCACGATGACCGCCGACACGGCGTTCGTGTTCGACGACCAGACCCGGTTCGACTTCCGCAACATCCACGTCAACTTCAGCGACTCGACGGGCGCCCACAACGGCACCATGCGCGCCGACAGCGGGCGCTACAACATGCGCACCGAAGTCCTCGAAGGGTGGGGGAACGTCGTCATCACCACGACCAACGGCGAGCGGCTGGAAACGCCGCAACTCCGGTACAATCAGGCCACGAATCTGGTCTCCAGCGACACGTCGTTCGTGCTCACGCAGGGCAGCCGCGTGCAGCGGGGCATCGGCTTCACGACGGATCCCGGCCTGAACCGCATTCAGATTCTCCGCAAGGCCAGCGGGTCGGGCGTCATCTCCAGCTTCCCGGATCACTAATGCCCCGCGTCTGGACCGCGGTCCTCGCCGCCGCCTGCCTGGCAGGCGCCCGCGCGGCGGCGCAGGGGCCGCCGACGCGCTGCGACGCCCTCAACACAGACTCCACCCGGCAGATCAACGTCCGCACGCCCACCGGCCAGTACGATTCGTTCTTCGGCGCCGGCATCGTGGTCGTCTGCCCGGCCAAGAAGATCCGCCTCAAGGCCGACAGCGCCGAGCAGTACGGCGACCAGAAGCGCATCTACCTGGTGGGCCACGTCTTCTACCAGGAGCCGCGGTTCAGCGTCCACTCCGACTATCTGAATTATTTCATGGGCGACGAGCGCGTGGTGGCCAACGGCAACGTCGACGCCACGATGCCCAACGGCTCCAATCTCAAGGGGCCGGTGGCCACCTACCTGCGCCCCATCCCCAAGACGCGCCCCCTGGCGACGATGACCGCCACCGGCCGCCCCACCATTACCCTCATTCAGCAGGATTCGCTCGGGCACCCGCTGCCGCCCATGACGGTCGTGGCCAACAACGTGTTCATGAACGGCGACAGTCTCCTGTACGCCGGCGGCGTCGTCCAGATCACCCGCCAGGACCTCACCGCCCACAGTGATTCCATGTTTCTCGATGGCCAGCACGACGTGCTGCACCTCATTGGGCACCCGGAAATCGAGGGCAAGCAGGGCCAGAACCCGTTCACGCTCGTCGGCACGCTGCTCGACCTCTATTCCAAGGACCAGAAGCTCCGGCGCGTCCTCGCCCGCGGCAAAGGCGTCGCCACGAGCAAGGACCTCAACCTCCACGCCGACACGATCGATCTGCGCGTCAACAACGACCAGCTCGAACGCGCGTACGCGTGGGGACCCGGCCGCGCCGCCGCGAAGTCAACGGCCGACAGCCTGCTCGCCGATTCCATCGACGTCCTCATGCCCGCCCAACGGGTGCGCGAAATCCACGCCCTGGGCCGCGGGTACGCCGAGAGCAAGCCGGATACCGTGAAGTTCCGCACGAAAGACATGGACTGGCTGCGCGGCGACACGATCCTCGCCCTCTTCGATACGCTGCCGCCCAAAGACACGGCCCAGGGGCCGCAGATCCGGCGCCTCATCGCGATCGACAGCGCGTCCTCGTACTACAACATGGCCCCGCGCGACACCTCGCTCTGCGCCCCCGCCATCAGCTACTCCAAGGGACAACGCATCGTCGTTACCTTCGGCGCCAAGGGCGTCGAGAACGTCGACGTCGTCGGGAAGACCTACGGCCTGCTCGCCGAGCCCGTGGCCGATTCGTCCACGACGGTCGCATGCGGCAAGCCGTTCAAGAAGCCCGACGAAAAGCAATCCGCCGATACGTCGGCGACCGGAAAGAAGGGAGCGGCCCCAAAGCCGGGCGGGAAGCCGCCGGTCCCGCCGGGACGCCCCGATACCACCGCCGTCGCGCTGCCATCCCACCGTTCGTCTCTATGACCGACTTCACGCCGCCCGAGAAATTTCTCGCCCTCATCGATCGCCTGTCGCACGGCGACCGCTCGGCGGCGCTCGCCGTGCACGCCCTGCTCAGCCAGGCCGACGACCGGGGCGCGGTGAATTTCGATCGCGCCGCCGTCGCGTACCGCGACGACCACCTGGCCGCGCTCCGCGCCGCCGGCCGCGACGCCGATCGCGAAGCGGGCCGCCTGAGCCTCGATGAAGTCCGCGAGCACCTCGCGCGCTCGGTCTTTCCCCGCCTGGCGGGCGAGGGCGTGATCGTGCTGCCCGAGGCCGGCCTCGCGAACCCGGACGCCGTCGTCCGGTTCAACGACGCGCTCTGGTCGGAGATCGCCTCCGAACGCGCGGAACTGGCCGCCGCGATGCGCCGCACCGGCGAGCAGCCCGCCGTCACCGGGGAGCACCCGGCGCCGGCGCCGCTGGCCGTCGTGCCCGGCGGCAGCACGCTCGAAGCGACGGGACTGGTCAAGATGTACCGGCGCCGTCGCGTGGTGAACGACGTGGCCGTGCACCTGCGGCAGGGCGAGATCGTCGGCCTCCTCGGGCCGAACGGCGCCGGCAAGACGACCACGTTCTACATGATCGTGGGGCTCATCCAGCCCATGGCCGGCCGCATCACCTTCGACGGCGCCGACATCACCTCCATGCCGATGTACAAGCGCGCGCGCCTCGGCATCGGCTATCTGTCGCAGGAGCCGTCCATCTTCCGCAAGCTGTCGGTGGAAGACAACATCAAGGCCATCCTGGAAACGCTGCCGTTCTCATCGGCCGAGCGCGCGTCGCGCCTCGAAACGCTGCTCGACGAATTGGGCATCAAGCACCTCCGCCACCAGAAGGCCTACGCGCTGTCCGGCGGCGAGCGGCGCCGCCTCGAGATCACCCGCGCGCTGGTGACGGAGCCGAAATTCATGATGCTCGACGAACCGTTCGCCGGCGTCGATCCGATCGCCGTCAACGACATCCAGACCATCGTCGCGCGCCTGCGCACCCGCAACATCGGGGTGCTCATCTCCGACCACAACGTGGAGCAGACGCTCGACATCGTGGACCGGGCGTACATCATGTTCGACGGCCAGGTGAAGGTGTCCGGCACCGTGCGGGAACTCGTCTTCGACGATACGGTGGCCGACATCTATCTAGGCCCCACGCTCACGGCGCGACTCCGGTCGCGCTTCGCCACCGCCGGCAGTTGACCCGCGTCGGCGCATGAAGACCGGTCTTCAGCAGAGCACCAGCCTCCGGCAGGAGCTGAAGATCAATCCACGCCTGTACCAGGCGATGGATCTCCTCTACATGCCGCTGCTCGACCTGCAGCAGCACCTCAAGCAGGAATTGCTCAACAATCCGTTCCTCGACCTCGTGGAACCGGACGAGGACGAGAACGAAGAACCCGAGGCGGGAGACGAGGAAGGGCCGGCGATGGACGCCGCGTCCGAAGACACGGCCGCCGAACGCGACTCGGCCAAGGACGACGCCGTGGACTGGGAGGAGATCCTGCTCGACGGCTTCGACACCGGCGGCGCGCCCGCGGAAAGCGAGGTGCGCGAACAGTACGAGCCGGTGACGGTCGATCGGGGCGACCTGTCGGACCACCTGATGGAGCAGCTCTCGTTGCTCGATCTCACGCCGCGCCAGGAGGTGCTGGCGGCCGAGTGCGTGGGGAACATCGGCGACGACGGGTACCTGACCTGCTCGCTCCCCGAGGTGCTCGCGAGCGTCAACGAGGCGATCGCCGGCGCGGCCGAAAAGACCGGCGCGGACCTGGCCTCCCTGCCGCTGTACACGCTGGCCGAGGCCGAGGAGATCCTGGGCGTCATTCAGGGCCTCGACCCCGCCGGCGTCGGGGCCCGCGATCTCCGCGAATGCCTCCTGCTCCAGCTCCGCGAGCAGGGCCAGGGCGAGGCGCTGGCGTATCGCCTGGTCCACGACGCCTTCGACGATCTGATCGCCCATCGCTGGCCCGAGATCGCCCGCCGCTACGCCCTCACGGTGCAGGAGGTGCAGGCGGCGGCCGACGAGATCCAGAAGCTCGACCCCAAGCCGGGGCTCCGGTTCAGCGCCGCGGAGGAGCATTACATCATCCCCGATCTGATCGTCGACAAGATCGACGGGGCCTACCGCGTTTCGCTGAATGACACCAATCTCCCGCGGCTGCGTCTCAGCCGCACGTACCAGGAGATCGCCCGCGACAAGAGCAAGTTCCAGGGGGAGAACAAGGAATTCATCGCCAGCAAGCTCAACGCGGCCACGTGGATGATCCAGGCCATCGAGCAGCGCCGCCAGACGATGCTCAAGGTGATGAATTACATTGTCGACCGCCAGCGCGAGTTCTTCGAGAAGGGCGTCCAACATCTGAAGCCGCTCACCCTCCGCGAGGTGGCCGAGGCCATCAGCATGCACGAGTCGACGATCAGCCGCGTCACCAACGAAAAGTGGGTGCAGACGCCGCGCGGCGTGCTCCCGCTCAAGTTCTTCTTCTCGTCCGGCCTCACCACCACCGGCGGCGACGACGTCTCGGCGCGCGGCATCCGGGCCCAGATCGAGAAGCTCATCCGCGAGGAGAATCCGCGCCAGCCGCTCACCGATCAGGAGATCGTGGACATCCTCAACCGCCAGGGCGTGCAGATCGCCCGCCGCACGGTGGCCAAGTACCGCGACCAGCTGGGCGTGCTCTCCGCGCGCATGAGGAAACGCGTATGACTCCCTCCGCCGGCGCGGCCGCCCCGGCCGTCGACGTCTCGGTGCTCGTCCCCGCCAAGGACGAGGCCGAGAACCTGCCGCTGTTCATGGAGCAGGCCGAGGCCGCCTTCCGCGGGTCCGCCGCCCGCTACGAGGTCGTCGTGATCGACGACGGCAGCACCGACGACAGCTGGCGCGTGCTCGGCGACCTGCAGGCGCGCTATCCGTTCCTGCGCGCCGTGCGCCACCGCGCCCAGCGCGGCATCGCCGATGCCCTCCGCACCGGATACCTGAACGCGCGCGGCCGCATCCTGGTGTTCTATCCGGCCGACCTCCAGTTCAAGCCGGAAGACATCCCGCGCCTCGTCGCGCCCATTCTCGAGGGCGACGCCGACATGGTGACCGGCTTCAAGCAGGGCAAGTACGAAAAGGCCTTCGTCTCGCGCATCTACAACTGGCTGAGCCGCACGCTGTTCGACGTGCCCGTCAAGGATCTCAATTCCGTAAAGGCGTACCGCCGCGAAATCATGGACGGGCTGCCCATTCGCCCCGACTGGCACCGCTACATGATCGTCCTCGCCCACGCCCAGGGGTTCACGGTCACCGAGATCCCCGTGCCGCTCTACCCGCGCCACGCCGGCCATTCGAAGTTCGGCATCTCGCGCATTCCCGTGGGCGTGCTCGACATGGTCTCGGTGTGGTTCGAGCTGCGTTTCGGCAAGAAGCCGCTGCTCGCCTTCGGGATGCTCGGTGCCGCCCTGTTCGGCGTCGGCGTGCTCGCCGGAGTAGTCGCGCTCGTCTGGCTCGTGCTGTTCGGTGAAGGACTTCGCGCCGTATGGACCGTGATCCAGACCTGCCTCGTGCTGGGCAGCGTGTTCTTCGCCACCGGGCTCCTGGGCGAGCAGATCGCCGGACAGCGGGCCGAGGTGCGCGAGCTCCGCCGCCGGGTGGAAGAGGTCGCCGCCGACC
>JAGWRB010000141.1 GCA_028876725.1 Gemmatimonadota bacterium
AACCGGAGTTGATCCCCGCGCCGATGGCCAGCGGCGGCTCCTGCCGCGCCGCGCGCACCGCGTTGAGCTCGGCCATCGCACGGCGCATGCGCACGGCCGCGCACACCGCGCGGTCGGCGTGGTCGGGTTGCGGCACGGGCGCGCCGAACACGCCCATGATCTCGTCGCCGACGTACTTGTCCACCACGCCGCCTTCGGTTTCCACCGCGGCGCTCAACCGCTCCATGCATTCGTTCAGCAGGGCGATCACCGCCTGCGGCTCCATCCCCTCGGTCAGCGCGGTGAAGCCGCGCAGGTCGGCGAACAGCACGGACACGTCCCGCGTCTCGCCGCCCAGCTCGACGTCGCGGCTCATCAGCTCTTCGGCCACGTCCCGCGACACGACTTTGTGCAGCACCGACCGGTAGCGCTCCTTGAGCAGGAGGCCGCGGGTCATGTCGTTGAACGCGCGGGCCAGCGTGCCGAGCTCGTCGCGCGAGCGCACGGTGACTTCGGTGCCGTAGTCGCCCTGGCCCACGCGCCCGGCGGCGTCGACGAGCGCGCGCACCGGGCGCGTGAGCCCGCGGCTGAGGATCACGCCCAGCAGCACCGACAGCAGCAGCGCCGCGGCGCCGCCGATGGCAAGCGCGCGGATGATGCGCTGAAACGGGGCCAGCACGCCGTCGAGGGGCACGGCGATCACGCGGTATCCCTGCGACGCCTCGCTGCGCGACAGCGGCTGGGTGCGAATCGACCACTCGCGGCCCGCTGCGTGGACGCGCACCGTGCCCGGCCGCCCGGCGGCCTCTGCGAACGTCCGCGCGAGCAGGCCGCGGCTCTCGCGCGCGCCGGCCACGCACTGACCGTCCACCAGGTAGCACACCTGCGCGCCCACCACGTCGCTGACGCGCTGGGCGTCGGCGTTCCGGAGGGGCAGCCCGAAGGTCACGGTGCCGATGGTGCGGCCGGCGAGCTGGATGATCTGCGTGCTCAGCGTGTAGAGTTGGCCGCTCACGACCCGGAACGTTCGCAGCTCGGTGCTCGCGCCCTGCAGGACGCGCGCCGCCACGGGTGCGACGTTCACGGGATCGGCGCCGGGCATCGGGCGCGCGCCGAAGAAGGTGAGCACCGGGCGCGCGTTCGGATCGGTGAACGCCACCACCACGTTCGAATCCGGCAGGGCCGCCACGGCCAGTTGCTGCGACACCACGTCGGCCACCACGCCGCTGTCGCCGGCGGAAATGGCGTCGTCGAGCGCCGCCAGCGTGCGGCGGCTCTCGGTGAGTGCCCGGCCCATGCGGGCCACCTGCTCGTGCTGCAGCGTCTCGAGCGTGTCGAGCTGCCGTTGCGCGCGCGTCACCGCCGTCGCCACCGCGCGCTCCACCTGCTGCGAGGCTTCCTGGCGCACCACGACGTAGGCGACGCCGAGCAGGAGGCCGACCGTGCCCACCAGGGCGACGAGCAGCTTGGCGGCGAGACTCTCGCGCAGCACGCGGATCATGGGGCGGCGAGCTCCGCGCGCACCTGCACCGTCCCGCTGGCCGGAACGGTCACCGAGCGGTCGACCTCGCCAAGGTCGGGGTGCCAGATCACCAGCGTGTACGTCCCGGGAGGCACCCCGTCGATGCGAAACGCGCCGTCGCGGCCGACGACGGCGCTGAATGGATTTTCGGTGACCACGATGACCGCGCGCATGAAGTCGTGCACCTCGCAGTACACCTTCACGACGCCGGGCTCGTTGAACGTGACGTCCTTGGCCACGCCGCGCGGGTAGCGGCCGAGGTCGAAACGCTTGGTGCGCGAATACGAGAAGACGTTGTGGAAGAACGGGTCGTCGTTGGGAAACCGGACCGTCGTGCCCACGGGCACGACGAGCGCGGCGGGCACGAACGCCGTGTCGTGCTGCATCATTGTCGGCGGGTCCGCGGGGGGCACCGCGGGCGCGCCGTCGATGCGTCCCTTCAGATAGGCGACGGCGGGAATGGACTGCACCGTGTGCGACGACGGGCTGGCGCCCGGGTACCGCGAGGCGACGCGGCGCGGCGGGCGCAGGTGCAGGATCACCGTTCCCTCGATGGAGCCCACGGCACGGCGCGCGGCGACGATCGGGTGCGCGCCGGTGAGCGCCAGGGCGCCCACCAGCGCCGCGCGTGTGAGCGAACCGCGCGCTATTCGGCGCATGGCGTCATTCGCGAACGAGCCGCCGCCGGGCGGCGGCGCCGGCGGGAAACGGCTGGTGGGGCATGGCGCTCCGAGTCGGAGGGACGACCGGCCAAACGTTACGGCCGAACGCGGGTCGGCACCAGAGCGCCGTCGGGCGTTTCGGGGTGACGCAGGGAACCCTTCCATGGTATAAATAATTAGCCAGATGCTCAGCCGGTTATTCATGCCGGCCGCTCGTCCGTTCACCCTGAGGCATGCCGCCATGAAGACGCGTTTCCTGCTGCTCGCGTTCGCCGCCCTCGCCGGGCGCTCGTCCACCGCCGCCGCCCAGCAACCCGCCGGCTTCTGGACCACGCCGGCCATCAAGGACATCGGGCCCGTGCACGTGTGGCCCCAGGCCGTGCTGCGCCCGGACGCGAAGACCACCTACAAGGCGGTGTTCGACCTCACCAAGGGTGCCGGCACCGACGAGAAGATGAACGCCGGCCTCGACCACGTGGCGCGCACCGTGAACGTCTTCGCCGCCGCCGGCGTGCCCACGAGCCATCTCCGCTTTGCCGTGATCATCCACGGACCCGCGACGCCGCTCGCCCTCAGCGACTCGGCGTACCAGGCCAAGTTCGGGCGCCCGAATCCCAACGACGCGGTGATCGACGCGCTCACCAAGGCGGGCGTGAAGATCATGGTGTGCGGCAACGCCCTGGGGGACATGCAGTTCACCCCCGAACAGGTGAACCCCAAGATCAAGGTGGCGTTGTCGGCGCTCTCCACGCTCATCATCCTGCAGGACCAGGGCTACGCGCTGCTGACGATGTAATCCAGCGGCCTCGCGCCAGAGATAGGAGAATGCTAATATGATCCGGCGTGCCATGTTCCGGCTGGCGGCGGTGGCGTGCGCGCTCGGCGCGGCCGCCGCCTGCCGCGAGGCCACGACGCGAGCCCCGGCCGGCGCCGTTGCCGCGCCTCCAACGGCCGTCTTTCCGCCGTGGTCCGGCGGCGCCAACAACCCCGCGCTGAACAAGGGACTCGAGTTCACGGTGCCGGAAGTCGACAACCTTCCCGACTTTCACGGCAGCCTGAACGATCCCAAGCTCGTGATCTTCGTGGGCGGGAACTACTTCTTCGCCATGGCGCCGCTGGTGCAGGCGTTCGAGCAGCAGCACCCCGAACTCAGGGGCCGGATCTTCTACATCACGATCCCGCCCGGACTGCTCATCAAGATGATGGAGGCCGGGAACACGATCACCGTGGGCAACATGACCTGGACGGTGGCCCCGGACGTCTACGCGGCGGGGCTCAAGAAGGTGGAAGAGCAGATCACGGCCGGCAAGCTCGTGGCCCCCGCGGTGCCGTACGTGACCAACGATCTCACGATCATGGTCCCCAAGGGCAACCCCGCCGGTATCACGTCGGTGCGCGACTTCGCCAAACCCGGCGTGCGCCTGGTGATGCCCAATCCGGCGTGGGAGGGGATCGCCCGCCAGGTGCAGGCCACGCTCAAGAAGGCGGGGGGCGACTCCCTCGCCACGCTCGTGTACGATACGAAGGTGAAGGACGGGAGCACCCTGCTCACGCAGATCCATCACCGCCAGACGCCGCTCTTCCTGATGCAGGGACGCGCCGACGCCGGCATCACGTGGAAGTCGGAAGCGATCTTCCAGGAGCAGGCGGGGCATCCCATCGGCCACGTGGACATTCCGCCGGCCGACAACACCACGGCCATCTACGCGGCCGCGGTCGTGAAGGGGGCGCCCCATCCGGCGGCGGCCCGGGCCTGGATCGACTTCCTGCGCTCGAGCGCCGCGTTGGCCATATTCGGGCGGTACGGTTTCAAGCCGGCACCGGCCGACGCCAAATAGCGCGCCCGCGCTGCCGCGCCACGCGAGGGGAAGGGGGACGACGATCGTGCAACTGGTTCGCCGCTGGCTCCGCATGGCCACCGCGCCGGCGCTCGTCGCGTGCGTCGCGATGCCCGCCCGCGCGCAGGGTCGCCCCGCGCCGGTGAACGCCGCGACCATCGTGCAACAGGGCAACGGCCATGGCGCTCCTGCCTGCATCGCCTGCCACGGGCCTCAGCTCCTGGGCAACGCCGCCGGCGGCTTTCCTCGCATCGCCGGCCAGAATGCCGACTACATCCAGGCGCAGCTCGCGGCGCTCGCGAACGGCACGCGCAAGAACGCCGTGATGCTCCCGGTGGCGTCGTCACTCTCAGCGGCCGAGCGGCAGGCACTCGCCGCGTACATCAGCGCGCTTCCGGTGCCCGCGGCGCTTCCCACGAGCGTCGACTCCGGCGTGTCCGCGGCGAGCGCCGCCGCGCTCTCGCACGGCGAACGACTCGCCACGCGCGGCGACTGGCCGCGCGGGCTTCCCGGCTGCGATCAGTGCCACGGACCCGGCGGCATCGGCGTCGGCGCCGCGTTTCCGCCGCTCGCCGGCCAACCGGCGCTCTACATCACGAATCAGCTCGCGGCCTGGCAGCAGAAGACGCGCGCCGGCGGTCCGCTCGACCTCATGGCCGCGATCGCGAATCGCATGACCCCCGCCGACGTCGCGGCGGCGGCCGCGTACTATGCCGCGCAGCCGCCCAGGCCCGCGCCGCACGCCGCGCGCGCGACGCCGGCAGGGAGCCGCCCATGAAGACCGGATCGGCCATCGCCCTGGCGGTCGCCGTCGGTGTGGCGACGGGCGTGCTGTCGCACCGTTTCACGCGTGCCCACACCGCGTCGCCGGCCACGCCGGCCGCCGCGCCGGCGCATGCGCCGGCGGCCTTTTCGCCGCCGCCCGACTCCGCGATGCCCAACGACGAGTTCGGCAAGATGGTGCGCCTGGGGCGGCAGATCTTCCGTCACACGGGACAGTACGCGCCGCGCTACACCGGCAATTCGCTTACTTGCGAAAACTGTCATATCGACGGCGGGCGCCTCGCGCATTCCGCGCCCCTGTGGGCGGCGTACGTCAGCTACCCGGCGTACCGCAGCAAGAACGGCCACGTGAACACGTTCCAGGAGCGCATGCAGGGCTGCTTCCGCTTCAGCATGAACGGCAAGGCGCCGCCGCTCGGCGATTCGGCGCTCGTCGCCCTCGAGAGCTACGCCTACTGGCTCGCCACGGGTGCCGGCGTGAACACCAAGCTCGACGGCCGCGGCTACCCGGCGTTGCCGCGGCCGGCGCAGGCGCCCGACTACGCGCGCGGCGGGCAGGTGTTCGCCCAGCGCTGCGCGCTCTGCCACGGCACCGACGGCCAGGGGCAGCGCGCCGCGGACGCGCAGGTCTTCCCTCCGCTCTGGGGCCCGAACTCGTACAACTGGGGCGCGGGCATGGCCGGCATCGACAAGGCGGCGGGGTTCATCAAGGCCAACATGCCCCTCGGACTCGGCGGCACGCTGAGCGATCAGGAGGCCTGGGACGTGGCGATGTTCGTCGACGGCCACGAGCGCCCGCAGGACCCCCGGTTCGCCGGGTCGGTGGAGCAGACGCGCCAGCGCTATCATGATTCTGCAAACTCCAACTACGGCAAGACGGTAAACGGCGTGTTGCTCGGCGCGCACGCGGTGCCGGCCGGCGGCAGCACGCGGAACGCCCCGCCGCCCCGATAAGCATGGGACTCTGGGCGCGCGCGCGGGGGCGATTCAACGCCTGGGGACTCGCGGCGCTCGACGGGTACCTCCACCGCAAGTTCGCCGCGCGGAAGCAGCGACTGCTTCACGATTTACCGCCGGTAGCCGTGGAACTTGGCTCCGGTTCCGGCACGAACTTTCGGTATCTGCCGCGCGGTCTGCGGCTCGTCGCCGTGGAACCCAACGTCCAGGCCCACGGGCTCCTGAAGCGGCGCGCCGAGCGGTATGGGCTGGTTCTGGAGCTCCACGCGGAGTTCGCCGAACATCTCGCGTTGCCGTCGGACTCCGTCGAGTTCGTGTTCTGCTCGCTGGTGCTCTGCTCCGTGCGCGACCCGTCGGCGGTGATCGCCGAAGTGCGGCGCGTGCTGAAGCCTGGCGGCCGGTTTGTGTGTCTCGAGCACGTGGCCGCGGAGCCCCATTCGCGTCTGGCGCGGTGGCAGCGCCTCGTGCGGCGTCCGTGGCACTGGGCGTTCGACGGCTGCGATGTGTGCCGCGACACCGGCGCCCTGCTGCGCGCGGGGGGATTCTCGCGCGTCGACGTGACGCCATTCACGCTCCAGACGTTCGCCTGGCCCATCCGGCCGATCATCGAGGCGGTGTGCGTGAAGTGAGGGCGGCGGCGCGCGCGGGCATTGGCAGACGCGCCGGCTGGTGACAGATTGGGTTCACCGGCCTGCGAACTCCCGCGTCCCGCCGGCGCACCCGAACGACTCCGCCATGCGCGTCCTGAACAACCTCTTCGAGAACAATCGCGCGTGGGCCTCCGAGATGACCCGGCAGGATCCGCGCTTCTTCGAGCGTCTCTCCAGCCAGCAGGCGCCGCCGTATCTGTGGATCGGATGCTCCGACAGCCGCGTGCCGGCGAACCAGATCGTCGGCCTCCTGCCGGGCGAGATGTTCGTGCACCGCAATATCGCGAACGTCGTCGTGCACGCCGATCTCAACTGCCTGTCGGTGATTCAGTTCGCCGTGGACGTGCTGAACGTCGGGCACATCATCGTGTGCGGCCACTACGGATGCGGCGGCGTGCTCGCGGCGCTGCGCGACGACAACCACGGCCTGGTGGACAACTGGCTCCGGCACGTCCAGGACGTGCGCCGCCGGCACCAGGCGCAGCTCGATGCGCTCCCCACGGAGAAGGCGCGCCACGATCGCCTGAGCGAGCTCAACGTGATCGAGCAGGTGGTGAACGTGGCGCAGACGACCATCGTGCGCGACGCGTGGGCGCGCGGCCAGTCGCTCGCCGTGCACGGATGGATATATGGAATTAAAGATGGCCTGCTGCATGACCTCGACATGTGCGTGACCACCGGAAACGAGGTGCTCCCGGCGGCCGACGCGGCCCGCAAGCCGCGCGCGCCGCGCGTGTGAGCCGGCCCGCGCGGGAAGCCGCACCCGCATGAGCGCGCACGTCGCGCTGCTCCGCGGCATCAACGTCGGCGGCAACCGCAAGATCGCGATGGCCGATCTGCGCGCGTTCATGGAGGCCATCGGATTCGCGGACGCGGGCACGCTCCTCCAGACGGGCAACGTCGTATTCCACGCGTCGGGATCGACCGCCGCGATCGAGAAGCGCCTCGAACGCGAGGCCGCGGCGCGCCTGGGACTCGCCACCGACTTCTTCGTGCGTTCGGCGCAGGAATGGGCCGCGGTGATCGCCGCCAATCCGTTCCCCGCCGAAGCGGAGCGCGACCCCGGTCATCTGCTGATCGTCGCCCTCAAGGAGGCCGTAACTCCCGCGCGGGTGCGCGCGCTGCGCGCCGCGATTCGCGGTCCCGAGCGCGTGGAGGCCGAGGGGCGCCACGCGTACCTCGTGTATCCGGCGGGCATCGGCACCTCCAAACTCACCGCCGCGGTCATTGGCCGCGCGCTCGAAACCAGCGGCACCGCGCGCAACTGGAACACCGCGCTCAAATTGGCGGAGCTGCTCGGCGGCTGAATCCGCGGCATCGACGGACGCGCCGGCGAGCGGTATGATAGAACCTCCTGCCAACCCTCGCCCATGAATACTCGCCGCCAGTTCCTCATCCAGGCACCCGTCGGTCTGCTCGGCGTGCTCGCCGCGTGCCGCGGAGAAGCGCCGCAGTCCGCCACCGCCAACCAGAGCACGCCGGGCGCTCCCACGGCGTTCAACACCGCGCCGCCGGTGGGCCCCGAAGTCACTCCCGGCACCTTCGCCGAGGCCGAGAAGCTGGAGCAGGTGACGATGACCGACGCGCAGCGGCAGATGGCGGCCGGGAGCTGGCGCACCTCGATGGCCGCGCTGCTGGAACGGCGCACCGGCCCGCGCAAGATCGCGCTCGAGGATTCGCTGGCGCCGGCCACCGTGTGGAATCCCATCCTCCCCGGCGATCACGTGGGTCCGGCACGCGACCGGTTCGTGCGCACGTCCGGGGATCCCGGCCCGCTCCCCGCGAACGATGAGGACATCGCCTACGCGCCGGTGCACCAGCTCTCGCGCTGGATCCAGACGCGCAAGCTCACGTCTGAACGGCTTACGCGTATCTATCTCGATCGACTCAAGAAGTTCGGGCCCAAGGTGAACTGCGTCATCACGCTCACCGAGGATCATGCGCTCGGGCAGGCGAAGCAGGCCGATAAGGAAATCGCGGCGGGCAAGTATCGCGGGCCGCTGCACGGCATTCCGTGGGGTGGCAAGGATCTGCTCGACACCGCGGGCATTCCCACGACGTATGGCGCGGAGCCCTTCCGCAATCGCGTGCCCACCGCCGACTCGGCGGTCGTGAAGCGGCTCAACGACGCCGGCGCGGTGCTCGTCGCCAAACTGAGCATGGGCGCGCTCGCGCTCAACGACATCTGGTTCGGCGGGCAGACCATGAATCCGTGGGTGCTCGAAGAGGGCGCGTCGGGCTCGAGCGCCGGGCCGGGCGCGGCGACGGCCGCGGGGCTCGTCGCCTTTTCCATTGGCAGCGAGACGGGCGGCAGCATCATCAGCCCCAGCATGCGCTGCGGCGTCACGGGGCTTCGTCCCACGTACGGGCGCGTGCCGCGCACCGGTGCCATGACCCTCTGCTGGTCGCTCGACAAGCTCGGTCCCATGACGCGCTCGGTGCAAGACGCGATGCTCGTGCTGCAGGCGATCACCGGCCCTGATGCCGGCGACGTGGCGAGCCTGCCAAGCCATCTCGATTTCGACGCGGGCGCCGGCGTGAAGGGACTGAAGGTCGGCTACTTCCCGGCGTGGATGAAGGAGGAGCCGGCTACCGACGTCGATCGCGCGGCGTTGGACATGATCGCCAAGCTCGGGATGGTGCCGGTGCCGGTCTCGATTCCCGACTGGCCGTACGACGGGCTCAACCTGATGCTGTTCGCCGAGGCGGCCGCGTCATTCGAGGAGCTGACGCTCAGCGGCAAGGATGCGACGATGCGGGCTCAGGTGCCCGACGCCTGGCCGAATCTGTTCCGCGAATCGCGCTTCCTCTCGGCCGTGGATTTCGTGCAGGCCGATCGCTTCCGCCGCAAGGTGGCGGCCATGATGGACGAGCTGATGGGCAAGGTGGACCTCCTGCTCGTGCCCTCGCTGCGCGACGAGATGCTCGTGATCACGAACAACACGGGGCATCCGTCGCTCACCCTGCGCACCGGGTTCGTGAACATCACCGAGGCGCGCAGCGACTGGGCGCCCGATCCCGCGCACCCGCTCCCGAAATTCAACCCGCCGCGCCGCGTGCCGCACGGCGTGACGCTCATCGGCCAGCTGTTCGACGAGGGCACGATCGCGCGCGCCGGGCTGGCGATGGAGCGCTCGGCGGATGTCATGAAGGAGCATCCGCCGGGGTTCTGATCGCCACTGTCCACTGCCC
>JAGWRB010000142.1 GCA_028876725.1 Gemmatimonadota bacterium
CCATTTATGCGGATCGAGCGTCACGCTATCGGCGCGTTCGATGCCCGCCATCGCCGCGCGTCCGCGCTCGGTGAGCACCGCAAATCCGGCGTACGCCGCGTCGACGTGGAACCAGAGTCCTTCGCGCGCGGCGAAGTCGGCGAGCGCGGGGAGCGGGTCCACGGCCCCGGTGTTCGTGGCGCCAGCGCTGCCCACCACAAGGAAGGGCACGAACCCGGCCTCGCGGTCGTGCGCCACGGCGTCGCCCAACGCGTCCATGCGCAAACGGAATTCCCCGTCGCTGGCCACCGCGCGCACGTTGGCGCGCGGAATCCCGGCGATCCACGCGGCGCGCGCCACCGACGAGTGCGCCTGATCGGAGCAGTACATCACGAGCGCCGGCAGTTCTGCGCCGCGCTCCGTTGCGGCGTGGCGCGCGGCCACCACGGCGGTGAGCGTCGCGTTGGATCCGCCCGACGTGAGCAGCCCGCGCGCGCCCGCCGGCATGCCGAGCCACTGGCGGAACCACTCGAGCACCGTGAGCTCTACCTCGTTCGGGCCCGCCGCCACCGACCATACACCGGCAAAGAAGTTGTATCCCGCGGCCAGGTAGTCGCCGAGCACCGCGGGAAACGTCGGGACGCTGGGGACGTAGCCCATGAAGCGCGGATGCGGCTCGCGCGCATGGTACGGAAACACACGCTCGCGCAGCGTGGCCAGCAGATCGTCGAACGAGGTTCCCCGTTCCGGCGCACGCTGAGGGAGCGCCACGCGCGCGCGCGCCGACCGGCGGTCGAGTGTGGCCTGCACCGGCTCGTCCCGAAGGCCAGCGAGATGCTCGGCCACGAGGTCGGTGACCTGGTGGCCGAGCCGGCGCATCGTCTCCCGGTCGAGCTCCAGCGGAGACGACATTACCGGAGTCCTGCCTGGCGCATCAGCGCCGCTTGCCGTGTTTGGCGGGCTTCCTGGCCGGGGCCTTCTTCGCGGCCTTCTTTGGCGCGGCCTTCTTGGCGGGCTTCTTGGCCGCCGGTTTCTTGGCGGCCTTCTTGGCCGCGGCCTTGGCGGCGGGCTTCTTGGCAGCCGCTTTCTTGGCCGGCTTCGCGGGCGCATGCTTGGCCGGCGCCGCGGGCACGGCCGCCTTGAGCGGAGGCGGCGGGTTCTTGCGCGGACGTCCGCTCTTCCGAGCCGCCTGCCCTTCGGCCATCAGCTTGTCGAACGCGGCCTTGGCTTCGGCGAGCAACTGCGCGTGTGTGGAGCCGCGTTCGCTCTGCGAGCGCTCCTTTTCCGCGCGGAAGAGATCTTCGGGTGTGTTCGACGTCATGGAATGGACCCGTGTGTGGTGAACCGCGGTGGGGCGCCGGGACGGCCCGGTGCCCCCGGGGGGCATCGTACCGAATATGGCACGAAAGCGTGCCGATAGACATAGCTAGAAGACGACGGTGGACAGTGGGCAGTGCGCGGTCGGCGGTGGGCGAAGAGCGGTCACCGCCCGTACTTCTTCAGGATCATCTTCACGCTGTCGATGGGGGTGGGGTGCACCGTGCGCCCGCCGTTCGTGACCGGCGTGGCCATGAAGAGCGAGTTGTAGATGGCTTCCTCCGTCGCTTCGACCACGCCTTCGAACAGCCCCGACATCTCGTCGTTCGTCAGCTCCTCCACGTCGGGACGGCGCTGGTCGGCACCGCGCACGAGCTTGGGATTCGCGGAGAATGCGATGACGTAATCCCCCGAGCCGTTGGCGGCGAACGACCCCGTGCGCGCGAGCCCCATGATGGCGCGCTTGGCCATGCGCCGCAGATTGCGATCGAGGACGGGCGCATCGGTCGCCACGATGATCATGCACGACCCGTCTCCGTGGGGATTCTCCATGGCGGGACGGAAGGAATACTGCCCCAGCTCCAGCCCCACGGGCGCGCCGTTGACCTGCAGAATGCCGCCGTAGTTCGTCTGCACGAGCACGCCCACGGTCCAGCCGCCCAGCGATTTGGGAAGCACGCGCGACGAGGTCCCGATGCCGCCCTTCCACCCGAATGCGATCGTACCGCGGCCGGCGCCCACGCTCCCCTCTTCCACCGGGCCCGTGTGCGCGGACTCGATGGCGTGCACCACGGCCGCCGGGGTAATGGGACGCGATCGGATGGCGTTGAGCGTGCCGTCATTCGTCTCGCCGACCACGGGGTTGATCGATTTCACGTTCTGCATGCCGGGTTGCGCGAGCATCCACGCCACCATGGCGTCGGCGGCGCGCCAGACGCAGAGGGTACAGGTGAGCAGGATCGGCGTCTCGATCTCACCGAGTTCCTGCACCTGCGTCACGCCGAGCAGTTTGCCGAAGCCGTTGCCGACGTAGATCGCGGCCGGCACGCGGGCGTCGAACATGTTGCCGGCGTGGGGGAGAATGGCGGTGACGCCGGTGTGCACGGAGTCGCCGTCGTCCACGGTCGTCTGTCCCACGAGCACGCCGGCGACGTCGGTGATGGCGTTGTCGGGGCCGGGGGCGAAGATTCCGGGCGCGACGCCGAGCTGGCGGGCCCGCACGGGCGTTTGCGGGCGTTGGGCGCCGAGGGACCCGGCCGCCGCGAAAATGCAGGCCGCGGGGACGAAGAGACTTTTGAAGAACATCGCGTGACTCCCGGTGCGGCGCGGCGGTGCGTGCCGCGCGGGTCCAATGTACCTTGGAGGACCGCGCCGCAGAATGGCGGCGCGCCGAGATCCCATGCCCTCGACCCCTCGCTCCTCCCCATCCGACACCGCGACCTCGCCCGTCGCCGCGCTGTTCGTGGTGCTCGTGCTGGCGGCGGGAGCGCTTGGGGTGGGGCTCCTCTCGGCGCCTTACAAGAGCTTTGACCTCGACCGCTTCTTCGTGCCCAAGGAGCTGGTTCTGCATGTGGCGGCCATGGTCGCGGCGGCGCCGCTGCTAGTGCGGCGCGGTCGCATGGGTTTCGCCGGCATGGACGCGCTGTTCGCGATTTTTCTGGGGCTGAGCGTGGTGTCGGGAGTATTCGCGACCAATCACTGGCTGGCGGCGCGCGCACTGGCGGTGACCTGGTCGAGCCTGCTCGTGTTCTGGAGCGCGACGGCGGTGGCGAGCGGGCAGCCGAGGCGGGAGCGGGCCATGGTGGCCGTGCTCGTGGTGGCCGTGCTGGCCACGTCGGCGACGGCGCTGGCGCAGGCGTACGGCGTCGACTCGGTGCGCTTCAGTCTGAATCGCGCGCCCGGCGGCACACTGGGGAACCGGAACTTCGTGGCGCATCTGGCGGCGATCGCGACGCCGCTGCTGGTGATCGCGGCGGTGGGCGCGCGGCGCCGGTTCTCGGCGCTGGTGGCCACGGCGGCGCTGGCGGTGGTATCGGCGGTGCTCGTGCTCTCCCGAACGCGCGCGGCCTGGCTCGCGCTCGCGGCGTGCGTGGTGGTGCTGCTCCCAGGGGTGTGGCGGGCGCGCCGCCGGTGGCAGGTGGCGGGGATGCGCCGCCGCCTGCTGTTCAACGGGGCGATCGTGGCGCTCACCGTGGCCGGGGCGGCGTTTCTCCCCAACTCACTCGACTGGCGGAGCAAGTCGCCATATCTGGATTCGGTGAAGAGCGTGGCCGACTACACGTCGGGCAGCGGCCGCGGCCGGCTGGTACAATATACTAATTCTATAAAACTCGGCCTGCGGCACCCGTTGCTGGGCGTCGGGCCCGGCAACTGGGCGGTGGCCTACCCGGCCGTCGTGAAGCCCAACGATCCGTCGATCAGCGACGAGACCGGGATGACCGACAACCCGTGGCCCAGCAGCGACTGGATGGCCTGGCTCTCCGAGCGCGGGCTGGTCGCCACGGCGGCGTTCGCGCTCGCCTGGCTGCTGCTGCTCGCCGACGCAGCGGGCCAGATGCTGGCCGCCGAGGACGTGGAGAGCTACCTGCGCGGACTGGCGCTCGCCGGCGTGGTGATCGCGACGGCCGTGGTCGGCCTGTTCGACGCGGTCCTGCTCCTGCCCGCGCCGGCGCTCATCGTGTTCGCCGCCGTCGGCGCGCTGCGGAGCCCGCCGTCGCGGTGCAGCCTCCGGGTCTCGGGCGCGCGCCGCGGCGCGCTGATGGCGGTGGTGCTCGTGGCCGGCGCCGCGGCCACGGCGCGCAGTGCGCTCATGCTCGACGCCATGCGCAAATACGAATCTGGCGCGGTGGCCGCCGCCGCGCGCGAGGATCCGGGCAGCTACCGCATCCAGATGCGGCTCGCCAACGCCGACGCGGCGCGCGGGCGGTGCGATCTGGTGCGCCTCCATGCCGGCGCGGCGCACGACCTCTATCCCCACGCGCCGGAGCCGCGCCGCCTGTTGGCGGCGTGTGGTCGGTCAGCGGGTCACTGAGTCCGTCGGCGCCGCAGGCGGTGCGGCCGGCGGCGGCGCATCGCCAACCGCGAACACGTACAGCCCGCCCGCGCTGTCCACGGGCGTGAGCCGCGGGCGCGCCGCCGTGTCGGCGGCGAGAGCGCGCGCCGCCGCGAGCTCGCCCGGCGACTGCACGAGCACGTAACGCGCGCCGCCGGCTTGCACGATCTCACGCAGATAGTCGGCGTTCTCGCCGTCGGTGCGGTCGCGCAGGTACTGCACCGCGGTGAACGTGGCGACCGGCAGCGCTTCACGCTCGGCGTACAGATACAGCATCGGCTCCGACGCGCCGGCCACGACGTCGGTGCGCCGCGTGTGCACGCGCGTCCAGCGGATGGCGGGCTGCGCGCGGGCCGTCGCGGCGCGCGGGATGCTGTCCCACCAGTCGTTCGCGTAGCCGTGCGCGTTATAGCGCACGAGTCCCGGCACGAGCGCCAGCGCCGGGAGGGCCACCGCCCAGCGCAGCGGGCGCGGCGTGTCCGGCGCGTACAGCACTTCGAGCGGCACCAGGAGCAGCAGCATGAGCAGCGGCCACACGCCCCACACGAAGCGCAGCGGCTGATCGGGCCACACCACGACGAGCGCCAGGTAGAGCGCGAGGAAGGTCAGGGTCACCGGCGCGCGCCGCCGCGCGCGCCAGGCACCGTACGCGAGCATCAGCGCGACGACGGCCAGCGTCCCCCAGGCGAACACCGCACCGGGCCCGTACTGGAAACTGGTCGCGATGCCTGCCGCCAGGGTGTGCACGTTCGTGCGCGCCGTGGCGAGCACGAACGGGAGCCCGCCGGCTTGGAGCCCGCCAAGGAACCACGCCGTATAGCTGCCGTAGGCGCCCTGGAGCGCCGGGGCGACGTCGTGCGCGTGCCGCGCCGTCCACAGCAGCCACGGCGCGTACCCCACGACGACGACCGCCAGATACCACCCCGCGGCGCGCGCGTGGCGCCGCGCCAGCCACACGGCCGCGACGGCGACGGGCAGCATCACGCCGACGCTCCGTACGAGCATCACGGCGGCCGTGAGCACGCCGAGCCCGACCGCCTCGCGCCGCCCCGGCCGGCCGCGTGCCATCTCCTCCGCCAGAATCAGCGCGGGGATGAGGAGCGCCAGGAACAGCGGTTCGGAGAGCACCATCGCCACCAGCGTGAGCATCGGGATCGTGAGCGTGCCGACGAGGGTGCCCAGTACGGCGATCCCCGGCGTCACGGCGAGCACACGCACTGCGTACCGGCAGGTGGTCCACGCGATCGTGCCGAGCAGCACGACGTTCAGCAGCTTGAACCAGATCAGATTTTCCGGAAACTCCGGGCCGAGCTTCCACAGGAGGGCGAGCAGCAGCGGGTAGCCCGGCGGGTAGTGCGGCGCATCCGGCGCGCCGGGCAGGTTCAGGAACCGGTAACCGTGGCCGGTGGCGAGCGCCTTGGCCAGGATCACGTAGAGGCCGTCGTCGTAGAAGCCGCCGACCGGCAGGTAATTCAGCGTCAGCAGGCCGACGAGCATCGCGAGAATCGCGACGGTGGTCTCGGCGGGGATCACGATGCGGTCGGGATCTTTCATGGGGCCCGGTGGCGGAAGCAGGTCACGAGATGGTCGTCGACCAGGCCCACCGCCTGCATGTACGCGTAGCAGATGGTGGAACCGACGAACCGGAATCCGCGCCCCTTGAGGTCGCGGCTCAGCGCGTCCGAGCGTTCGGTGCGCGCGGGCACGTCGCCGGGGGCGCGCCGCCGATTCACGAGCGGCGCGCCGTCGACGAACCGCCAGACGTACCGGTCGAAACTGCCGAACTCGCGCTGCACGTCGAGAAAGGCGCGCGCGTTCGAAATGGCGCTCGCGATCTTGAGGCGGTTCCGCACGATGCCCGGGTCGGCGAGCAGCTTCTGCGCGCGCGCCGGCGTGAACCGCGCCACGCGCGCCGGATCGAACGCCGCGAACGCGGCGCGGTACGCGTCGCGCTTGCGCAGGATCGTCTCCCAGCTCAGGCCGGCCTGCGCGCCCTCGAGTATCAAAAATTCAAAATGGACCCGGTCGTCGTGCACGGGCACGCCCCACTCGGCGTCGTGGTAGGCCATGCTGAGCGGGGTCACCGCCCACGAGCAGCGCGTGGGGACGGATCCGCGGGACGGGGCGTGGGGCATCGGCCTACAACCTGTGGCCGCCACGCCGGAAAGTAAACGCCGGCTATTCGTGCCGGATCGCGTCGATGGGCGACAGCCGGGCCGCCTTGAGCGCCGGATACAGCCCGAAGCCGACCCCCACCGCGAGCGCCGCCAGCGCCGCGACGACCAGCGTGCTCCACGACAGCCCGGCGAACACGCGCGCCGACGTGCGCGCCCGCATGATCGCGGTCACCGCGTACGCAGCGCCCACCCCCAGGCCGGCCCCCAGCACGGCGCCGACCCCGGAGATCGCCACCGACTCGGCGAGGAACTGCACCATGATCTCGTGCCGGCGCGCGCCGGTGGCTCGGCGAATGCCGATCTCGCGCGTGCGCTCGGCGACGCTGGCCAGCAGGACGTTCATGATGCCGATGCCGCCCACCAGAAGCGAGATGCCCGTGAGCGCGCCCATCAGCAGCTTGAACAGCAGCAGCCCCTGCTGCACCTGCCCCAGCCGGTATTCGTTCGTGAGCACGGACACGCGCGACTTCCACGCCGGGTCGCCGCGACTCAGCCACGTTTCCACCGCGCCGCGCGCGCGACCCACCTGATCCACGCTGTCCACGTGGATCAGCATCGTGGGCACGCGCCGCACGGCGGTCGGCGTCATGGCGCGGTCGGCGCCGGCGACCGGCACGAACGCCTGGAGCGCCGTCGAGTCGGTGGCCGCTACGATGCCGATGACGCGACGCGGCGCCGATTCGAGCGTCACGATGGAATCGAGCAGCGCGCCGGGCGGAGCGGGCGCGGCCAGCGCCGCGGCCAGCGCGCGCGTGAGCACCACCACGTCGGCGCCGGCCGCCACGTCGGAATCGCCCACGAACCGTCCCGCGTCGAGGCGAAGCTCGCGCATCGCGGCGAGCGCAGGCGTGACGCCGAACACCGCGGCGCCGCGCGGGGCGCCGGTTCCACGCCGCACGAGCGCGCGCCCGTCCAGCTGCAGCGCCACCTCCGCGCTCACGGGAATCGCATGCCGCACGCTGTCCACGTCCGCGGGCGTGAAGACCCGCACGTCGGTGCGCGGAAACGACTGGCCGTCGACCTCGCGCGTGGTGAGGGCGCGGAGCTGGACGTACTGCAATGAGGACGTCTGATCGATCTGGCGGCGCGCGAATCGCTCCATGCCGTCCCCGAGCGACAGCACGGAGACGAGTGCGGCGACGCCCATCACCACGCCCAGCGTGGAGAGGAGCGTGCGCAGCGGATTGGCGCGGAGGGCGGTAAAGCCGACCCGGATCGAGGGTGTGGACATGCGGCGGGGCTAGAAGCGCGCCGTAATGTACAGGTCGGCGCGCCACTGGCGGCGCGGATACAGGCCGCGCGCCACGTCGAACCGAATCAGATCGTCGAGCACGCCGAAGCCCGCGCCCACCCCGCTCATCGGCCGCCCGACGTCGGAGAGCTTCGTGCGATCCCCCGTCCAGCCGATGTCGCCAAAGAGCGACGGCCGCACGGCATAGCCGTCGAGCCCCACCTGCGTGCGCGTGAACCAGTACGCGTTCCCGCGCTGGAGCGTGTCGGGCGACTGGCCGCGGATCGTCTGCGCGCCGCCCAGGTACCACATGCGCTGCGCCGGCAGCGCGCCCACCGAACTTCCCCCCGAGAGCGTGACGCTGCCGATGAGCGGACCCGCAGCGTCGGAGACACTCAGCTCCAGCGATCCGCGCCCGTACGCCGAGTCGCCGGCGGCCGCTTCGAGGCGTACGTCGGAGAGCACGCGGAATCCCATCGGATCCTCACCATGGCTGCCGGTCACGTGGAGCGCGCCACCCGCGTACGTGCCGCGCCGCGCCGTGATGTTGGGAATGAAGGGCGCGCCCATCGACCAGTGATTCTTCACCGCGGCGCTGCGTTCGCGCTCGGCGAACAGGCGCCAGTCGTAGTGCAGGCCGCGCGTGTTGGTGCCGGTGAGCTCGACACCGGACGCCCGGTAATAGAACCCCTCGTCGCGCCCGAAGAGCAGCGCCGACAGCGAACTGCCGAAGCTGAGCGGCGCGCCCCAGTCGCCGACCACGGCGAGCCGGTTGTACCCGGTGACGCCGATGGTCGTGGCGCCGTTGCTCCGGTTCACGTTCAGCTCGACGTTGGGCTCGAGATCGGCCACGCCGAGGCGCCCCGTGAGCGAACCCGCATAACCCGCGCCGAACTGTTCGTCGACCCGCGCGCCCACCGACAGGCCTTCGATGCGGTTGAACCGCAGCATGTCGAGCCCGTAGTGCAGCGTGGGCGGTGCGGGCGCGAAGTGCGCCTGCGCCGACAGCGAGAGCGCCTGCGCGATGAGCGCGTCGCGCTCCGACGCGCCGAACAGCTCGTCGCCCGGATCGTAAATCGACGCGGGCAGCAGCGGCGACGTCGCCAGCTTCGACTGGTCACAGGGCACCTGATACGCCACGCGCAGCGTGCCGTTGTACGCGAGCCGCGTCTGCGTCACATAGCGCGCGGTATCGCACTGCGCGGCCGGCTTGGGCTTGAGCCCCTGCTTGATCGAATCACGCTCGGCGCGCCGCGCCAGGCGCCGCTCCCGGCGCAGACTGTCCTTCACCGCCTCGGGGAGCGAATCGGGGATCTCGGCGTCGCCCTTCGCGATGGCGATCGTGGGGAGCGTGTCGCGCCCATTCACGGAGGCGTATTGATACGTCTGTTCCATCTGGAACGGGACGTGCATGAAGCTCACCTGCGCGTCGCCCTGCGCGCTCTGCAGCCGCGGCAGCCAGAAGCGCTGATTGTACAGGCCGTACTCGATGGCCACGGCGGTGACCTGCGCGCGCATCGGCGAGAGCATCCCCTTCACCCACCCGGGCGCGTCGTCGGAGTCCCCGTCGGCACGGGACTCCTCGTCGGCCACCGCCCAGATGTCCATGGGAATCGACATGCGGAACGCGGCGCGCACGAGCTGCCCGCTCTGCACGTCGAACCAGAGCGATCCGACGACCACGTTCCACTTCGGGCGGCGCGGTCGCACCTTGAGCTCGCGCAGCCGGATGGCATGTCCGTCGGGCAGGCGGAACGTGACGGAGTCTCCGGTGGCGTACGTGTAGTACGCCTCCGCGCCCTCGGCCAGCGGGTGCACGATGTCCCGTTCGTCCACCTGCGCCTTGGCGATGCCGCCCCCGATCCAGAGCGATTCGTAGCCCGGGTAGTACGGAATGGCCGACATGTCCTCGAAGTTCATATTGGCGTCGGCGGAATCCTGCGCTTCGGGGGGCGCCACGGGAATCGCCGTGCGCGCGCCCTTGAGCTCGACCCATGCGCCCACCCCGCGCTGCCAGCGCACGTGCGTCGCGTCCTCGTGGCGGAAGATCAGCCGGTCGCGTCCGAAGCTGCCGATCCCCATGCCCGCCGAAATGCGCTGATACGCCGTGGCGTCGTATGAGAGGAGCGCCGAATCCTGCTCCAGGCGCGCCTTGCGCGCGCGCAGGAGGAGCGTGCGCGCCGCAGAATCCGCGAATGCGGTGCGGAGCATTTCGGGGGTGACCGGGATGCGGCGCGGGGCACGGCGGGCGCGCGGCGTGGTGTCGGCCGCATCGGCACCGATGCGAACGGAAACTGAGTGACGCTGGGCGGAGTCCCGGCCGGCGTGGACCTGGACCTGCAGGGCAAGCGTGGCAGCGGCGATCAGAGCGAACATCGGTAGGGGCTCGGGGTTCGGCCGTCCCTACGCCCCGGACGCGCCGGGTGTTTCACGGCGACACGCCCCGGCGTTCAGTCCGCTTCAAGCACTTCGACCGTCTTCTCCTCGACGTGACGGCGCCGGGCGATGAGATACGCAATGATGGCGACGACCACGACCGCGATCATGAACGGCAACTCGTACTTCTTGGGGTGCCACCCCAGCGCGCGCCCTGTCCGCCCGACGACCCATCCCGCCGTCGTGAAGACCAGCGACCACAGGAGCGAACTGATGGCGCTCCCGACGATGTATACGGCCAGGGGAATCCGCGCCGCGCCGCACGCCACCGGGAGCGTGAAGCGCAGCCCGTACGCGAAGCGCACGGCCAGCGACGAGCGCCAGGGATGCCGGCGCACGAAGCGTAGCGACCGCAGGATCACGCCGCGCAGCACCGGCCACCGCTGGCGCACCCAGCGCCCGCGCCACCGGCCCAGGTAGTACAACAGGACGTCGGCGGCCCACACGCCGGCCGCGACCCAGAGCACGACGAGGGTGAAGTGCAGGTCCTGGTTGTGCGCCGCCAACCCGCCCACCATGGGCGAGGTTTCCTCGGTGATAATCCCCGTAGTGCCCAGGGTGATGTACGCCCACAACCGTTGCAGGTGCGTGGACGAGTCGCCCAGTTGCGACAGGGTCTGCAGGAGGATGGCGTAGATGATCGGCTCTCCGGCGGAAACGGACGGGGCCGGCGACTGGTTCGCCGGCCCTCCAATCTAGCCGTCGGCGGGCCGCGGCGGTGTCGGGAGTCCGCGGCCGGGAAGGCTAATCGTCGCCCATCGCGGGTTCGCCCGCGACGCCCGGCGGCACGCGGTGCTCGGCCGTGTGCGGCGGGTTGAGCCCGAACTTTCGCGCCAGCCCCGTGCGCCACCCGTCCAGAATCTCGTAGAACGTCGGGATCACGAGCAGGGTGAGCAGGGTGGACGTCACCACGCCGCCAATGACCGCCACGCCCAGCGGCGCGCGGAACTGCGCGCCCTCGCCGCGGCCCAGGGCCACGGGCACCATGCCGGCGATGAGGGCGAAGGTCGTCATGAGAATGGGACGCAGGCGGATCGCGCCGGCCTCGATGAGCGCCTCGCGCAGCGGCGTGCCCTGCTCCTCACGTGACCACTTGGCGAAATCGATGAGGAGAATGGCGTTCTTGGCCACGATCCCCATGAGGAGGATGATGCCGATGAGCGACATGATGTTCACCGTGTTGCCGGTGAGGGCCAGCGCCAGCATCACGCCGATGAGCGAGAGCGGGAGCGAGATCATGATCGCCAGCGGATCGAGGAACGAGCCGAACTGCACGACGAGGATCAGATACATGAGCAGCACGGCCACGCCGAGGGCGGAGAAGATCTGGCCGAACACCTCGGCCTGGTTCTGCGCGTCGCCGCCGTAGGTGAGCCGCACGCCGGGCGGGAGCTGCACCCTGGCCAGCCGCTGCTGGATGTCGTTGGTCACGTCGCCCGACGCGCGCCCCGAGGTGTTGAGCTCCACGTTGACCACCTGCTCGCGGTCCAGGTGGTCGATGATCGCCGGGCCCACACTGTCCTCGATGGTCGCCACCTGGCCCAGCGGGAGCGTGGTGGGCTGTCCGTTGGCGCCGGTGACGACGAGCGGCAGGTCGCGCAGATCGGCGGCGCGGCGCCGCGCCTCGGGCGCGAGCCGCACTTCGACGTCGCGCTGCTCGCCGCGGGGATCGATCCAGTCGCCGGCCTTGAGCCCGGCGAACGCGGGGCGCAGCGACTGCGCGATCTGGCCCACCGTGATGCCCAGCGCACCGGCGATGCCGCGGTTGAGGTCGATGTTGAGCTCGGGCTTCTCCCCCTTCGTGGACAGCCCCACGTCCACGGCGCCCGGCACCTGCTTCACGATCTGCTCGACCGTGTCGGCGGCGGCGTTGATCGACGCCAGATTGTCGCCCCGCACCTGCAACTGGAGCTGCTTGCGCCCGCCGCTGAAATCATCAGTAAATACTGATAGCGTCACGCCAGCCACGTGCTTGGTTTCGTCGCGCAGCATGGCCGCGAACTGGTACACGCTCACCGGCCGCTGCTCGCGCGGCACCATCTTCACGTAGATGTCCCCCTCGTCCACCTCGCCGGTGGCCTGCGTGCCCAGGGTCGTGTACGTGTGCAGCACAATGTCTTTGTGCGCGCGAATGAACCGCGCCGTCTCCTCGGCCTTGAGCCGCGTGTACTCGAGGTTCGAGCCCGGCGGCGTCTCGATGTGCACGGTCAATTCCGCGCGGTCGTCCTCGGGCATGAAGCCGATCCCCACCGCCCCCATCGGCGGCACGAGCCGCGGCAGCACCACGAACGCCGCCAGCCCCACGATCCCCACGGCGGCGCGCGCCGCCACCGGCAGCCGGGTGCTGCTCA
>JAGWRB010000143.1 GCA_028876725.1 Gemmatimonadota bacterium
CCTCCGACACCCCCGCGTTCATCGTCAACCGCGTCGCGCGTCCGTTCTACGGCGAGGCGCTGCGCATCGCTGAAGAAGGGCTCGCCGACTTCGCCACGATCGACTGGGCGATGCGCGAGCTGGGCGGCTTCAAGATGGGGCCGTTCGAGCTCATGGACTTCATCGGCAACGACGTGAACTACGCCGTCACCGTCTCGGTGTTCGAGGCCATGTACTACGATCCGCGCTATCGCCCCGCGCTCACGCAGCGCCGGCTGGTCGAGGCGGGGCGGCTGGGGCGCAAGTCGGGCCGCGGCTACTTCGACTACGCGGAGGGCGCCGCCCATCCGGTGCCCACCGAAGACCAGACGCTCGGCAAGAAAATCGTCGACCGCGTGCTCGCCATGCTGATCAACGAAGCGGTCGACGCGCTCTACCTGCGCGTCGCCTCGGCGGCCGACATCGATCTCGCGATGACCGCGGGCGTCAACTACCCCAAGGGGCTCCTCGCCTGGGGCGACGAGATCGGCGTGCGCGCCGTGCTCCAGCGCATCACGGCCCTCCATGACGAGTACGGCGACGATCGCTATCGCCCCAGCCCGCTGCTCCGGCGGCTGGCCAAGGAAGCCCGGAGACTTCTCGGTTGACCGAGCCGCGCACCGACGAACAGGCCCTGGCCGCGTCCGTCGTTCGGGGAATGCTGGAGCGCGACGCGTTCAGCCGCTGGCTGGGCATCGACGTGCTGGCCATCGCACCGGGACGCTGCACGGCGCGCATGACGGTGCGGCCGGAGATGGTCAACGGCTTCGGCGTCGCGCACGGCGGCGTCGCGTACGCCCTGGCCGACAGCGCACTCGCCTTCGCGTCGAACACCAACGGCCGCGTCACGGTGGCCATCGAGAACAACATCGGATACCCCACGGCCGTGCACCCCGGCAACGTGCTCACCGCCGAGGCGGTGGAGGTGAGCGCCGCCAACCGCGTCGCGTTCTACGCCGTGACGGTCCGCAACGAGGCGGGCGTCACGGTGGCGGACTTCCGCGGCACGGTGTACCGCACCGGCCAGCACCACGAACTTCGCGATCCCCAGTCATGACCGACGCATTTCTCATCGATGGCATCCGCACGCCGGTGGGCAACATCGGCGGCGCCCTGAGCGACCTGCGCCCCGACGACATGGCGGCCCACGTGCTCGCCGCCGTGCTCGCGCGCAACCCGTCGGTGGACCCGGCGCGGGTGACCGACGTCATTCTCGGCTGCGCCAACCAGGCGGGCGAGGACAACCGCAACGTGGCGCGCATGGCGCTGCTGCTGGCCGGGCTCCCGGTCACCGTACCGGGCGAGACGGTGAACCGCCTCTGCGCGTCGGGGCTGAGCGCCGTGGCCCACGCGTCGCGCGGCGTGAAGCTCGGCGAGGGCGACCTCTACCTGGCGGGCGGCGTGGAGAGCATGACGCGCGCGCCGTACGTGCTCTCGAAGGGCGCCAGACCCTACGCCCGCGACATGCAGCTCTTCGACACCAGCCTCGGCTGGCGATTTGTAAACGCTAATATGCAGCGGATGTACGGCACCGACTCCATGGGCCAGACCGCAGAGAACGTCGCCGAGCAGTTTCACGTGTCGCGACAGGACCAGGACGCCTTCGCCGTGCGCTCCCAGGCCCGGGCGCTCGCCGCGCGCAACGCCGGGCGGTTGGCGCACGAGATCGCGCCCGTGGCGCTCCCCCAGCGCAAGGGCGATCCCGTCATCGTGGAGCACGACGAGTTCATCCGACCGGGCACGACGATGGAGGTGCTCGGCAAACTGCGCCCGGCCTTCCGCGCCGATGGGAAGGGCAGCGTGACCGCCGGCAATTCGTCGGGGCTCAACGACGGCGCGGCCGCGCTGCTCGTGGCCTCCGACCGCGGGGCGCGGGAGTGTGCCCTCACGCCCAAGGCGCGCATCGTGTCCGTGGCCGCGGCGGGCGTCGAGCCGCGTATCATGGGGATGGGCCCGGTGCCGGCCACCCGCCGCGCGCTCGCGCTGGCCGGGTTGTCGCTGGAGCAGATGGACGTGATCGAACTCAACGAGGCATTCGCTGCTCAGTCGCTGGCCTGCCTTCGCGAGTTCGGCATCGCCGACGACGATCCGCGCGTGAATCCCAACGGCGGCGCGATCGCGCTGGGCCATCCCCTGGGCATGTCCGGCGCCCGCCTCATCCTCACCGCCATGCGCGAACTGGAGCGCACGAACACGCGCTACGCGCTCTGCACCATGTGCATCGGGGTCGGGCAGGGGATGGCGATGATCCTGGAGCGCGTGTGATTTACGAATTCGAGGGCTTCGTGCCCGTCGTGCACGAGACCGCGTTCGTCCACCCGCAGGCCGCGGTCACCGGCAACGTCGTGATCGGCCGCGACGTGTACGTGGGGCCAGGCGCCGCCATTCGCGGCGACTGGGGCGCGGTGATCGTCGGCGACGGATGCAACGTGCAGGAAAACTGCACCATCCACGCCTTCCCCGGCGCCACGGCGGTGCTCGAAGACGCCGCGCACATGGGACACGGCTCGGTGCTCCACGGCGGCCGCCTGGGCGAGAACGTGCTCGTGGGCATGAACGCCGTGATCATGGACAACGCCGAGGTTGGCGCCGGGTGCATCATTGGCGCGCTGACCTTTGTGCCCGCCAACATGCAGATCCCGCCCCGGAAGGTGGCGGTGGGGAGTCCCGCCAAGGTCGTGCGCGATGTGACCGACGAGATGCTCGAGTGGAAGACGGAAGGCACGCGCGTGTACCAGGGGCTGCCGGCGCGCATGCGCGCGGCGTGGAAGCCCTGCGAACCCCTGCGCGAGATCCCCGCCGATCGCCGCGAACAGCAGAAGAGCTACCGCACCTGGAAGGAGACGAGGAACCGCTGATGCCACTCCAGAACTACGCGCTCGGCCAGTGGGTGGCGGGCACGGGGAAGATGACCGAGCTGTTCCACGCCGTGACGGGCGAGAAGATCGGCGAGACGTCCAGCGGCGGTCTCGATTTCAAGGCCATGGCCGAGTATGCGCGCGCCGTGGGCGGACCGAAGCTGCGGGCCATGACCTTTCATGAGCGCGCGCGAATGCTCAAGGCCATGGCGCAGCATCTCATGGAGCGGAAGGACCGCTTCTATGAGGTCTCGGCGGCCACCGGCGCCACCAAGCAGGATTCGTGGATCGACATCGAGGGCGGCATCGGGACCTTCTTCGCCTACGGAAGCCGCGGCCGCCGCGAATTCCCCGACGAGACGTTCTACGTCGACGGCGCGATGGAGCCGCTCTCCAAGGGCGGCACGTTCGTGGGACGCCACGTGTGCGTGCCGCTCGAAGGCGTGGCCGTGCACATCAACGCCTTCAACTTTCCCTGCTGGGGGATGCTCGAGAAGCTTGCGCCCACGCTGCTCGCGGGCGTGCCCGCGATCGTGAAGCCCGCCACCGTCACCTCGTACCTCACCGAAGCGATGGTCCGCGAGATGATCGGCGCCGGCATCCTCCCCGAGGGGGCCGTTCAGCTCATCTGCGGCGGCGCCGGCGATCTGCTCTCCCACCTCGGCTGCCAGGACGCCGTCGCGTTCACCGGCTCGGCGTCCACGGGGCGGATGCTCAAGGAAACGCCGGCGATCGTCGAGCACGCCGTGCGTTTCAACATGGAAGCCGACTCGCTCAACTGCGCCATTCTCGGCCCCGACGCCGCGCCGGGCACCGAGGAGTTCGACCTGTTCATCAAAGAAGTGGTACGGGAAATGACCGTGAAGGCGGGACAGAAGTGCACCGCCATCCGGCGCACCCTCGTGCCCCGCGGCATGGAAGAGGACGTCATCAAGGCGCTCCGCGCGCGGCTCGAGAAGGTCGTGATCGGCGACCCGCGGGTGGAGGGGGTGCGCATGGGGCCGCTGGCGAGCCGGGGGCAGGTGCGCGACGTGAGCACGAAGGCGTCGGAGATCGGTCGCGCCGCCGAGCTCGTGTACGGCGGGGAGACCGACTTCCCCGTGCTTGGTGCTGATCGCGAAGCGGGCGCGTTCTTCGCGCCCATGCTCCTGGCGTGCGACCAGCCGTTCAGCTGCCACGAGCCGCACGACGTGGAGGCGTTCGGGCCGGTGAACACCGTCATGCCGTACGCGGGCGTGGACGAGGCCATCGAGCTCGCCAAGCTGGGGCGGGGCAGTCTCTGCGGCTCGCTGTTCACCGCCGACGCGAAGGTCGCGCGCCAGGTGGTGCTGGGCGTGGCGCCGTATCACGGACGGTTCATGGTGCTCGATCGCACGAGCGCGAAGGAGAGCACCGGGCACGGCTCGCCGCTCCCGAACCTGGTGCACGGGGGGCCGGGGCGCGCCGGCGGCGGCGAGGAGATGGGCGGCGTGCGCGGCGTGCTGCACTACATGCAGCGCACCGCGGTGCAGGGGTCGCCCACCGCGCTCACCGCGGTGATGGATCAGTGGATGCCGGGCGCCGAGCAGACGCGCGACCGCGTGCACCCGTTCCGGAAGACGTTCGACGAGCTGGTGATTGGTGAGACGCTGATCACGCACCGGCGCACGATCACGGAGGCCGACGTGGTGGCGTTCGCGGGGATCAGCGGCGACTTCTTTTATGCGCACATGGACGACCTCGCGGCGCGGACGTCGATCTTCGAGCGGCGGGTGGCGCACGGGTATTTCGTGCTCTCGGCGGCGGCGGGGCTGTTCGTGGATCCGGCGCCGGGTCCGGTGCTGGCGAACTATGGACTCGACAATCTGCGGTTCGTGAAGCCGGTGTACCCGGGCGACACGATCTACGTGCGGCTCACGTGCAAGCAGAAGACGGCGAAGGAGACACCGGCGCAGGGGCCAGGGGCCGGGATCCCGCAGGGCGTGGTGGCGTGGGACGTGGAGGTCTTCAATCAGGCGGACGAGCCCGTGGCGCTCTACACGATTCTGACGTTGGTGCGGCGTTCTGCGGCCTGAGTGTTGTGGGGACCGCGTGGAGTGGTCGGGATGCCTGATCGCGGGTTCGTCTGTTAAGTATCACGACGGCCGTATTCACATCGGGCATAATGACCTCTGACGTTCAGTGAAATGTGCCTGCTTTGTTGACGGTTATCGCGCAGGTCCGGGGATTGAGTGCACGGACGCGCTTCGTGGCGTGGGTGATTTGACGCTGAGTTCCGCGCATTAAGGAAATCTTTATACGAGCGGAGTTTGGCGTGCGGCGTCGGCGCGATAAGCGCCTGATTCATAGCGATTTGCACGTGGTCTACGTGCAGGGGGCAGACCCCCTAAACTCGCCGCGCCCTGGCGATAATCGCCCCAATGTCCCTCGCGTTAATTCACTGAAAATCATAGGATTGTGACGCTCTTCGGAGCGCCTGGGGTTATTGCATTCGAGTGTCCAGCTCTGAAGGGATACTCGTTCGGCCATTATTGCCGAACTTCGTTGTTTGAATTCCAGGCTTGTGCTCGTACAGAACTCGAGGCGCCACCTCCAAGGCATGCTACGGGGATTTGGTGCAGCAAAGCAGGGTTGTGCAGTTGGATCACCGATTGCTTGGCCGTATGGGTCCGCTACCCGACCCGTGACGGCCGGCGGTCACGGAACTCCATCCGAGGGAACAACACGTTATGACCAGCAACCTCAAGCGTTGGCTCGCTGTTGCTGCCGCGATGCTGGGCCTCTTGCCAGCCATGGCGGCCGCGCAGCAGGGCACCACCATCAGTGGGCGAGTCGTCAGTGACGCCGGGGCGCCGATTCAGGGCGCGAGCGTCAGCATCGCCGCGATGGGCGTGGGGACGTACACCAAGGAGGACGGCTCGTACACCGTGACCGTCCCGGCCCGGTACACGGGTCAGAGCGCCACGCTCGTGGCGCGGCGCATCGGCTTCACGCAGGCTACCGCCCCGATTTCCCTTTCCGGCGGGTCGGTCACGCAGAATTTTACGCTGACCACCGTGCCCACCGTCCTCACGGGCGTGGTCACCACCGCCCTCGGCGCTCAGGTTGAGAAGAGCACGCTGGGCACGGCCCAGCAGCAGCTCAGCAACCAGGACATCACCACGACGCCCACCGACAACATCGTGAAGGCGATCGAGGGCAAGGTGTCGGGCGTGCAAATCACCGGGTCGGGCACGCAGGGCGGCTCCACCCGCATCACGATCCGCGGCACGAACTCGATCAACGGCGACAACACGCCGCTGTTCGTCGTCGACGGGGTGCTCATCGCGAAGAACGATCGCGGCGCCAATCCTTACGGCGGCTGGGACTTCGGCAGCGCGGTGAACGACATCAACCCCGACGACATCGCGTCGATCTCGGTGCTCAAGGGCCCGAACGCGGCCGCGCTCTACGGCTCGCAGGCGGCCAACGGCGTCATCCTGATCACCACCAAGGGTGGCCGCGCGGCCGGCACCGGCATCCACACCGAAGCCAACACCTTCTACACCTGGGACAATCCGTCGATCCTGCCCACGTACCAGAACCAGTACGGCCAGGGCGCCGGCGGCCAGTTCAAGTACGTGGACGGCGCGGGCGGCGGCGTGAACGACGGCGCCGACCAGAGCTGGGGCCCGAAGCTCGACGGGCGTCCGATCCAGCAGTTCACCTGCCCGACCTCGACCTGCCCGTGGGTCGCGCATCCGAACAACGTCAAGAGCTTCTTCCCCACCGGCCACACCATGACGGCGAACTTCGCCGTGACGGGCGGCACTGAGAACGCCAATGCGCGCCTCTCGGTCGGGACCGATCAGACCCAGGGCATCATCCCGGGCAACTACCTGCAGAAGAACACGGCCAACCTCACCGGCCGCCTGAAGGTGAACGACAAGTTCTCGACGAACGCCTCGCTGCAGTACGTCCGCGACCAGGGGCAGAACCGCCCCGGCCAGGGCTACGGCAACTCCATTCTCGAGAGCTTCGTGTGGTTCGGCCGCCAGGTCGACATGAGCGTCCTCAAGGCCAACTGGCAGAAGAGCGGCGCCCTCAACAACGGCCCGGCCAACCGCGAGTTCAACTGGAACTACAACTACCACAACAATCCGTATTTCCTGATGCTCGGAAATCCGGAAGGCGACGTCCGCGACCGCCTGATCGGTCAGGTGTCGGCCACGTACAAGTTCACCGACTGGCTGAACCTCGTGGGACGCGCCGGCGGGGACGTGTACAACTTCAACATCAGCCAGAACTACTCGGTCGCCGACATCACCGGCGTGAACATGGACTACTCGACGGCCGGCGCCTTTGGCCGCACGAGCGACTATGTCAACAACCGGAACTCCGACCTGATCCTGAACGCGAACCACGACATCGGCAGCCACATCACGTTCAACGGCATGCTCGGTGGCACGATTCGCCAGCAGCACTACAACAACAACAACGTCTACGTCCGCGGCATTTCGGCGCCGGGCATCTACAACGTCGCCAACGCGGCCATCTCGCCCACCATCACCTCGTACCTGTCCAACAGCCAGGTGAACAGCAGCTACGGGTCCGCGTCGTTCACGTGGGACGGCTGGTGGACGGTGGAAGGCACGGCGCGCCAGGACTGGTCGTCCACGCTGCCCAAGGGCAGCAACTCGTACTTCTATCCGTCGGGCAACACCTCGGTGGTGCTCACCGACGCCTTCCCGGGGCTCAAGAGCAACTGGCTGAGCTACCTCAAGCTGCGCGGCTCCATCGCGCAGGTGGGGAACGACGCGTCGCCGTACCAGCTCCAGTCCACCTACGCCGGCATCTCGGCGAAGTTCAACGGGCAGGGGCAGTTCACCCTGAGCGACGCGCTGGCCAACGCCAACCTCAAGCCCGAGATCACGAAGTCGGGCGAAGTCGGCGTCGAAGCGAGCTTCTTCAGCGGGCGCGCCAACCTCGACGCGACCTGGTACCAGAAGGCCACGCGTAACCAGATCTTCAACGTCTCGGTGTCCACGACGTCGGGCTTCACGTCCCGCGCCATCAACGCCGGCCGCATCTTCAACCACGGCATCGAAGCCCTGCTCACGGTCATCCCGGTGCAGCTCAACAACGGCTTCCAATGGACGTCGACGTTCAACTACTCGCGCAACCGCAGCATGGTCGACCAGCTCTACCCGGGCGTCAGCCGCATCAGCCTCGGGTCGTACTGGTACGTGGCCGAGGAAGCCCGCAAGGGTCAGCCCTACGGCACGCTGTTCGGCTATGCGTTTGCGCGCGACAGCGCCACCGGTCAGCTCATGACCGACGGCGGCCTGACCTACACCAGCGGCCAGAAGGTGCTCGGCAACGAGCAGCCCGATTGGGTGGGCGGCTGGAGCAACTCGTTCTCGTACAAGAACTGGACCGTCAGCGCGCTGATCGACGGCCGCGTGGGCGGCGACATCTTCAGCATCACGAACTGGTTCGGTGAGTACGCCGGCGTGCTCAAGAGCACCCTGCGCGGCCGCGAAGTCGACTGGAACAACCCGGGGCTCGTCATCAAGGGCATCGACGACAAGACCGGCCAGGCCAACACCACCAACGTGACGGCCGAGGAGTACTTCCAGAACATCTTCCCGGTCAACGAGCCGAACATCTACAAGGACACGTACTTCAAGCTCCGCGAGCTGCGCGTCGGGTACGACCTGCCGTCTCGCTGGGCCCACAAGTTCAATGCCTCGGCGGTGAATCTGGCCGTGATCGGCTCGAACCTGCACACCTGGACCAAGGTGCCGAACATCGATCCTGAGTTCGCGTACAGCGACGGCAACCTCCAGGGCATCGAGTACGCCACCATCCCGAGTCCGCGGTCGTGGGGCATCAGCGTCCGCATCACCCCGTAACGCGACCGAACCGGAGACCTACACATCATGACGACACGAAAGACCTTGATGGCGGTGGCTGCCGGGCTCGCCCTGATGGGCGCGGGCGCGTGCAACAACAGCAAGCTCACCGACCTGAACCAGAACCCCAACAGCCCGACCGACGTGCCGGCGACGACCCTGTTCATGCAGGCGGCGCACACGTCGGCAGCGGCCTGGGTGGGGAACGGCTACGATCTGCGCGGCACCGAATGGGTGACGCAGCATCTGGCCGAAGTGCAGTACCCTGACGAGGACGACTACAAGCGCCTCCAGGGCGGATCCACCGCCGGCTGGTTCGACGGTGCGTACAACGGACAGCTCGAGGACCTGCAGAAGGTCATCGACAAGGGCAAGGCCGACAACGCCCCCGGCACGTTCGCGCCGGCGATGATCCTGCAGACGTGGAACTTCAGCTTCCTCACGGACACGTGGGGCGACGTTCCCTACTCGCAGGCGCTGCAGGGCGACAAGTCCGGCGGCACGCTGACCCCCGCGTACGATCCGCAGAAGGACATCTACACGGGCATGTTCGCCACCCTCGACGCGGCTTCCAAGGCGCTGGCGTCGGCGTCGAACACGCTCGGGGCGTCCGACCCGATCTACGGCGGCGACCCGGCGATGTGGCAGAAGTTCGCGAACTCGCTGCGCGCGCGGCTGGCGCTCCGGGTCGTGAACGTCGATCCGGCGCTGGCGAGCACGCAGCTCCAGGCGGCCCTCACGGCGCCCGGCGGCGTGTTCACGTCCAACGCCGACGCGGCCATGCTGGCGTGGCCGGGCGACGGGGTGTACAACAACCCGTGGTCCGACAACTTCTCCGGCCGCGACGACCACCGGATGTCGCAGACGTTGATGAACATCCTGCTGGCCAACAACGATCCGCGCATCCCGATCTACGCCCAGCCCACGGTGAACGACACGACGGTGAACCCGGCGTGGCCGAACTACGCGGGCATGCCGAACGGCCTCACGCAGGCCACGGCGTCGGTGTACTTCAACGACACGTCGCGCCCGGGCACGATCTTCTATCCGGGCGCCACGACGTACGGCACGTTCGGCGACGGCAGCGGCAAGTCGACGCCGTCGTACCTCATGACCTACGCGGACATGGCCTTCATTCAGGCCGAGGCCGCCGAGCGGTCGATGGGCGGGCTCACCCCCGCGCAGGCCGCCGGGTTCTACGATGCCGGCATCATGGCGTCGATGGAGCAATGGGGCGTGTCGAATGCCGATGCGCTGGCCTACGTGGCCCAGCCCGCCATTGCCTATCAGGGTGGCGTGGCCGGCCTGACGCAGATCGCCCTGCAGCGCTGGATCGCGCTGTACGGTGACGGCGGCCAGGCGTGGGCCGAGTGGCGTCGCACGTGCGTGCCCAATACCGTGAAGCCGGGCCCGTACGCCATCATCAACACCGTGCCGCGCCGGTTCGAGTATTCGACGAACGACGCGACGGTGAACGCCGATCAGATTGCGGCGGCCATCGCCCGTCAGGGTCCGGACCAGTTCCAGACCACGATGTGGTGGGACAAGGTGACGGCGGCGCCGACGTACACGGCGGGCTGCGGTCAGCGGTAAGCTTCGCCGAAACATCAGGCAGAGGTCAAGAAAGGCCCTCCGAGCGATCGGGGGGCCTTTCGTTTTGTGGGTGAGCGGACTCAGGGGAGGGCCGGAGCGGCCGCTCACCGCCGCTGAGATGTGACACGATTGAAATACTCGGAGTTAGGACGTTGTAGTTCCCACCGGTCCAGCGCACCGCCGCGGACCGTGGGGCGTTTGCTATTCCCACCTTTTGGAGGCGACGTGACGAGACTCCGTTCCCTGCTGGGCATCGCCGCGCTTCTGACGCTCACCGCACAGGCGGCTTGGGCGCAGCAGCGTCGCGTGACCGGCCATGTGGTCGGCCCCGCCGGCGAGCCCATCGCCAGCGCACAGATCCAGGTCGAGGGCACCACCATCCGTGCCACCGCCATTGGCGATGGCAGCTTTGCCATCGAGGTGCCCGCGGGCGCCCAGACGCTGGTCGCGCGCCGGCTCGGCTACAAGGTCACCCGGGCGACCGTGGCCGCGGGCGCGACGACGGTCGAGATCAAGATGGACAAGGACGTGCTGCAGCTCGACAAGATGGTCGTCACGGGCGTGGCGACCACCGTCTCCAGCCAGAACGCGGCCAACGCCGTGGCGGTGGTGAGCGCGCAGGATCTGAGCAACGCGCCGGCGCAGACCATCGAGAACGACCTCCAGGGCAAGATTCCCGGGGCGGTGATCACCACGAACTCGGGCGCGCCCGGCGGCGGCGCGCAGGTCCAGCTCCGCGGCGTCACGTCGATCAACGCCAGCTCCAGCCCGCTGTACGTGGTGGACGGCGTGATCGTGAGCAACGCGGCCATCGGCTCGGGTCTCAACTCGATCACCAACGCCGGCGGCGGCATCACGAACATGCAGGACCAGCCGGTGAACCGCATCGCCGACCTCGATCCCAACGAGATCCAGAGCATCGAAGTGCTCAAGGGCGCGTCGGCGGGCGCCATCTACGGGTCCAAGGCGTCGAACGGCGTCATCGTGATCACCACCAAGCACGGCGAGAGCGGCGCGCCGCGGGTGAATTTCACTCAGCGCTACGGCCAGTACACGCTGTCGCACCAGCTCCACTTCCGCTGCTTCCACTCGGCCAGCGAGGCGCAGGACTGGTGGACCAACGTGATGGGCGGCGGCGGCTCGCCTCCGGTGGCGTGGCAGCCGGTGTGCCATGACTTCGAGAAGGAGTTCTACGGCGGGAATCCGGGCTCGTACGAGACCGACCTGTCCGTGAACGGCGGCTCGGCCAACACCACGTACTACATCGGCGGCGTGGCCAGCCGTGACAACGCCATCCAGAAGAACACGTACTACCAGAAGCAGTCGATGACGGCCAACATCGGCCAGCTCATCGGCTCGCGCCTCAACCTGCGCGCGAACAATCAGTTCATCCACACGCTCACCGACCGCGGCATTTCGGGCAACGACAACAACCCCGTGGTCTCTCCGGGCGACATCTTCTCGGTGACGCCCACGTGGGTGGACCTCGGCCACAAAGTGAACGGCGCCTATCCGCAGAACCCGTTCGAGGGCGACCTCGCGAACCCGTTCCAGGACGCCGAGCTGGTCAAGAACCCCGAAGACGTCTATCGCTACATCGGCAGCGTGAACACCAACCTCTCGGCGTACAACTCCGAGCGGCAGACGCTGGACTTCACGCTCATCGCGGGCGTCGACGCGTTCCAGTACAACTCACACCTGTTCTCGCCGCCGGCGGCGTACTTCGAGTCGGCCGACGGTCTGCCGGGCACGATCGTCACGAACAAGACGAGCAGCACGTACGCCAACCTGAACCTTTCGGGCGCGCACAAGCTGATCACGAACCGGTTCACGGCGACCACGTCGTTCGGTCTGCGTCAGGAGCGCCGGCAGAGTGACGCGGTGTACAACCGCGGCCAGGACATTCCGGCCGGCGTCACCAACGTGAACTACGGCGTGCAGCAGTCGCTGCTCGAGAACCAGTTCCTGGTGAAGGACTTCGCGTACTACGCCCAGGAAGAGTTCCTCACGCTCAAGGATCGTCTGTTCCTCACGGCGGCGGTCAACGCCGAGCGGTCGAGCGTGAACGGCGACGATAAGAAGTTCTACATCTATCCGAAGTACGCCGCCTCGTACCGCATGCCCTGGCTGCCCAAGTACACCAACGATCTGAAGATCCGCGTGGCGTACGGCAAGGCGGGCAACCAGCCGGCCTACGGCAGCAAGTTCACGTCGCTGCCGATCGGCGTGTACGATGGCAACCTCGGCGCCACGCCGTCGGGGACGGCGGGCAACCCGAGCATCAAGCCCGAGACCTCCACGGAAACCGAGGCCGGTCTCGACGCGCAGTTCTTCGGCGGCCGCGCGGCGCTGTCGGCCACGTACTTCGAGAAGAAGGTCAGCGACCTCATCCTCTCGGCCGCGGTGGCACCGTCGAGCGGCTTCACCACGAAGATCCTGAACGGCGGCGCCATGCGGAACACCGGCACCGAGTACTCGTTGAGCATGACGCCCATCGACCGCGGCAAGTTCTCGTGGGTGTCGCGCACGACCTTCGCCAACGTGTGGAGCCGCGTGACGAACCTCGACGTGCCGTGCTTCACGCCGGGCGGCGTGTCGTTCTCGCTGCGCTTCGGCCAGCCGTACGTCTGCACCGGCAACTCGGTGACCACGCTGCGCGTGTACAATGGGTGGGATTCCACCTTCGCGAGCGGCAAGTTCGTGAGCCGCACGCGCCACATCTCGAACTTCGAGAGCGCGCCCAAGTACACCATGGGCTTCTCGAACGACTTCGACTACGGCAACTGGCACCTCTCGTCGCTGTTCGATTACCGCCGCGGCGGGTACGCGGTGGACCTCACCGGTCTGTTCGTCGATCCGACGCAGATCCTGGCCGACACGGCGCTGAACAACGCCCGCCTGGGCCGTTACATCCAGGGCTACGGCGCGTACGTCGAGCCGGCGGGCTTCGTGAAGCTCCGCGAGCTGTCGCTCACGTACACGCTGCCCAAGGCGCTGGCGGCCCGGCTGGTCGGAGAAGGCCATGGGCTTCGGCTGGAACTGGCGGGACGCAATCTGGCCACCTGGACCAAGTACAAGGGCTACGACCCCGAGGTCTCGAACTTCGGCAACACCGACCTTGGCCGGTTCCAGGACGTGGCGCCGTATCCGCCCAGCCGGAGCGTGTTCTTCTCGGTGATCGCCAACTTCTGACGTACACATCCACCCAAGGATGAATCGACTCATGATGAAAAAGACCGTGGCGCTCATCGCCGTCCTCACGCTGGTCAGCGCGTGCAAGGACTCGACGGGAGTGCCGGACCTGAACAACGTCTCGTCGTCGCTGCTGCAGAGCGGGCTCGATCGCTCGTCGGTGCAGCTGCTCACGACGGGGCTCCTCCGCGCCGATCGCGGGAACCTGGGGATCGTGTTCCCCGAGACGATGGCGCGTGACATGTATCGCATCGACACCGCCGAGCCCCGGTACATCACGGAGCTCATCGGCGGCCCGGCCGACCCGGGTGGGTTCGCGGCGGGCATGTGGACCAACTTCTACGGCGAGATCCGCGCCGCCAACAACCTGATCGACAACATCGGGACGGCGGGCGACCTCACGTCGGCGGAGAAGGCGGCCACCACCGGCATGGCGCGGACGATCAAGGCGCTGGCCTATTACCGCATCCTCGAGATGCGCGACACGATCGGCATGCCGATCGACGTCGACCATGACATCAACGCAGCGCCGGCGCCGTTCGTGTGCAAGGCGAACGCGCTGGATTACATGATTGCGCTGGTCGATTCGGCCCAGACCGACCTGGCCACGGCCGGCGGCACGCCGTTCCCGTTCTCGCTGCCCAGCGGATTCACGTACCAGGGTGATTACTCGACGCCGGGCACGTTCACGGCGTTCAACCGCGGGCTGGCGGGCAAGATCGAGCTGTACCGCGCGATGGATCACGCGCATCCGGCGCCGGCCGACTATGCCAAGGCCATCGCCGACCTGACCGCGGGCATCGGCACGCTCGACGCCTCGGCGCTCGAGAACTCGCCGTACTACATGTACAGCACGGCCCCGGGCGAGGCCACGAACCCGATCGTCGACGCGGCCATTCACCTCAACCCCATGGCGGCCGACAGCATCCAGCCGGGCGATCTCCGCGCGGTGGAAATCACCAAGCGTGCGGCGCCGATCACGGGGCAGGGCGTCACGACGGATTACGACTACACGTATTCGCTGCCGTCCATCGGCACGAACCTCACCCGTCCCATTCCGATCCTGACCAAGGCCGAGCTGATTCTGCTCCGCGCCCAGGCCGAGATCGGCGCCGGCGACCTCGCGGCCGCCACGGCGGACATCAACTTCATTCGCACCAACCAGGGCGGGCTGCCGGCGTATGCCACGTTCACCGACGCCACGTCGGCGATCAACGCCGTCCTGTACGAGAAGCGGTATTCGCTCCTGATGACGGGCGCGCAGCGGTTCGTCGACCTGCGGGCCTACGGGCGCCTGAACGGCCAGTACCTCCGCAAGGAGACGGCGACCGACATCTTCCAGAGCGCGCTGCCGGTGCCGCAGGCCGAGGTGAACGCGCGGGGCGGTTCCATCCCCGCGCCGACCTGCAACTGACGGCGGTTCCAGGGTAGTGTACGACGAACGGCCCCGGCGACCGCCGGGGCCGTTCGGCTATTCCCGCTCGCGGGAGGGCTGGCCATGGCGATTCGGCGATGGTGGCTGGTGGCGATACTGGCGCTCGCGGCCTGCTGGCACCGCGCGGCGCCGGGTCCGATGCCCGATCAGAACGTGATTACGGAGCCGGAGATCCGCGCCTCGCAGGAACCGTCGATCTATGACGTGATCGCGAAGCTGCGTCCGGAGTTCCTGCACGACCGCGGGCCCATCGAGCTGGTGGGGGGCGCCCGCGACGTGGCCACCGTGTTCCTCAACGAGCAGGAATACGGACCCATCGCCATCATGCGCCAGCTGCCGGCCGACGACGTCGCGGAAGTGCGCTACTACTCCGGGATCGACGCGGTCACGAAGTTCGGCCGCGCGTACGGCACGGGCGTCATCCAACTCATCTCCCGCAATCACTGACGCCCGCGCCGGCGGGGCTCAGGGGCGCTTGTACACCGTTCCGCCCTTCATCACGAAGTCCACGCGCGTCGTGGCCGAGATGTCGCGCGTAGGATCGCCCTGCACGGCCACGAGGTCGGCGTCGAGGCCTGGAGCGACGGTGCCGATGCGATCGGCCATGCCCAGCATCCTGGCGTTCGTCACCGTGGCGGCGGTGAGGGCCTGCACGGGCGTCATCCCGTACTGGACCATCAACACGAGTTCCTTGGCGTTGTCGCCGTGCGTGAACACCCCCACGTCGCCGCCGGCGCCGATCTGAACCCCGCTCTGGAGCGCGGCGCTGAAGCTCGCGTGCTTGGCGATCATCCCCGGCGTCTCGGGGTCGCCGGGCTTCCACCCCGCGTACTGGGCGATCGAATATCCGGCGGCGACCGTGGGAATGTAGAAGATTCCCTTGGCCGCCATCTCCTGGAACTGCTTGAGCGTTCCGTTATCGCCATGCTCGATGGTGGTGACGCCGGCCGCGATGGCGTTCTCCATCCCCTCGGGGGTGACGGTGTGCACCGCCACCGGCACGCCGGCGTTGTGCGCCACCTCCACCGCGCGCGCGATCTCCTCGCGCGTGAGCGTGGGATGCGACCCGGGGAAGGGTCCCCACCGGTAGTCGGCGTAGAGCTTGATCCAGTTGGCGCCCTTGCCGATCTGCTCGCGCACCACGCGCTCCATGTCGTCGGGGCTGGCGATTTCCTCGCCGCCCTGCGGCACATCCCACCGATCGTCGAATCCCTTGGGCCCGTACGCGCCGAGGGCCACGATGGCGCGTGTGGCCACGAGATAGCGGGGGCCCACGATGATGCCCTGATCGATGGCGTCGCGCAGACCCACGTCGGCGAATCCGGCGCCCTCGGTGCCGAGGTCACGCGCCGTGGTGAATCCCGCCATGAGCGTGGCGCGCAAATGGTTGATCGCGCGCGCCGTGCGCAGGGAGAGCGGTTCGTGCAGCACCTGGTCGTTCCACGGCGTCTCGTTGTACGGGTGGAGGAACATGTGCGTGTGCGCTTCGATCATGCCGGGGATGAGCGTCGTGCCCGGCAGGGCGATGGTCGCCGTGCCCGCGGGGGCGCGCACCGAGGTTCGCGGGCCCACGGCCTGAATCCGATCGCCGGCCACGAGCACCACCCATCCGGCGTGCGGCTGCGGATCGGTGCCAGTCCACACCCGGTCGGGAACGAGCAGGGTGAAACTCGTATCGGCGGGATGGCGCGCGTTGGTGCGCTGCGCGGCGAGCGGGGCCGGCAGCGCGGCGGCCGCGGTCACCGCGGCCGCGGCCGCGAGCAGAACGGTGCGGGAGAGTCGCATGGCGATCACTCGGAATTCATTGGGGTGAAGAAGTGTCCACGGGGAACCCCGCCGAGGTCCAGGCCTCGAAGCCCCCGATGACGGATGTCACGTCGTGAAAACCTCGCGCCACGAGCACGCTCGCGCCAATCACCGCCCGGGTGCCCGTCTGGCAGTGGAGCAGGAGGGGCGTGCCGGGCGCCGTGCCCCCCGCCGCCCATTCGTCCAGCATGCCGAGGGCCACGCCGGTGGCGCCCGGAATCTGTCCCAGCGCGCGCTCGCCGGCGCCGCGGACGTCGAGCACCAGCGGCGGCGTGCTGGCGGAGATGCGTGCTTGCATCTCGTGCACGTCGGTGGTGCGCATCGTGGCGAGCGTCTCGCCGGACTTCGCCACGGCGTCGATCACGTCGCCGGCGAGCGCCCACCCGGTCACGCGATCGAATCCGATGAGGCCGAGCCAGCGCGTGAGCACGGGCACGTCGTCTGCCGAACTCACGAGGAGCACCACAGCGCACTCTTCGGGCGCCACCGCGCCGAAGTACGCGAGAAACGATTTGGACTTTGGCACGCACAGCGTACCGGGCACGAACCGCTGCACGAACGCGGCCGAGGGCCGCGTGTCGACCACGAGCGTCCGGTCGGCGATCGCGCGGCGGACGTCATCGGTGGTCATGCGCGGCGGCGCGCCGCGGGGGGCCGGCGGGAGTCCGTCGCGATTCACGCGCTTCATGCGCGCGAAGTAGCGGGGCGGCTCGGGTTGCGCGGAGAGAATGTCGGCCACGAACGCGCGTTCGTCGGCGTGCCGGAGCGCGGGATTCGCGATGCGCTCGTAGCCCAGCGTGGACTGCGGCAGCGCGCCCAGCGCCTTTCCACAGGCGGAACCGGCGCCGTGTCCGGGCCAGAGCTGCAGATAGTCGGGCAGCTCGGCCGCGCGGCGGAGCGACCGGTAGAGATCTCGCGCCGACGATTCCATGGTGCCGGCCACGTGCGCGGCGCGCTCGAGCAGGTCGGGGCGTCCCACGTCGCCCACGAAGATGAAGTCGCCGCTCAGCAGCCCCACGGGGCGCTCGGAGACGCTCGTGTCGGTGACCAGGAATGCCAGGTGTTCGGGCGTGTGCCCCGGCGTGTGGAGCACGTCGAGGCGAATCGTGCCCGCGCGCAGCTCGTCGCCCTCGGCGAGTGGGACGATGGCGCGCGGCTGCGGCGCGGCCGAATCGCCGGCGGTCCGGTACTGCCAATCGGGACCGCCCTCGGCGGAGACCGCGAGCGTCGCGCCGGCAGCGGCCGCGAGGTCGCGTGCGCCCGAGACGAAGTCGGCGTGGATGTGCGTTTCCGTCACGCACACGATGGTCAGGCTGTCGGCCGCCGCCGCGTCGAGGTACTGCGCGATGTCGCGGTTGGGATCCACCACCAGGGCCTGGCCGGTGGATTCGCACGCCAGCAGGTAGCTGGCCTGGGCGAGGAGGTCGTCGTAGAAGCGCTTGAGGATCATCGGGGCGTCGGGCGCGCGTTGGGAAGGACCAATCTACGCGATGGCCGGCGTCCCGGGCCATTGCGCCTCTGGCGTCTCCCGTGCCCCGATGAGACGTTTGGGGCGTTCTCGGCACGTTCCTCCCCTCGTTCCTGCCCTCCCTGGAGCACGCAGCACCATGCGCAGAGTATTCGTCGCCATCGCCCTTACCGCCCTCGCCGCCGCACCGGCGGCCGCGCAAGCTCCCAAACGCCCGCTCACCCCCGCCGACTGGGACCACTGGCGTTCCATCACCGGCACCGGGGTCTCGCCCGACGGGCGCTGGGTGGCGTACTCGCTCACGCCGCAGGTGGGCGACGGCGAGTTCGTGGTGCGGTCGACGACAGGCTCGACCGAGTATCGCGTACCGCGCGGGTTCATCGGGCGGCCGAACATGACGCCCGGATTCACCGGTGGCCGCGGCGGAGCGGGCGGGGTGCCCGCGGGCGCGATCTCCGCCGATTCGCGCTTCGCGGTGGTGATGACGTATGCGCCGATGGCCGCGTTCGACTCGGCCCGCCACGCCGGTCGCGGCGGGCGTCCGGGCGCGCCGCCCAAGGCGAGCATGGCGATCGTCGACCTCGCGTCGGGGCAGGTGACCACGATCCGCGACGTGCGCTCGTTCAAACTGCCCGAGGACGCGGGCGGCTGGGTGGCGTACGAACTCGAAGCCGACACGACCGGAGCAGCCGCGGGGGGCCGCGGCTCGGCACGGGACTCGGCGGGCGGCCGGCGGAAATCCGACGGCGCGCCGCTCGTGCTGCGCAACCTGGCGACCGGTGAGGATACGCGCATCGAGCACGTGGCGAGCTACGCGTTCGACGACAGCGCCAAGTACCTGGGCTACACGGTCTCCACGCGTGACGGCGCCGGCGACGGCGTGTATGTGCGCGTGCCGGGGCAGGCGGCGTCGACCGCGCTCATGACGGGGAACGGTGAGTACCGCGATTTCACCTTTGACCGCTCGGGGCGGCAGGCGGCGTTCGTGTCCGATCGCGACGACGCCGCGGCGAAGACGCCGAAATACACGTTGTATTATGCCGATCTCAAGAACGCGAAGCCGGTGGCGGTCGCCTCGGCGGGGACGCTGGGCGCGGATCTGCTGGTGGCGGACTATGGGCGCGTGGCGTTTTCGCGGTCCGGGACGGCGCTGGAATTCGGCGTGGCGCCCCCGCGCCCCGACACCGTGCCCCACGACTCGCTGTACGACAAGGCGATCTTCGATCTCTGGAGCTGGAAGGACGCCGAGTTGATGCCGCAGCAGAAGGTGAACGCAGCGCGCGACCGGAACCGGACGTTCCTGGCGGTCTATCAGATCGGCACGAAGCGGCTGGCGAAGCTCACCGACGATTCCGTGCCGAACGCCACCGTATCGGCCGACGGGCGCGTGGCGATGGAGACGAGTGGCGTGCCATACGCCATCGAATCCATGTGGGGCGACGGCGGCGTGGACGTGTACGCGGCCGATGCCGCGACGGGCGCGCGGACGCTCGTCGTCAAGGATCTGCGCGGGCAGCGCCCCGAACTGTCGCCCGGCGGGCGGTTCATCGTGTACATGAAGGACGGGCGCTGGTACTCGTACGACATCGCGACCCGCCGCACCGCGAATCTTACCGGCGGCCTGACCGGCGACCGGTTCGATGACGAGCTCGACGACCATCCGGACATCGCGCCGGCGTACGGCGTGGGCGGTTGGACGCCCGACGACCGGGCGGTGCTGCTGTACGACCGCTACGACGTGTGGCAGGCGGATCCCACGGGCGCTGCGGCGCCGATCGTGCTCACCGATTCGGCAGGGCGGCGCGGGCACGTGCGGTATCGGATCCTGGATCTCGATCGCGACCAGCCGTTCGTGGATCCGCAGTCGCCGGTGCTGCTGAGCGTGTTCAACGAGGACACCAAGGCCGCGGGCTTCGCGACCGTGCGCGTGGGGGCGAGGCGCGCGCCCGAGGCAATCGCCATGGGCGACGTGGCCTTCGGTGCCCCAATGCGGGCGCGCCACGCGAAGCGGTACGTGGTGACGCGCGGCACGTTCGTCGACTTCCCCGATCTGTACACGGGGACGGACCTGGCGTCGCTCACGCGGATTTCCGACGCCAACCCGCAGCAGAAGGACTTC
>JAGWRB010000144.1 GCA_028876725.1 Gemmatimonadota bacterium
CACCTGCAGGCGGCGCGCGAACACGTCGACCAGGCGCGGGAGCTTGGACAGCCCCACGATGCGGTCGTTGGGGATGTACCCGATGTGCACCTTGCCGAAGAACGGGAGCAAGTGATGCTCGCACAGCGAGTACATCTCGATGTCGCGCACCATGACCATGTTGCGGTGGCCCTCGGCGGCGAAGAGCGCGTCGCCCACGACGTCTTCCACGCGCTGGTCGTAGCCGCGGGTGAGGAAGGCCATGGCCTTGGCCACGCGGTCGGGCGTGCGGAGCAGCCCTTCGCGGTCGGGATCCTCGCCCAGCAGCTCGAGCTCGCGCCGCACGAGGCCGGCGAACTCCGGATCGGCCCGCTCGGGGGAGATCGTGCGTTCGCGGCGCGTCGACGCCTCGAGGATGGACATCACCGTGGCGCCGCGGGCCTTACCGTCCGTCGTATTCGACATAGTTGTTCGCCGTCTCCCAGAGCACGAGTCGGGTGAGCGTCGCGGGCGCGACCAGCGGCGCGATGAGCCGCCAGAACGCCACCACGATGTTCTCGCTCGTGGGAATCGTGCCCTGCATGAAGTCCACGTCGAGGTTGAAGTTCTTGTGATCGACGCGGTCGATGACCGCGCCCTCGACGATTCGCTTGAGGTGCGCCAGATCCATGACGTACCCCGTGCGCTCGGACACCTCGCCCCGCACCGACACGTCGAGCACGTAGTTGTGTCCGTGCCAGTTGGGATTGTTGCACTTGCCGAACAGCGTCCGATTCTCGTCGTCGGACAGCGCCGGATTGTGCACCCGATGGGCGGCGTTGAAGTGCATCCGCCGCGTGACCGTCACCTGTGGCATCTGACCCTCGTCTGGGCATCAACCCCGAACAGCCGCCGGGCGTTCCCCGCCGGCCCGGCCGGACCGGCGGAGACGACGAGCCCCGCGGTTGCCCGCGGGGCTCGAAGGAGACGGAACGAAGAGGGTTTTGTGAAGCCCAGTCGAATGTATGAGGTCCTCACCACACCTTTCGCCTTCCCCCGCACTGGGGGCGTGACGGCAGTATAGATTATCGAACCCACTCGGTGGACTTGTTGGCTCAAAAACGGAGCTCTTCGCCCGTGGGAATTCTGGCGGTAGAATCTACCCTACCTCATCGAAAGGGGCAATTCATGGATCTGGGGATTCTGGGAGCGCTCGCGCTCATCGTCATTTGGGCCGTCGTGGCGCTCGGATTCAACGGACCCGGGTGGATCCACCTGCTGCTCACCGTGGGCATCGCCACGCTCATCTGGCGCGTGGCGGCGCGCACGAACGCCTCGAAGGGGAAACGCCAGTAGCGGCGGCGGTCAGATTTCCCAGTTCGAGAGCACCAAGCCGCGGGGCGGCACCTTCTCGTCGTACCCCGCAAGCGTCATGCGGAGATCGCTCCATCGCACGCGGCCGCCAAGGGCGATGAGCCGCGCGTACGCCGCGGTGTATTCGCCCTGCATCCGGATGGCCACGCGGCGCGTGCCGCTCCGCCGCGCGAAGTCGCGCAGCGTCGCGAGCATGGGCTCGAAGTAGCGCGCGTCGGCGAGCGCGAGCTTGAGCACGCGCAATTCCTCGCGCATCCGCCCCTCGACGAGCGGCACGGTGTGGCAGAGGGCGAATCCCACGAGTTCGTCGCCGTCGTGCAGCAGCGCGGTGTCGCCCAGGGCGAGGTCGTCGGTGAGGGCGATCTCGCGCGTGTGGTCGTAGCCCGGCAGCAGGCCATCGAGCAGCGCGCGGCACGCCGCCAGCGCGTGATCCTTCTCCGCCGACGGCAGGCGGCCGAACAGGCGCGGCGGCCGCGCGCCGTGCTCGGCTTCGAGCGTCGTGGTCAGCGTGAGCCGCCCCGGCGTGAAGCCCTGTGATGAGTAAAATCCAATGTTGTCGAGCGTGCGCGGCATCGTCTCGAGGCCGATGACCGCCGCGCCGGCGTCCTTCAGCCACTCCACGCCGCGGCGCACGACTTCCTTCCCCACGCCGGCCCCCTGGAAATCCTGGCGCACGGCGAGCGGGCCCATCCACCCCTCGGTGCCCGAGCGGTGCACCATGTTGAACGCCACGATCTCGCCGTTCGACGCGCGCCAGCAGAGCGCGCCGCCCGCGGCGTCCTCGATGGCGTACCGCCACACCGTGGGATTGAGGAACGGCACGCGCACCCCCACCATGCCGTCGCGGCGGTACCGCTCGGTGAACGCGTCGCTGAACACCTGATTCAGCCCGGGCACGTCCTCGAGCCGGGCGGGAAACGGCCCTTCGAGCTGGGGCCCCGGCTTCCACGAGCGCGACGTGGCCATCAGCCTTCCGCTCCCGCGCCCACTTCGAGCGCCGCCGAGGGCGCGGTCTCGCCCGGGCGTTCCATGCGGACGCGCGATTCCCCCGCTTCTTCGTCGTAGCTCACGGCGATGACCCGGTCGAGCCCCTCGCGCACCGACTCGATGTGCGTGATCACGATCACCTGTTCGAACCGGTCGTGCAGCCGGCGCAGCAGCTCCACGACGTTCTGGCGCCGCACCTCGTCGAGTGATCCGAACACCTCGTCGAGCACGAGCAGGGAGAACGGCTGGCCGGCGCGGTCGGCGATCATCTGAGAAATGGCAAGACGCAGCACGAGGTTGGCGACGTCTTCCTCGCCGCCCGAGATGGCCGGCTTGCGCACGCCGTCCTCGAGCACGCGGATCGCGTAGTCGTCGTCGAGCTCGAGTTCGGTGTAGCGGCCGTCGGTCAGATCGGTGATCAGGGTGCTGGCCAGCCCCGAAATCTCGGGGCGGAGCTGCTCGTTGAGGCGGAACCGCAGATCCTCGAACGCGTCGTCGAGCTCGTCGTGCAGGCGACGCTCGGCGGTGAGCGCGTCGGCCTTCCGCCGCTGTTCGTCGAGATCGCGCTGCGCGGTGCGCGCGCGTTCGTCGTCGATGGTGGCGGCCGCCACCTCGCCGTCGGCCTGCACCGCCGCCAGCTCCGCGGCGCGGAACTCGGTCATGGCGCCTTCATGCTGGCCGCGCAGCAGCACGAACGCGTCTTCCGAAAAGCGCAGCGTGTCGAGTTCTTCGGCCAGGGCGCGGGCGCGGGCGTGCACGCCGTCGAGCCGCGCGCGGACGTCGGCCACGGCGAGCCGCACCGGCTCCTCGCGCTCGATGAGCGCCGAAAGCTTCGTCGCCTTGGCGTCGAGCGGCTGCAGGCGGGCGCGCTCCTCGAGCAGGCGCCGATGCTCGTCGGCATCGAAGCCGCTCGGCACGGCCTGCAGGTCCTGCTGGAGCGTGGCGTGGCGCTGTTCCTTTTCGGCGACGTCGCGGCGCAGCTGCGCCATCTCCTGCACCGCGAGTTGCACCTTGGCCAATCGGCGTTCCAGCTTGCCCACGTCGTCGAACACGCGGCGGCGCTGATCGTCCAGCGCCTTCACCTCTTCGGGCATCTCCTCGAGCTGGCCGATGCGCTGCCGGTAGTAGTTGCCGTCCACCTGCACCGTTTCCATCTGCGCGTCGAGCAGATCGAGCACGTTGCGATAGTGATCGCCGAGCGGGCGCGCGCAGGTCGGACAGATGCCGTCCTCGCCGAGGTTCACGAGCGTTTCGCGCTGCTGCTTGAGCTCGGCGTACTGCTGGCGCAGGGCCTGGATCTTGGTCTCGGCCTCCTGCCGGTCGCGCACCCACTCCGTGCGCTGGGCCTCGAGCGCGCCCTCGACGTCGCGCAGCTCCTTGCGCTTGGCCTCGAGCGCGACGGTGACCTCCTCTTCCATCGTGGGCGCGGTCTGCACGCGCTCAACCCGCTCGCGCAGGCGAACCAGCTCCTCGGTCAGCACGCGGTCGTTCTCGAGCAGCGTCTGGCGGCGGCCCTCGGCGCGGTACAGATCGTCCATCGCCTTGAGGCGCTCGGCAAGCGCGGCCAGCGGGCGGAGCTGCTCGGCGAGCTGCTCGAGCTCGCCGCGCGCGGCGGCGATCTCGCCGCCCTCGCGCTCCAGGCGCTCCAGTTCGCGCGCGAGGTTCGCCGACTCGCTGTCGAGCACCCGCCGCTCGCCGGAGAGCCGCTGCGACGTCTCGCGCTGCTGCTGCATGGC
>JAGWRB010000145.1 GCA_028876725.1 Gemmatimonadota bacterium
CGGATGCGGGCCCGAGAGGCTGCGGGCGATCGGACCGCGAAGCCTAGCACCCGTACCTTACCTCACGATGACTACCGGCCGCCGCTGCATTACGCGCGGCTGACAACTCAGACATCGCCCGGCCCCGACGGGTGCCCGTAACGCATTTCTCGAACGTACGGGATCCGGAAGAGGGGCGTTCCCGTGGCGCGACAGTTGTACGCGGCAAGCAAGGGTGTTCCCCTCACACGTCCTTGACGCAGGATCCCTCCGCGCCGTCCGATTGCAGCCAGGCATTATCTTCGCTCGGTATTCGAAGTGCCCCAAAGAGCCTGAACACGCCCCGTTACCAGGTCGTTATCATGAGTCTGCTGCATGTGATCGTCCTCGCCACCGTTCAGGGGCTCGCCGAGTTGCTGCCGATCTCGAGTTCTGCCCACGTGATCGTGGCGGCGAAGCTCTTGCACGAGGACATGTCCACGCCGGCCAACGCCCTGTTGCTAGTGTTGCTGCACACCGGCACGATGTTCGCCGTGATCACGTACTTCTGGCGCCGCTGGGCGGCCGAGTTCTTCTCGTCCTGGTCCCGGTTCTATCCCTTTGCGAAGCTCATCGTGCTCGCCTCCATCTGTTCGGCGGCGGTGTTCCTGCCGGTCCAGGAGCTGGTCAAACACATCCTGAGTCGGGGCGGCTCCGGTGGGGACATCGAGGTGTTGTTCAACAAACTGAACTGGATTGCGCCGGCGCTGGCCGCCGCGGGAGTGCTGATCATGTACGCCGGTCGCCGCGCGGTGGCGCAGGCGCCGGGCGGCGAGGCCGCGGACGGAACCCCGCTCCGCTGGATCGATGCAGTCGTCATGGGGATGCTCCAGGGGCTGGCCATCCCGTTCCGCGGCTTTTCCAGATCGGGCGCCACCATCTCTGGCGGGCTTCTGACCGACGGACGGCGTACAGAAGTCGAGTCGTTCAGCTTCGCGATGGTGGTGGCCATCACGCCCTTCGCCATCCTCTGGGAGCTGCGACGGGTGTTACGATCCGCTCATTCGACCGGCGCGGCGAATTGGGCGAGGTGGCTCGAACCTGGACTGGTCGGGATGGTCTTTTCGTTCCTGGCCGGGCTGCTTGCCCTTCGGTGGTTATCGCGCTGGCTGGAAGAGGGGCGCTGGTCCTGGTTTGGCGTGTACTGCTTGGGATTCGCCGCCGTGGCAGGCGCGCTCTACTGGCGCGGCCGGTGAACAGTCGCGTTGCGGCGCGACCGCCGACCGCTGGGAGCACGTTCGGAGCAAACGCGAACTGCGAAGCGACAGCTTGAGAGCCCACCTGGGTCCCGCGTTGGAGGGCAACACCTACCTGTGATAAACGCTGGTCATCCCGCGTTTTACGTCCTGTAACCGCTTCCAGCCTCGAACCTCCCGAACCGCAGCGCCCACGACGGAAGCACCAGCAAGTTCAGCACCATCGACGTGACAAGCCCGCCGAGGATCACCACCGCCATCGGCCCCTCGATCTCCCGACCCGGCGCACTCATCCCCGCCGCCAGAGGCAGCAGGCCCAAGCCGGTCACGAGCGTGGTCATCACGATGGGCGTGAATCGGTCCATCGCACCGGCGATCGCCGTCTCGACGCTCCACGCCCGACCCTCGATGTGCACGAGGTGCTCGTAATGCGAGATCAGCAGGATCGAGTTCCGTACCGTGATGCCGAACAGAGTGACGAACCCCACCAGCGTCCCGATCGAGAGTGTGCCGCCCGTCAGGAACGCCCCGAACACGCCGCCCACCAGCGCGAAGGGCACATTGGCCAGCACCAGCAGCAGATTGCGCCAGTTGCCGGTCACGAGCGACAACAGGATCACGATCCCCACCGCCGCCATCGCCGAGTCCACGAGCAGCTCGTGCTGCGACGCGGCCTGCTCCTCCGCGGTGCCCGAGAATTCGAGGTAGCCCCCGGGTGGCAGCTTGACCTCACGCGCCAGCTTCGCCTGCGCCGCCCGCACGAAACCGGCCACATCGGCGCTGGCGACATTTGCGGTCACGGTCTCGACCCGCCGTCCGCCGTCGTGTTGTACCACTTCACGGCCATCTGTCTCATAGAGGTCCGCGAGTTGTCCCAGCGGAACGTACGTCCCGTCCGCGTTCCGCACGGGCATTGCCCGTAGCATCGCCACACTGCGGCGCGCGGCCGGCGGCAGGATGACCGCCACGTCGAAGACGCGGTTCCCCTCGTAAACCTGGCCCGCGACCTGCCCCGCATACGCCATGTGCACGGCGTCCATCACGTCGGCGGTCGTCAATCCCCACCGGGCGAGCGCGGCGGGGCGCAGATGGATGGCGAGTTGCGGCATGCCCGGTGGCGACTGGAGCTGCACGGCCTGTGCCCCGGGCACCGTGGCGAGCACCGAGGCGATCTGCGACGCGGCCCGATCGAGTGCGGTGAGGTCGCTGCCGTACACGCTCACGGCCACCGGCGCGCGGAATCCCGAGATCGTCTCCTCGATCCGCTCCACGAGAAAGGTGTTCATGCTGAACATCGCGCCGGCGAACGACCCGATGACATGCTGAATGGCGGCGTCGGCCTTCTTGGCGTCGCTCCCGGACAGCGGCTTGAGCCCCACGCTCAGCTCGGAGGAATTCGGTCCGACGATGTCCTCGCCGAGTTCCGCTCGCCCCGCCTGCTGCACCACGGACTTGACGTACGGCAAGCGGAGCAGCGCCGCCGTGACACTGTCCCCGAGCGCGATGGACTGGTCCAGCGACGTCCCAGGGGCAGCCGTCATGTGGACGATGTAATGCCCCTCCTTGAGTTCCGGAATGAAAGCGCCGCCGAGCTGCGGGGTCAGCGCCCCGGCGACGATGGCCAGTGCGGCGACCATGCTGAGCAGCGACCGGGGATGCCCCTCGGCCGCCGTTACCAGGCGCCGATAGCGATCCTTGATCCACCGCGTGAACCGCGGCTCCGACTCCGCCGGCGGATGCGTGGCCAGCAGCATGAGCGAGAGCGCGGGCGTGATGGTCACCGCGACGACCAGCGACGCCAGCACGGCGAGCACGAAGGCCACCCCCAGCGGCGAGAAGAGGCGCCCGGCGAGTCCGGACATGGCCAGCACGGGCCCGAAGACCAGAAGCACGGCGAACGTCGCGTATACCACCGGACTCCGCACCTCCAGGGCCGCCTCCAGCACCACCTGCCAGGCCGGCGCGGGGGTGCCCGCATTCTGACTGAGCCGCAGCCGTCGCACGATATTCTCCACATCGATCACGGCGTCATCCACGACCACGCCGATCGCCACGGCCAGCCCGCCCAGCGTCATCGTATTGAGCGTGTAGCCGAAGTGTGCCATCACGGCCACGGAGGTCAGCAGGGACAGCGGAATGGCCGCATAGGAAATGGCGGCGGTGCGGACGTTGGCGAGGAACAGCCCGAGCACGAACAGCACCAGCACGCCGCCGATCAGCAGCGAGGCGCGGATGTTCTGCGTGGCGCGCTCGACGAAGTCGGCCGGCCGGAAGAGCGCCGGATAGAGCGTGATCCCCTCGGCGCGCAGCGTCGGCTGCAGCTCGCCCAGGGCCGCTTCGACGGCGTGCGTGACGTCCAGCGTGTTGGTGCCGTACTGGGCTTCAACGACCAGTTGGATGCCCGGTTTTCCCATGACCGCAGCCGCACTGATGCGTGGCGCCGGGGCCTCGGCGATCGTCGCCACATCGCCCAGGCGCACGGGCTGCTCCGCCACGCGAACCACGACGGATCGCGCCAGGTCTGCCACCGAGGGCGGCGGCGACTCTGCGCGGAGCGTGAGCTGCTGGTTCCCCGTGTCGATGAACCCGGCGCCCTGCACGCTCGTCGCCCGACGCGCGGCCGCCAGCACGTCCTCGGTGCTCAGGCCGAATTGGACGAGTCGGTTTGGCTGGAGCTGCACCTGGAACTGCTTCACCTCGCCCCCGAACACCTGCACGTTGGCCACCCGGGCACCGCGAGCAGTCGGCGCTTCACGGTCCAGTCGGCCTCGGTCCGGAGGTCCATGGGCGACAGGCGGTCCGACGTCAGCCCCACGAGCAGCACCGTCGCGGTGGACGACGTGAGTGGGGTGATGACCGGCGCGTCCACCCCCGCAGGGAGCGCCCCCAGGACGGTGGCCAACCGCTCGGCCACCAGTTGCCGATCGCGGTAGATGTCGGTGTTGGGGTCGAAGACCACCGTGGCCACCGACAAGCCGAAGATCGATGACGAGCGCAGCGACTGGATGCCCGGCATCCCTTCGAGCGCGGTTTCGATCGGCTGCGTGACCAGGAGCTCGACCTGCTCGGGCGCGAGCCCTGGCGCTTCGGTCTGCACCGCCACCTGCGGTGGGGCGAACTCGGGGAAGACGTCGTACTTGGCGTGCGCGAGGGTGAAGGCCCCGTAGCCAACCAGTAGGGCGCCGAGGGTGATGACAACCCACCGGTGCCGGAGCGACGTGCCGACCACCGTGCGGAGGATGCCACCGCGCGTCCCGCTCTGCGCCTGTTGCTCAGACGTGGCGTGAGCGCCACGGGGTGGCAATGGATCACCCATCGGCGTCGCCGCTGGCCGCCGACGCCGGCGCGTGCGCGCGGTACTCCTCCGACAGCAGGAACTGCGCGCCCCGTGTCACCACGGCGGTGCCGGCGCTCAACCCCATCACCGCGTACCCGTCGGCCGTCGGCGCGTCGGTCGGGATGGGTTGCCGCGTGAATGAGGTGGGCCCGGTCTTGACGTAGATCCACGCCCCTCCCTCTGCCCACACCACCGCGGAACGGGGAACATCGGTGGCCGCCCCCGTGGGTCCCGTGGCCAATGCCGCCGTGACGTTGGTGCCCGCACGCAACTCTGGAGCGGCGGGCGCCGAATAGAAGAACGTCTGCCCCTGCGTACGTGCATCGGTCTGCGCCGCGGCCGAGATCAGCGCGACCTGGATCGGACGGCCGCTTGCGCGAATCGTGGCGCTTCGTGGCGCCGCAACAAGCGGAGTGCCGACCGGCACCGCCACCAGCACCAGCACGCGCTGTCGCTCGAGCAAGGCGTCGAGGGCGCGGTCGCCACGCGCGATCCACCCGCCCACCACCGGACCCCATCGTTCCTGTTCGGTCGCGACCGCGGCCCGCTCCGCCGCCCGCGCGGCATCGGCGTCGGCGTGGGCGCCGCCTGCGGAGGCTTCGGCGGCCTGCAGCACCTTGGTGGAGACATTCTGGCTATCGGCGTGCAGCGCCCGGACCCGCGCCAGTTCGGCATCGGCTGCCTGGGCCGCCACCGCCGTCCGTGCGGCGGCAGCCTGAGCAGCCGCCATCGCGGTTCGGGCAGCGGCCAGGGACTCCACGTCGAGCACGGTGCCGTATCCGGTGACGGCTGCGCGGTAGCGGATCGCGGGGAGCGCCGTCGTCACAATGCCCCCGTGCGCGAATGCCGCCGAGTCGAGGATCACGGTGGCCACGCCGCTGTCCGTGGTCACCTGCGACGGCGGATTGGCGGCTGACATCGCGTGGTTCGCGTCATGCGACCCACACCCGGCGAGAACGATCGCCACGGCCCCCGACACCGCGAGCATGACTGCGCGCCGCCGGCCCTGGTTTAGTGATCGGTCCTTCATAGGTTCCGACCTCCCGGCAGGGGACTCTCGGCGAGTTGTGGCATGCGCCAGCTCCGTCCCATTTGGGGCACCTGGGTGGCGCTCTCCAGGGAGCCCAGCGCGTCCAGCGCGGTCGTCCGCGCCGTGCCCGCCTCGTGTTCCGCCAGGGCCGCGGCTACTCGCGCAGTCTCCAAATCAACCCGGTCGAATTCCCCGGCGCGGAACAGCGCGGCGGCACGTGTCGCCAGCGCCCGCGCGGCGAGGGCCGCCGAATCGGCGGCCTGCGAGGCGTGGCGCGCGGCGGCATAGGTATCGAGCGCCTGGTCCACCCCACCCAACGCGGTGCCCTGCACTGCGGCGAACTGCGCGGCCACGACCGTCCGTCGTGCCTCGGCTTCGGCAATCGGGCCCTGATTGCGATTGAGCAGCGGGATGGCCGCCGCCGGAGTGGCGACCAGTCCCTGTAACTCCTGCTCCCAGTGCAGCCCCGTGCCGAGGCTGATGTCCGGGTACTGTCGGGCGACCTCGAGCTGCAAGGCGGCCTGCGCCGCGGCATAAGTGGCTAGCGCCGCGCGAATATCGCTCCGCCCGAGCAGTGCGGCGGCGCGCATCGCCTCGTGCGAGGGCGGCTCCGGGAGCGGGACCGTGAAGGCCGAAAAGTCCAATCGGATGCCGTCCAGGGCTTCGACGGGAATCCCGATCGCCGCCGCGAGTCGCACGCGGGCCCCGACGAGCCGCGCCTGGTCCGCGCGTGCCGCTGCACGGGCCCGTTCAAGCGCCACGTCCTGGCGGCCGACCTCGAGGCCCGAAACCTCGCCGGCCGCCTGGCGCTGGCGCAACAAGCCCACCAGGGCTTCCTCACCCTCCGCGGCCCGCTCGGACGACGCGACCGCCCGGCTCGCGCTCCAGCATTCCAGAGCGGCATCACGGACCTGCGTCCGGACCCCCCAAGCTGCGGTCTCAACGTCGAGTTGCCGGGCGGCCACCGCCGCCTGGGCCTGGCGCACCTCGATTCCCCGCTTGCCGGCCGTCACGAACGGAATCCCGACGATGAGATTCAGGATCGAGGGCGAGGTTGTACTGCCGTGCGTGAGCGCCGCAATATCGCTGCTCAAGCCGGGATTCGGCCGTCCACCGGCGGTAATCACGGCGGCCCGGGCAACCTGGAGGCTTGCGCGGGCCAGGCCGAGCGATGGGTTGAAGTAGAGGCCGGCGAGGGTGAGGGTGTTGAGGGACCAGGCCGCGGGTGGACCGACGAGAGTCGAGTCGGCGGACCGGAGAAACCGTGCCAGGCCGGGATCGCTCAAGCGCCGCGCTTCGAGGGCTGCGGCTTGGCGTTGCGGCTCCAGCGGGCGTGGCACATAGTGCGCGCACCCGGCCACGGCTGCGGCCGTCCACGCCAGTCCCCCCCAGATTCGACGTCCAGCGGTCATCGCTCCTCTCGATCCCTCACGGATCACGGTCGACTGCGGTCCACGACCGTCGGAGGATACCCGCGGAAAGGTTACGGCAGTGTAATGTTCGAGGCCTCGTCGGCCGGAAGGGTCAGGGTGACCGTGGTCCCGGCTCCCTGAGCGCTCGCGATCTCGGCCGAGCCGCCGTGCAGTTGCATGACGGAGCGCACGAGCGCGAGCCCCAGTCCCGCCCCCGGGCGGCGATCGTTGACGGCGTCGTCCACACGGTAGAATCGCTCGAACACGTGCGGCAGCGCATCGGCGGGGATCCCCGTGCCCGTGTCACGCACCCGAATGACCGCTCGGCCGCATTCGACGCCGGCGGAGATGACGATGCCTCCGCCATGCGGCGTGTGAGCAATGGCATTCGTCACGACATTGGTCATCGCCCGGCGGAACAGCGCCCGGTCGACCCAGGCGCTCACGGTGCCGTCGGCGTCCAGCGTCACACCGGCCTCGTCGGCCAGAGGCGCGCAGAACTCGCAGGTGGCCGCGATTTCGGTGGCGAGATCGGTCGGCTGCCGATGCAAGGCGGCGGCGCCCGCGTCTGCGCGCGCAAGGAACAGGAGGCGGTCCACCATGTCGGTGAGTCGCTCGTACTCTTCGAGCGCGGACTCGAGCGAGTCCTGATACTCCGTTGGGGTGCGCGTCCCGCGCAGGGCGACCTCGGCGGTACTGCGCAGATTCGTGAGGGGCGTCCGGAGCTCGTGGGCCAGGTCGGCCGAAAACCGGCTCAGGCGTCCGAATGATTCCTCAAGTCGGTCGAGCATCCGGTCGAATGCCATGGCAAGTTGCGCCAGTTCCGAGGGCCAGGGATTCACACCCAGCCGTCGGTCGAGATGTTCCGCCGAGACACTCGTGGCCATCCCGGAGATCCGGCCGATCGGCGCGAGCCCGCGGCGTGCGATCCCATACCCCGCCCCACCGGCGAGGGCGGTGCCTGCGAGCACCACCCCGGCGAGCAGCGCGAGCTGCACATCCAGGACGTCGTCGTCGCGGGTGACGTCCACCGCGATTTGCGCCGTCGCCGCGGGCCCGGGGGGGAGGGCCTGAGTGAAGAGTAGGTATGTACGACCGTTTCCCGCTTGCCGCTCGACGGGCGGCTGGCCCGGCGACGGGAAGACGCCCGGCGGGAGCGCCGCGTTCATGTCTCGAGTCTCGGCTTCCGTGGCGCCGGCGCGCCCCAGGATCCGCGCCGCATAGCTCTGCAGGGACGGCGCGGCCGATTCGAACGTGATCTCGTCGTGGAGCATATCGAGGCGCCCCGGAAACTGCTGCGCGATCGTCTCGAGCTCGCGCCCCTTGGACAGCACGAACCGCGCGTCCTCGGTGTGCAGCGTGTGGACCAGCCCGAGATAAACGGTCGCCGCCGCCAGCGTGAGCAGACCGAACGCCGTCACCGCGTAGAGCGTAGTGAGCCGCCGCGTCATGCTCCATGGTCGACGAGCCCGTGCTGTGGTGGTCATGCACGCACCTCTAGCACGTATCCCACGCCGCGAATCGTGTGTACGAGACGCACGGCAAACGGTTCATCGATTTTGGCCCGGAGGCGCCGTACCGCGACATCGATCGCATTGCTGTCGCCATCCAGCGGCATCCCGTAGATCTCCGCCGCGATCTGACGCCGATCGAGCGGCTCGCCGCAGCGTCGGACCAGAAGCGCCAGGAGCGCGAACTCCCGCGCCGTCAGCTCGAGTACGCGACCGTCGCGCACGGCCCGTTGACGCATGAAGTCCACCTCCAAGTCGGCCACGCGGATTACGGTGTGGTCGGGGGACGGCGTGCCGCGGAGCAGCCGGCGTACCCGTGCAAGCAGCTCCGCGAACGCGAACGGCTTGACCACATAGTCGTCGGCACCGAGCTCCAATCCACGCACCCGGTCCTCGACAGCGTCACGCGCCGTGAGGCACACCACCGGCACCCGCTTGCCGTGCGTGCGCAGGGCCGAAAGCACCCCCCACCCGTCGAGGCGCGGCAGCATGATGTCGAGCACCACGACGTCGTGCGTGCCGCTCCGGGCAAGGACGAGCCCCTCGTCCCCTCGGCGCGCAGTCGTGACCTGGAATCCCGCCTCGGTGAAGCCCTGGTGCAGCGCGGCGGCCGTCTTCTCTTCGTCTTCGATCAGGAGGAGGCGCATATCGTGTACGATAGTAGTGCCCCTGAGGCCGGGTTGGCGACACCCTAATCCCGTCGCCCAGGCCCAGGTGCCGAAGCCTCCGGTGGCCGTGCCCGCCGGTGGCGACGACCGGCCCCAGACGCGCCTTCCCCGGACCTTCGAATCAGGCGTCGTGGGGTGCTCGCGCACGCGCGGACTGGGCGCGATAGATTGCGACTCATGACCTCTGCCCCGACTCAAGCGACCGGTACCGAGCCGCGCGCGGCCCTCGTTCGCCGTGGGATGCACCTCAACTACATCACGATCGGGTACAACGTGCTCGAGGCGGCGGCATCCCTTGTCGCCGGGCTCATGGCCGGCAGTGTGGCGCTCGTCGGGTTTGGTTTCGACAGCGTGATCGAGGTCTCGGCCAGCCTGGCGGCGCAGTGGCGCCTGCGCGTAGACCACTCCCAGCACCGGGAGCGCGTCGAACGGGTCACGCGGCGCATCGTCGGATCGTGCTTCGTCTTCTTAGCGATCTACATCACGTACGACGGCATTCGCTCGCTCTGGGGGCGCGAGGCGCCAGCCCAAAGCGTGTTCGGCATCGTTGTCCTCGCCCTATCGGTCGTAGTGATGCCGGTGCTCGCGCGAGCCAAGCGCCGCGTCGCGCACGCCCTGACCAGCCGGGCGCTGGTGGGCGAGGCCGCCCAGACCTCGATCTGCGCCTACCTGTCGGCAATTGCGCTCGCCGGTCTGCTCCTCAATGCGGCGGTGGGCTGGTGGTGGGCCGACCCCGTCGCCGCGCTGTTGATGGTGCCGATCATTGCGAAGGAGGGCCTGGAGGGGCTGCGCGGTGACGGGGGCCTTGACGACTGCTGCGCATGAGCCGCACGGCCACGTTGGCGCGTCAGAACCACTTCCGGAATCATCGCCGTTCGAACAGCACCTTGGCCCAGTGTCACCACCGCGTTGGCGCAGGGCCACCTGCGGCGTGGGCTCGGCATGGAGGTCCCCTGCACCGATGTCGGCTTTCCCGTCTCCGGTCTTGAGGAACCGTTTTCCGTAGCCGCCGAATTCCCGCCGTGCGCCGCGCCCCGTCCACTCGCCGATGAGATTCGCCGCGACGACCTCCGCTCGTTCCTGCGCGAACACGCCGGCCTTCGGCAGCGGCTTCCCCATCGCGAGGGGCACGACCGTGACATCGCCAATGGCATACACACCGCGGTGCTCCGTTTCGAACACGTGGCGGTCCACGGGAATCCACCCACTTGCGTTGGTCAGCCCGGCATCTCGTGCCACCGCCGGCGCGCGATGCGGCGGCACGTATACCAGAAGGTC
>JAGWRB010000146.1 GCA_028876725.1 Gemmatimonadota bacterium
AAGGGGTACCTCGCCGAGCTCACCGACCCGCGCGTCACGAGCGCGGAGAAGGCGAAGGAACTCGAACAGGTGGCCAAGCCCGTGTACTGGATCACCAGCGGGATGCACTCGCCCGAGCGCGGCGGCCCCGAGATGCTCATGGAGCTGGCGTACCGCCTGGTGGTGGAGGAGACGCCGTTCATCCAGGAGATCCGGAACAACGTGATCACGATGATCACCCCGGTGGTGGAAATGGACGGCCGGGACAAGGACGTGGACACGTACTACTTCAACAAGGAACGCCCGGAGGGCGAGGCGCGGCTGCCGCTCATGTACTGGGGCAAATACGTCCAGCATGACAACAACCGCGACGGCATGGGCCAGTTCCTGGACCTCACGAAGAACATCGAGCGGTGGGGGCTGGAGTGGCACCCGACCATCCTGCACGACCTGCACGAGGCGCAGACGCTGCTCTACGCGTCCACGGGCACCGGTCCGTACAACGAGCAGCTCGACCCCATCACCATCGACGAATGGTGGTCGCTGGCCGAGAACGACGTGCTCCAGATGACCAAGCGGGGCGTGCCCGGCGTCTGGACATATGGATTCTATGATGGGTGGGTGCCGAACTACATGTTCTTCGTGGTCCACGCGCACAACGCCACGGGCCGGTTCTACGAGGTGCAGAGCTACGGTCCCGATACCAACCGCTACCACTTCAACCAGAGCCGCGAGTGGTTCCGGCCCAATCCGGCGCCCAGGGACATCCTGTGGGGCCCCCGCGCCAACACCAACATCCAGGAGTCGGCCATCCTGTTCGCGCTCAACCGCGTCGCGAAAGACCGCCAGCTCTGGCTCGACGACTACTGGGTGAAGAACGTGAACGCCGTGAACAAGGGGAAGACCGGCCCGGTGTATGGGTGGGTCATCCCCGCCGGCCAGCGCCGCAAGGCCGATGCGGCCGACGCGGTGAACGAGCTCATCGACCAGGGGCTCGAGTTCCACCGCGCCACGAGCGCGTTCCGCGTCGGGAACATCGACGTCAAGCCCGGCGATTACATCGTGCGCGGCGACCAGCCCTTCCGCACGGTGGCCGACATCTACTTCGCGGTCCAGAACTACGCCGTGGGGAACCCGTCGCCGTACGACGACACGGGGTGGACGTACCAGTACATGCGCGACATCATCGTCGCGCCGTGCACCGATCGCCAGCTCCTCTCGGAGCCGATGACGCCGGTGAAGGGGCACGTGCGCGCCCAGGGCGCCATCGCCGGCACCGGCAGCACCCTGGTCGTCGAGCACACGGGCGACAACGCCATCGTCACCTTCCGCTACCGGCTGAAGGACGTGGCCATGCGGGCGGCCGAGCAGGATTTCGACGCCGACGGCCACCACTTCCGCGCCGGCGCGATCATCATCGACCGCGCCGACCGCGCGCGCGTCGAGCCGCTCCTCCGGGAGCTCGGCCTCTCGGGCTACGCTATGGAGTCGGCGCCGGCCGTGCCCACCCACGACCTGGATATCCCCCGCATTCTCTACCTGCACAGTTGGTCGCGCACGCAGGACGAGGGGTGGGTGCGCGCCGCGCTCGATACATATGGAATTCCATATACATATCTCGGCGACAAGGAGATCGCCGGCATGCCCGACCTCCGCGCCCACTACGACGTCGTCATCTACCCGCACGTGAGCGGCACCGCGCCGTCGATCGTCGCCGGCGTCCCCATGACGGGCACGACGCCGCTTCCGTACCGCCGGAGCGCCAAGTACCCGAGCCTCGGCACCCCCGACTCCAGCGACGACATCCGCGGCGGTATGGGCGTGGCCGGTCTCATGAACCTCTACCGGTTCGTGGAACAGGGCGGCACGCTCATCACCGAGGGCAACACCTCCATCCTCTTCCCCGACTACAACCTCACCCCGGGTGTCAGCGTGGAGCAGCCGAGCCAGTTGTTCGCCCGCGGCTCGGTCATGCGCGGCGTGATCGCCGATATGAACAGCCCGCTCGTATACGGCCTGGCTGATGCGCAGATGCCGGTGTACTTCAGTCAGGGACCGGTGCTCAACGCCGCGGCCGCCACCGGCGGATTCGCGTTCGGATTCGGGCGAGGCGGCGCGGGGTACAGCCAGAACACGCAGCCCATGGCGACGCCCATCAAGGACATCTCGGCGTTCCAGCCGGGCGGCGCGCCCCCGCTCCCCAGTGAACTCGATCCCAAGACGCAGGCCGAGGAGGCCAGCCGTCCCGCGGGACGCGGATTCGGGCGTGGATTCGGCGGTCCGGGCGCCGCGTCAAACCAGCCGCGCCCGCGCGTCGTCATGCGCTTCCCCAGCGACACGACGCAGATGCTGCTCTCGGGCGTGCTGGCCGGCGGCAGTGCGCTCGAAGGGCGCGCGCAGCTCGTGGACGATCAGATCGGCCAGGGGCACGTGGTGATGTTCGCCATCCGTCCCTTCTGGCGGTGGCAGACGCAGGGCACGTTCATCCTGGGATTCAACGCCATCATGAACTGGAACGACCTCAGCGCCGGCGCGCGTGTCGGTAATGGCGCGGGACGAGGCGGCCGCGGCCGGGGACGCGGCGGGAACTGAACGACCGCGCTCGCGGATTGCGTTTCGACGCGGCTCGCGCCTTCGGGCGCGGGCCGCGTTCAGTTTTGGTACGGGCGCGCTCCACGATCTCCCCGAGAGTAGACGCCGCCCAGTGCGCCCTTCTAGGTTGCATCATCTGTTTCGTCCGGAGGGACGGTGATGCAGGGGAGCGGCAGTCGGCGCCTGACGCCGGCGCGTTGGACGATGGCAGCGATCGCGGCGCTCGGCGTCTCGGCGTGCGGCGGCAAGGCGGCCCCTCCGGGCGGCTTCAAGATGCCGCCCGCCGAAGTCGGCGTGGTGACCGTCACGCCGCATCCGGTGGGTGTGCCCTACGCGTTTCCGGGGCAGGTGGAAGCGTATCGCAGCGTCGAGGTGCGGTCCCGCGTCGAGGGCGTGATCGACGCCCGCCCGTTCACCGAAGGCTCGCTCGTGCGGCGCGGCCAACTGCTGTACCAACTCGACAGCGTGCGCTACGCCGCGGCGTACGCCGGCGCGCTGGCCACGTATGACAACGCCGCGCGCACCCTCACCCGCCTCCAGGCGCTGCTCCCGCGTCACGCCGTGGCTCAGCAGGACGTGGACAACGCGCAAACCGCCGTCGAGTCGGCGAAGGCCGCGCTCGATCAGGCGCGGAAGGACCTGAGCGACACGCAGATCCGCGCCGAAATCGACGGGCGGGTGGGGCGCACGCGCCTGCAGGTGGGCGGACGCGTCACCGGCCCCGGCGATCTGCTCACGACCATCGACCAACTGGATCCCGTGTACGTGACCTTCCGGCCCTCGTCGGAGCAGGTGGCGGCCTGGCAGAGCCGGGCCGGCGACCGGGCGTTGATCACGCCGGGCAGCAAGCTCGCCGTACGCGTGGTGCGCCCCGACGGTTCGGTCTTCCCGGTCACGGGACGGCTCGATTTCGTCTCGCCGATGCTCGATTCGGCGACCGGCACGCAGGAATTCCGCGCGCGGTTCGCGAACGCGAACGGCGCGCTCGTGCCCGGCGCGTTCGTGCAGGTGCGGCTCGACGGCTTCGAGAACGCGCACGCGCTCACCGTGCCGCAGCGCGCGGTGCAGCAGGGGCTCGGGCGCCAGTTCGTGTACGTGGTGGGCGCCGGCGACTCCGTGTCGATGCGCGACGTGCAGCCCGGCGTCTGGACCGGGAGCGCGTGGGTCATCGACAGCGGGCTCGTGGCCGGTGACCGCGTGATCGTCGACGGCGTGCAGAAGGTGGGGCCGGGGATGGTGGTGAAGCCCGTGCCCGCCACCGACAGCGCGGGCGCCGCGCCAATGGCGGCGAGCGCCGGCGGCGCCCGGCAGCCATGAGCGGCGCCCCCGTCCAGCGGCCCGACGAGGTTCGCTATTTCTTCATCCGGCGCCCCGTACTGGCGTCGGTGCTCTCCATCGTCATTACGCTGGTGGGGCTGGTGGCCATCTTCCGCCTGCCCGTGTCGCGGTATCCGGAGATCACGCCCCCCGCCATTCGCGTCACCGCGGTGTATCCGGGCGCTTCGGCGGAAGACGTGGAGCAGGCCGTCGCCGCGCCGATCGAGGAACAGCTCGCCGGGCTGCAGGGGCTGCTCTACTACTCGTCGTCGAACTCCAGCGACGGCACGATGACGCTGACCATCACGTTCGACGTGTCGCGCGACCAGGACCTGGCGGCCGTCGACGTGCAGAACGCGGTCAAGCAGGCGGAGCCGCAGCTCCCGCAGGCCGTGGTCACCAACGGCATCTCGATCGTCAAGGCGAACACTGACATTCTCGCGCTCGTCGCGCTCACCTCCGACGATCCGCGGTACGACGCGTCGTACCTGACGAACTACATGAACCTGTACGTCATCGACGAGTTGAAGCGCGTGCCGGGCGTGGGGGACGCGACCGCGTTCGCCGGCCTCAACTACTCGATGCGGCTGCAGCTCGATCCCCAGAAGATGGCCAAGCTGGGGATCACCGTGAGCGACGTGGCCGCCGCCGTGCGCGAGCAGAACGCGACGAATCCGGCGGGCCGCATTGGACGCGAGCCCGCGCCCGCCGGCACGGAGCTGACCATTCCCGTGATCGCGCAGGGGCGCCTGCAGACCACGCAGCAGTTCGACGACATCATCATTCGTGCCGAGCCGAACGGCGCGCTGGTGCGCCTGCGCGACATCGGGCAGGCCGTGCTCGGCGCGCAGAGCTACGACCTGCAGGGCCGCCTCGACGGCCGGCCCACGGCGGTGCTGCTGCTGTATTCGCGTCCCGGCGCGAACGCCCTCGCCGTGAAGGACGCCGTGGCCCGCCGCATGGACGAGCTGGCGAAGAGCTTCCCGGCCGGCGTGCACTACGCGATTCCCTTCGACACCACGCCGTTCGTCACGGCGTCGATCCGCGAAGTGTCGATCACCCTGCTCGAAGCGCTCGTGCTCGTCACGCTGGTCGTGTTCCTGTTCCTCGAGAGCTGGCGCGCCACCGTGATCCCGATGCTGGCGGTGCCGGTGAGCGTGATCGGCACCTTCGGCGGGCTCCTGATGCTGGGCATGTCGATCAACGTGCTCACGCTGTTCGGCCTCGTGCTGGCCATCGGCATCGTGGTCGACGACGCGATCGTGGTGATCGAGAACGTGGAGCGCATCATGGCCACCGAGGGGCTCCCCGCGCGCCTGGCCGCGGACAAGGCCATCCGCCAGGTGGCGAGCGCGCTCGTGGCCATCGTGCTCTCGCTGTGCGCGGTGTTCATTCCCGTGGCGTTCATTGGCGGCGTCACCGGCGCGCTCTTCCGGCAGTTCGCCGTGACGATCGTGATCTCGGTCGTGCTGTCGGGCGTGGTGGCGCTGAGCCTCACGCCGGCGCTCTGTTCGCTGCTGCTCAAGGAGTCGAACGAGGAGAACACCACCGGCTTCTTCGGCTGGTTCAACCGGTTCTTCGATCGGCAGCGGGGCCGGTACACCGGCGCCGTGGGCGCGGTGCTCGACCACCCGCGCCCCTGGCTGGCGGTGTTCATCGTCCTGGTGGGCCTCACCGGATTGCTCTGGCGCCACGTGCCCACGGCGTTCATCCCCACCGAGGACAAGGGCTACATGGCCATCTCGGTGCAGCTCCCCGACGCCGCGTCGCTGCAGCGCACGGTGGACGTGGTGCAGCAGGTGGAGGGCGTGTTGCGCCAGGATCCCGGCGTGGCGCACTTCGTGGCGCTGGCGGGCTTTAGCATTCTCGGATTCTCGTCGCAGACCAACGCCGCGACGATCTTCGCGCAGTTCAAGCCGTGGGACGAGCGCGGGCCGGGCGAGTCGGCCGACGCCATCGCGGCGCGGGTCAACGCCCGGCTGTTCGCGCTCAAGGACGCCGTGGCGTTCGGGTTCAACCTGCCCGAAATCCCCGGCCTGGGCACCAGCGCGGGCGTGGAACTCAATCTCCAGAACCGGAACGGCCAGGACGTGCGATCGTTCGCCCAGCAGGTGCAGGCGTTCCAGATGGCGGTCAACCAGCTCCCCTCGGCGCAGAACGTCACCACGAGCTTCCGGGCCACGGTGCCGCAGCTCTACGTGCACGTGAATCGCGCCGCCGCCAAGGCCCGCGGGGTGAATCTCAGCGATCTGTTCGGCACGCTGCAGACCTTCCTGTCGTCGCTCTACATCAACGACTTCAACCTGTACGGCAAGACGTTCCGTGTGCAGGCCGAGGCCGAGCCGCAGTTCCGCCAGAGCCCCGGCGACATCGGGCGGCTGTACGTGCGCGGGCGCAACGACGCGATGATTCCCGTGTCGTCGCTCACGTCCACGGAATACCGCAGCGGCCCCACCGTGATTCCGCGGTTCAACGGCTTCCCGTCGGCGCTGTTCACGGGCGCGCCCAAGCCCGGATTCAGCTCGGGTGAGCTGCTTGACCAGATCGATTCGCTCGTGCGCACGCGGTTTGCGGGCTCCGGCGTGGGCATCGCCTACTCCGGCCAGTCGTATCAGGAGCGCGAAGCGTCGGGCGACGCGGCGATCGTGTTCGCCATCGGGCTGGTGATCGTGTTCCTGGTGCTCGCCGCGCAGTACGAGAGCTGGTCGGTCCCGTTCGCGGTGATGCTCGGGCTGCCGTTCGGCGTGCTCGGCGCGCTCGTCGGCATCTGGCTCCGCGGTCAGCCCAACGACATCTATTTCCAGGTCGGCGTGATCGCCGTGGTGGGCCTCGCCGCGAAGAACGCCATTCTGATCGTGGAATTCGCCACCGAGCTGCGCCAGGCGGGGATGTCCATCCGCGATGCGGCGCGCGAAGCGGCGCGCGAGCGATTGCGTCCGATTCTCATGACCTCGTTCGCGTTCATCCTGGGCGTGCTCCCATTGGCGGTTGCCAGCGGTGCCGGCGCGGCCAGCCGCCACTCCATTGGCACCGGCGTGTTCGCCGGCATGCTCATCGCCACGGCGATCGGCATCTTCTTTATTCCGTTGTTCTTCGAGATCATCCGCCGCCTGGCGGAGGGGCGCCGGGGCGGATCGCCCGCCGCGGGCGAGGGAGGGCACTGATGCGCCGCTTGACCCCCGGGCTCGCCGCCCTGCTCGCCGGGTGCATGGTCGGCCCGTCGTATCGCGCGCCGGCGCCGGTCCCCGCCCACGCGGCGCTCGGCGTGCCGCGCATGGCCGACTCCACGCGGGCGTTCTTCGATTCGCTCGCCGTCGCGCGCGCGCGTGACAGCGTGGCGGCGGCCGCCGCGCCGCTCACGCAGCGGCTGCTCGTGCAGGACTCGCTCGCCGGCGTGGCCTGGCTCGACATTCTGCGCGACACCACGCTCGTGGGCCTCGTGAACACGGCCCTGCGGCAGAACCGCGACGTGCAGACCGCCATCGCGCGGATCCGCGAATACCGGGCCGACGCCGGCGTAGCCCGCGCACCGCTGTTTCCCACCGTGACGGCCAACGGATCGATGAGCAGCAATCAGGTGGCGCTGGGCTTCATCCCGCCGGTCACGTACCACGCCTCGCGGGTGACGGGGGACGTGAGCTGGGAGCTGGACTTCTGGGGCCGCCTCCGCCACGGGCTCGACGCGGCCAACGCCGACGCGGCGGCGCAGGTGGCCGCGGAGCGGGGCACGGTGCTCTCGCTCGTGAGTGACGTGGCCACCGCGTACCTGCAGCTCCTCGAGCTCGACCAGGAGCACGCGATCGCCGAGCAGACGCTGGCGTCGCGGCAGGCCACGCTGGCCATCGCGCGCGAGCGGTACCGCCAGGGGCTCATCTCAGAACTGGACGTGAAGCAGTTCGAGGCGCAGGTGGCCGCGCCGGCGGTGACGCTGGCGCAGACGGAGCGCGAGCGCGCGCAGACCGAGCATGCGCTGGACGTGCTGCTGGGCGAGGGGCCGGCGCCGATTCCGCGCGGGGGCACGCTGGCCGGCGCGGTGAAGGCGCTGGCGGTGCCCGATTCCGTGCCCGCGGCGCTGCTCAGCCGCCGGCCGGACATCCAGCAGGCCGAGCGCCAGTACGCGGCGGCCACGGCGCGGCTGGGGGTGGCCGATGCCGCGCGCCTGCCCACGGTGATGCTCACCGGGTCGTACGGCAGTCAGTCCGCGAAGCCGGAACGGCTGTTTAATACTAATACTCGTATATATCAACTCCAGGCGGGCATCGCGTTCCCGCTGTTCGACGCCGGCCGGCTGGCCGACCAGTCGGCGGCGGCGCGGGCGCGCGTGGAGCAGGCGCGTCTGCAGTACGAGCAGACCGCGCTGAGCGCCCTGCGCGACGCCAACGACGCGTTGGTGGCGGTGCGCACGTCGCGCGACCAGGAAGCCGCGCAGGCCACCCAGGTCCAGGCGCTGCGCGACGCGCTCGCGCTCGCCCAGCTGCGGTACGAGTCGGGGCTCGCCAGCTACCTCGACCTGCTCGACGCCCAGCGCAGCCTCTTCTCGGCGCAGATCGCCCTCAGCCAGGCGCAGCTCCAGCAGCTCACCGCGGCCGTGCAGCTCTACAAGGCGCTGGGCGGCGGGTGGCCCGCGGCGAAGTAGCCGCCCCGTCAGGGCACCAGCCGCCGTCCGTTCACGAAGTCGTACAGCGTCAGCAGGCGGAGCTGGTAGTACGCCGACCAGTAGCCGCGCAGCGCCTGCACGTACTGCAGCAGCGCCTGGTCCTTGTCGTTCTGGGCGATGTAGAGGTTGTCGATTGTGATCTTGCCGATCACGTATCGCTCGTAGGCCACGGTGAACCGCTTGGCGGCTACGGTGTCGGCCTTGGCGGACACCGTGAGATTGCGCGCCGCCTGCGCGAGCTGGAGCGCGGCGAACCGGGCGTTCTGCACCGTCTGCTCGCGCGTGGCCTGCGCCGTGGCCGCCGCCTGTTGCGCGTCGGCCTTCGCCGCCTGCACGTCGGCCGAGTGCGCGCCCCACTGCACGAGCGGCACCTGGAGGCCCAGCGAGAGCTGCTGCGCCTGCAGCAGGTTCTGATACGCGGCGTTGGGTCCCGAGCCGCTCGCGTTGAACCCGAAGCTCGCCTGGAGCGTGGCCCCGATGCCGGTGGACAGCCGCGCCTGCGTGACCGCCCGGCGCGCCTGCACATCCTGCAGATCGAGCGTGGCGACGATCGAGCTGTTGTGCAGTGCTTCCGCCACCGCGCGCGCCGTATCCAGCGGCACCGCGGGCACGTCCGGGGTCACGGCGATGTGCACATCGGCGCCGGTGGGCACGTTGATCGCCAGCCGGAACCCGGCCAGCGCGCGGTCGTAGTCGAGCTTCGCCCCGTCCACCGCGGTGCGCGCGCGGAGCAGGGCGAGTTCGCTCTGCAGCAGGTCGTTCTCGCCGATCTTCCCCACCTGAAACCGGCCCTTGTTCAGCGTGTAGAGTGTGTCGTTCACCGCCGCGTTGCGGGTGGCGTTGTCGAGCGACGAGCGCGCGGAGTAGAGATCGAAGAACGCGTTGGCCGCCTGCTGCGCCACCTGCTCGCGCGCTTCGAGATACTGGCGGCGGGCGATCTCGGCACGGATGTCCTGCTCGCGCGAGTCCCACTTGATGGTGTTGGGGCGCAGAATGGGCTGGGTGAGGCTCACCGTCATCGGCGCCGACGACCACGTGCGCACCTGCTGGGCGCCTGACATCTGGAACCGCTGCAGCGTTGACGAGACGCTGAGATTCCCGCCGGTGAACGGCAGCTTCTGCGACACGGTGAGCCCGAGCTGCGAGCTGGTCTGCTGCAGCGGCGTGAAGAGCTGCGAGCCGTCGGGCTGTACCACGGGGACGATTGCGCGGCTGTAGTTCGGCACCGTGCCGCCGAGCGAGATCTGCGGCAGCAACCGCGCCCCGTAGGCGCGGTCGCGGGCCATGGCGGCCTCCAGCGCGCTCCGCGCGGCCTGGGCCTGCAGCCCCTGCCGCTCGGCCAGTGCGATCGCCTGCTGCAGCGTGAGCGAATCCTGCGCACGGGCCGTGCGCGGCGCGGCGGTGAGCGCCGCGGCCAGGGCGCCGAGGGAAAGGAGTCGAAGCATGCGTGCCCCTATTCGTAGCGAAGACAGGCCACGGGATCCTGCTGCGCGGCGCGCCACGCGGGCACGATCCCGAACACGAGGCCCACGGTGAACGACACGCCGAAGGCCAGGACCACCGACAGCGAGCTGATGGCGGTGCGAATGCCGGCGAAGTGCTGGATGCCGCCGCTGATGGCCGCGCCGGCCACGATGCCCGCCATGCCGCCGGCCACGCTGATCAGCAGCGCTTCGCTCAGGAACTGAAAGAGAATGTCCTTCTGCGTCGCGCCGGTGGCCCGGCGCACGCCGATCTCGCGGATGCGCTCCAGCACCGAAGCGAGCATGATGTTCATGATCCCGATCCCGCCCACGAGCAGCGAGATCGACGCGATGGCCCCGAGGACCACGTTGAAGATCGACCGCGTGCGCTGCTCCTGGCGCAGCAGCAGCTCGGGCACGGTGATCTCGAAGTCCACCACGGTGTTGTGGCGCCTGGTGAGCATCCGGCGTATCACGTCGGCCACCGCGGGCATGTACTGGCTGTCGTCGACGCGCACGATGATCCCGTCGAGCTGGTTCCGGTTCGCGCGTTCGGCGCGCGTCGCGGCGTCGGTCGTATCGCCGGCTTCGGATACCGTGACGGTGCGCGAGGCCGCCTGGATCTCGCGCTCGGTGAGCATGGCCCGGTTGCGGTAGCGCACGAGCATCGTCTGCGTGGGCACGTACACGTCCATGTTGGCGTCGCGAATGCCGAGCTGCTGCGACGTTTCGGGACTCACCGGGCGGTCGGCGAGCACGCCGGCCACCGTGAGCCACACATTGCCCACCTTCAGGCGGCGGCCAATGGGATTCTCGGTGGTGAAGAACCGGGAGCGCACGCCCCAGCCGATGATCGCCACCGGGCTGCCGTCGGTCACCTGCACGGGCGCCCAGTTCGTGCCGGCCGCGAGATGCAGGTTCAGCAAATCAAAATAATCGGGATCCACGCCCACCACCTTGCCCGAACGGCGGAGGCCGTTGCGCGTGAGCGTCGTGTTGAGCACGATCTCGCCGCTCGTCGCCTGTACGTGCGGCACCTCGTGGGCGATCGCCGCGGCGTCGAGATACGTGAGGCCAGGGGAGAACCGCTGGACTTGCTTCTCCCCGGGCGCCTGGTCGGCGGCCTTCCCCTCCTTCTGCTCCACGATCGGCGTCACGATCACGTTGTTGGAGCCGAGCAGGCGCATCTGCTGGATGATCTCGAGTTCCGCGCCCCGGCCGATGGCGAGCATGGCGATCACCGACGCCACGCCGAACAGGATGCCGAGCGAGGTGAGTCCCGCGCGCAGCTTGTTGTGCCCCACCGCCTCGAACGCGGTGCGGAAGCTGAACGCCACGTGGGCCACGAGCTGCGCGCGCAGCGCCGCGAGCGTGGGCCGGGAGGCGGACACCGGCGTCACCCGGGGTGCACGGGCAGCGCGGTGTCGCCGCCCGTGCCGGGGGAGCGGGCCGGTTTGCCCGGCAGGCGCCGCAGCGGCAGCGCGTCGCGATTCGCCGGCGGGGCCATGAGCACCGCATCGCCGGCGTCGAGTCCGCGGGTAATGATCACGTCGTCGTCGTTCATCGCGCCGGTCTCGACTTCCTGTTTCACCACGCGCGATCCGTCCTGGCGGTAGACCACGGCCACGCCGCTGTCGCTGCTCACCGCCTCGATGGGGACGTAATTGACGTTGTGCGTTTCGTACGTCGTGATCGCGTTCCCCGTGGTCATGCCGGGGCGGAGCGTGGTGTCGGGGGTGTTCACCGTGATGTGCACCTCGAACACCTTGGCGTCGGAGTTGGGCCGCTGCTCGCCCACGTTGGCCACGCTGGTCACGGTGCCGCGCAGCTTCTTGCCGGGATCGGCGTCGAGCGAGATCGCCACGGGCTGGCCGGCGGCCACCTTCCGGACGTCGATCTCGTTGACGTACGTCACCGACTCCATCTGCGTGAGATCGGGCAGCGTGGCGACGGCCGCGTCGAAGGGGCTCACCTGCGACCCCACGGTGCGCTTGCGCCCGTCCCACTCCTTCACGTAGATGACCATGCCCGGCGACGGCGCGCGAATCGTGAACCCGGCCATCACGCTCTGCACCATGCCGAGCTGATTCTTCTGCCGGTCGAGTTCCGCGCCGACTTCGGCCATCTTCGCCTTCGCCTGCAGCACCTGCGTCTTGTAGTCCGCCTTGGCCTGCGTCACGGCGCGGTCGGCCTGCTCGTAGTCGATCTCCACCTGTCGCTGGATGCTCGGCGCTTCGTAGATCGACTGCTCCTTGACGATCTTCTTCTGCTCCAGCGCCAATTCCAGCGACCGGATGTTCTCGCGCGCCTTGGAGAGCGTGAGCGCCGAGTCGAGCATGGCCTGGTCGTACTGCGCCTGCGCCTTCTGCACGGCCAGCGTCACTTCGGCCAGCTTCGGCGCCAGCGTGGCGCGGTCGAGCGTGGCCACCACATCGCCCGCCTTCACGACCGTGCCCTCGGGCACCAGCGTGGCGATCTTCATCTGGTAGACCTGGGCCTGCATCGCGCCCGCCGGCGCGCTGATCTGCACGAATTTGCGCGCGCGCAGCTCGCCCGACGTGGTCACCAGCACGCGGAAGTCGCCGTGGTTGACGCGGGACACCAGGGCGGGATCGCCGCGGCGCTCGTTGCGAGCGTACAGCCACGACGCCGGCACGCCGACGAGCAGCACGACCACGGCGGCAATCGCCCAGCGCGAACGGAGCAGGGGCATCGCGTCTCCTCGGTTGGCCGCGCGCGAACGCCGCACGGCGCCGCGCTGCAGTGCGGCCAATATGCCCGCCGGACCATTGGCACGCACCGGTTTTAATGAACTCGTAACCGAGACTTCCTGATCCGCTAATGTTCACCCGCGCTCGGCGGCCGA
>JAGWRB010000147.1 GCA_028876725.1 Gemmatimonadota bacterium
CGGCGCGAAATTCCGTGGCGAATTCGAAGAGCGCCTGAAGGCGGTTCTCAGCGAAATCACCGCGGCGCAAGGCGAGATCATCGTCTTCATCGACGAGCTGCACACGCTGGTCGGCGCCGGCAAGGCGGACGGCGCCATGGACGCCTCGAATCTGCTCAAGCCGGCGCTGGCGCGCGGCGAGCTCCATTGCGTCGGTGCGACCACGCTCGACGAGTCCAAGAAGCACGTGGAGAAGGATGCGGCCCTCGCCCGGCGTTTCCAGCCGGTCTTCGTCGACGAGCCGACCGTCGAGGACACCATCTCGATCCTGCGGGGGCTCAAGGACCGCTACGAGCTCCACCACAAGGTGCGGATCCAGGACGCGGCGCTCGTGGACGCGGCGCGGCTCTCGCACCGCTACATCACCGACCGCTTCCTCCCCGACAAGGCCATCGACCTCGTGGACGAGGCCGCCTCGCGGCTGCGCATCGAGATCGATTCGATGCCGCAGGAGATCGACGAGGTCGAACGCCGCATCATGCAGCTCGAGATCGAGCGCACCGCGCTCAAGAAGGAGAAGGACGCCGCGTCGGTGGAACGGCGCGAGGCGCTGGAGCGTGAACTCGCCGAGCTCAAGGAAAAGAGCTCGGGCATGAAGGCGCAGTGGCAGCAGGAAAAGGAGACGCTCGGCGCGGTGGGGAAGATCAAGCAGGAGATCGATCAGACGCGCGTCGCGGCGGAGCAGGCCACGCGCACGGGGGATCTCGCGAAGGCGGCCGAGCTGACGTACGGGCGCATTCCGGAGCTGGAGCGCCAGATGAAGGACGCGGAGGCGAAGCTCGCCAGCCGCGGCGGCCGCCCGCAGTTCCTCAAGGAGGAGGTCACCGCCGATGACATCGCCGAGGTCGTGGCGCGGTGGACGGGGATTCCCGTGTCGCGCATGCTCGAGAGCGAGCGCGAACGCCTGACCAAGCTCGACGAGGAGCTGGCGGAGCGCGTGGTGGGACAGGACGAGGCGGTGGAGGCGGTGGCCAACGCGGTGCGCCGCTCGCGCGCGGGGCTGCAGGACCCCAACCGGCCCATCGGCTCGTTCATCTTCCTCGGCCCCACGGGGGTGGGAAAGACCGAGACCGCGCGCGCGCTCGCCGAGTTCCTGTTCGACGACGAGCACGCGATGGTGCGCATCGACATGTCGGAGTACATGGAGAAACACGCCGTGGCCCGGCTCATCGGCGCGCCGCCCGGGTACGTGGGCTACGAGGAGGGCGGGCAGCTCACCGAAGCGGTGCGCCGCCGTCCCTACTCGGTGCTGCTGTTCGACGAGATCGAGAAGGCGCACCCCGATGTGTTCAATATCCTGCTGCAGATTCTCGACGACGGGCGCCTCACCGACTCGCAGGGGCGCACGGTGGACTTCCGCAACACCGTGATCATCATGACGTCGAACATCGGCAGCCACTACATCCTGGAACACACGGGCGGCGATTGGAACGAGACCGAGCGCCAGGTGACGCAGGCGCTCCGCCAGCACTTCCGCCCCGAGTTCCTGAATCGCGTGGACGATATCGTGATCTTCCGTCCGCTGGGCCGCGCGCAGATCGCGCGCATCGTGGATCTGCAGCTCGCGCGGCTGGAGCAGCTCCTGGCCGACCGGAAGCTCACGCTGGAGATCACCGACGGGGCCCGGCAGCTGCTGGCCGAAGAGGGCTACGACCCGGCGTTCGGCGCGCGGCCGCTCAAGCGGGCCATTCAGCGGCTGGTGCAGAACCCGCTGGCCCTCGAGGTGCTCGAAGGCAAGTTCGCCGAGGGCGACCGCGTGCTCGTGACGCGCGGCGACGACGGCGCGCTGCGCTTCGAGCGCGCGCCGGCCGCGGAGCCGGCGGCGGCCACGGCGTGACCGCCATCGACGCCGCGCGCCCGATCCTCTCCGACGAGACGTGGATGGAGGAGGCGCTGACCGAAGCCCGCCGCGCCGCCGACGCGGGCGACGTGCCGGTCGGCGCGGTGATCGTGCGGCACGGCGTCGTGGTGTCGCGGGCGTCCAATCGCACGGTGCGCGATCACGATCCCACGGCGCACGCCGAGCTGCTGGCCATTCGCGAGGCGTCGCGCGTGCTCGGCGACTGGCGGCTCAGCGGGTGCACGCTGTACGTGACGCTGGAGCCGTGCGCGATGTGCGCGGGCGCGCTGGTGCTGTCGCGGGTCGACCGTCTGGTGTTCGGCGCGTGGGACGAGAAGGCGGGGATGGTCGGATCGGTGGGCGATCTGGTGCGGCACGCCCGGCTGAACCATCGCGCCGAAGTGCGTGCCGGCGTGGAGGCCGCGCGGTGCGGCGCGCTGCTCACGGGATTCTTCGCGGCGCGGCGGGAGCCGCGCGAGGCCGAGGCATGAGCGAGCGCCGCCGGTGCCCCGCGTGCGGCGCCGACGGCGCGGCGGAGATCGAGCGCGTGGCGGTGGAACGGGTGGCGCGGGGCTGGACGGCGCAATTCGCGTCGGCGCGGGCCACGGACGCGTCCACGGTGCTGGCCTACGTGCGCGCCGATGTTGGGGCCGACACGGTGCGCATGTTCCGCTGTGCCACCTGCGGTGTGGAGCACGCCGATCCGGCGCGCACCTGGCGCGCGGAGCACTATCCGGTGCAGGACCACGGGTTCGGGTTCGATCACGACACCGCGGTCGAGCGCCTGGGGCGGGGAACGGGGCGCCTGCTCGAGATCGGGTGCGCCGACGGCGCGTTCCTCGGCCGAGTCGCGCCCCTCGGCTACGAGGCCATCGGCCTCGATTTCGCTCCCGAGAGCGTGGCCGCGGCGGCCGCCGCCGGGCGCGACGTCCGCCGGGCGTCGGTCGACGCGCTGGCGGACGCGGTGCGCCGCGATGCGCCGTTCGACGTCGTCGCGATGTTCCAGATCATCGAGCATCTCGAAGCGCCCGATCGCATGTTCGATCAGCTCGGGGCGGTATCGCGGCCGGGGACGCGCCTGCTCATCGGATGTCCGGCGCCGCGGCGGTTCGCGCGGTTATATGCAAATGCTGAACGCATCGGGGCGAGCGAATTCTGGGACTATCCGCCGCAGCACACGCTGCGGTGGACCGCGGAGGGGCTCCGGCGATTTCTGGGCCGGCACGGATGGGCGGTGACCGTCGTGCGCCCGGAGCCGTTCAATCTCGTGGGCGCGGCGGCGCATCTGGTGAGCAGCGACGGGCACGCGGGCGGGTGGTACGATCGGCCGCTGCGGCGTCGCGTGGAGACGGCGAAGCGGCTGGCCACGCTGGTGGCCACGGGCGCGCCCAGGCGCTGCACGGGGGTTCGCCTGTACGTCGAAGCCGAATTCCGCGGGCCGTCCGCATCGCGTTGACACTGCAGGACTTGCGGGCTAATTTTTGGGGCTCCCGGACGGGTGGCCGAGTGGCTGAAGGCACCGGTCTCGAAAACCGGCATACCGGCAACGGTATCGTGAGTTCGAATCTCACCCCGTCCGCTGCGGTTCTACATAGTCGGCGCGCTGCCGTTGTCGCATGCGGCCAGCGCGCCGTCGCTTGGACGGGTGGCCGAGTGGTTTAAGGCGCACGCCTGGAAAGTGTGTGTACGTCAAAAGCGTACCGTGGGTTCGAATCCCACCCCGTCCGCTCGTCAGAACGCCCGCCACACGCGCATCGCGTGGCGGGCGTTCGGCGTTCGCGCGGGCGGCTCGGCCGGTCAGTGGCCGGTGGCGCGCGTCGTGTCGGCCCCGCCCAGCGTGTAGCTCTTGAGATAGAGATTCAGCGAGCCGAAGCTCAGCCCCGACTTCATCTGCACGATGAGCCGCCGGTCGTCGGCGCTGATCCACACCTCGGCGTGCCCGCCTTCGGCGAAGATGCCCGTGGTCTTGATCGTCGGGCGCAGCACGTAGCATGTGAACTTCCCCGCCGGCACTTCGATCTCTTCCTTGCGCACGACGTCGACGATGACCGGGTTGCGGTCGGCCATGAAATACCGATTCCACTCGTAGTGCAGCCCCACCGACAGCGGCACGGTGCGAATGAAGTACAGGAACGATTCGTCGTCGAGCGGGGCGGGGACGGTGACGTTCGTGTCCGTGCCGTTCCTGGTATAGATGCCCTGATCGGGATAGATGTCGTACGTGCTGGTGCGCTTGTACCGCCCCTCGCGAATGTCCTGGAAGTAGCGATAGGACACCAGGGTCTTGGCGTCGAACCAGCTCGTGTAATTGTCGTGCACCCCGAACCACGACGGCCCCCCGTTCACCGAAAACCGGACGCGGTAGGTCTCGTGGCCGCGCACCGTGTCCCGGGCGTCGATCATGACCTCGGCGCGCCCAACGGGCAGCCAGCCGAACTTGCCCTCGAAGGTCATCCGCTCGCCAACGGCGAACGGCCAGCCGTTGGCGGCGCCGGGGCCGGTACTGTCGGCGAGTGCGGGCGTCTGCGCGGCGGCCAGGGTGGCGCACGCCGCGAGCGAGAAGAGAGCGGGGAGGACGAATCGGCGCATACTTTAAGCAAACCGGGAACGTGTCCCTGGGCAACCCGAATCGAGGCCGGATGTTCCCGAACGCTTCATTTCCGGCGCGCGATTCGCCATATTGGGTGCCGATGCCCGACACCCCCGTGACGATGCTCGACGCGCGATCGCTCCAGCGAACCCTCCGTCGAATGGCCGACGAAATCGTCGAGCTGAACAACGGAACGGACGATCTGCTCATTGTTGGTATTCAGCGCCGCGGAGTTCAACTCGCGGCGCGAATCGTATCGATGATCGCCGAGCGGGAGAACGTGACCGTTCCCCGCGGCGCCCTCGATATCACGCTCTACCGCGACGACCTGCAAACGGTTGGACCGCGCCCCGTAGTCGGTCCCACGGACTTGCCGTGGGACATCGACGGCAAACACGTGGTGATCGTCGACGACGTGCTGTATACGGGCCGCACGATCCGCGCGGCGCTCGACGAACTCGCCGACTTCGGCCGGCCGCGGCGCATCGGGCTCGCCGTGCTCATCGACCGCGGCGGACGCGAGCTGCCCATCCACGCCGACGTCGTGGGACGCACGCTTACGGTGCCGCCGGGGGCGCGCATTGACGTGCTCGTGAGCGAGCTCGACGGCCGGGACGCGGTGGTGCAGGTGGCGCCGGGAGCGTCGGCGTGACGCCGGGACCGCTGGGGAAGGACCTGCTGGGGCTCGAGCCGCTCTCGGGCGATCAGATTCGCCTGATCCTCGACACCGCCGAGCCGTTCAAGGAAATCAGCGAGCGGGCCATCAAGAAGGTGCCCACGCTGCGCGGCGCCACGATCGTCAATCTCTTCTTCGAGCCCTCCACCCGTACCCGGGTGTCGTTCGAGTTCGCCGAAAAGCGCCTTTCGGCCGATCCGGTGAACGTCGCGGCGTCGAGCTCCAGCGTCACCAAGGGCGAGACCCTCGTCGACACGGCGCGGAACCTCGAGGCCATGCGCATCGACATGGTGGTGATGCGCCACGGCGCGTCGGGCGCGGCGCAGTTCCTGGCCGAGCGCATCGAGTCGAACGTGATCAACGCCGGCGACGGGACGCACGAGCACCCCACGCAGGGGCTGCTCGATCTGCTCACCCTGCGCGACCGGTTCACGACGCTCGAAGGGCTCAAGGTCTGCCTCTGCGGCGACGTCCTGCACTCGCGCGTCGCCCGCTCGAACATCTGGGGACTCACCAAGATGGGCGCCCAGGTGGCGGTGTGCGGGCCGCGGTCGCTGCTGCCGAACGCCATCGACGAGATGGGCGTGACGATCTTCGACCACATCGAGGACGCGATCGGCTGGGCCGACGCGCTCAACGTGCTGCGGCTGCAGCTCGAGCGCATGACGGCGGGCTACATTCCGTCGCTGCGCGAATACAACCGCGTGTTCGGCGTCACGCGCGAGCGGCTCGATCGCGCGGGACGCGACGTGCTCATTCTCCATCCGGGCCCGATGAATCGCGGCGTCGAGATCGACTCCGACGTCGCCGACGGGCCGTTCAGCGTAATTCTCGACCAGGTGACGAACGGCGTGGCGATTCGCATGGCGGTGCTCTATCTCCTCTCGGGCGGACGCCCGGAACTGGCCGAGGCGGCCAAGGGCGGCGGCGCGGGGGGCGCGCGATGAGCCGCGCGCTGCTGCTCCGCGGCGGGCGGGTGGTCGATCCCTCGCAGGGGCTCGACGCGGTGGCCGACGTGCTGGTGCGCGACGGCCTCGTCGTCGAGATCGGGCCGCGCGTGGCCGAGGGCGCCGGCGATGACGTCGAGGTGCTCGACTGCGCCGGCCTCGTGGTGAGCCCCGGATTCATCGACGTGCACTGCCACCTCCGCGAACCGGGACGTGAAGACGTGGAGACCATCGCCACCGGCGCGCGCGCCGCGGCGGCGGGCGGATTCACGGCCGTGTGCGCCATGCCGAACACGGCGCCCGTGACCGACAATCAGGCGGCGGTGGGATTCATCGTGCGGCAGGCGCAGCGCGCCAACGCCGCGCGCGTGTATCCCATCGGCGCGATCTCGGTGGCGCAGAAGGGCGAGAAGCTGGCCGAATTCGGCGAGATGGTGGGCGCGGGCGCGGTGGCCGTGAGCGACGACGGCAAGCCGGTGGTGAGCGCGCATCTCATGCGCACGGCGCTCGAGTACGCGCGCAACTTCGGGATTCCCGTGGCCGATCATTGCGAGGAGCCCACGCTCGCTGCGGGCGGCGCCATGAACGAAGGGCTGATGAGCGCCAAGATGGGGCTCAAGGGGATTCCCGCGGAGGCCGAAGAGATCATGGCCATTCGCGACATTCTGCTCGCCAAGCGCACGGGCGGCCACGTCCATCTGTGCCACATGAGCACGCGCGGGTCAGTGGATCTCATTCGCTGGGGCAAGGAGCGGGGCATCAACGTGACGGCGGAAGTCTGCCCGCACCACATCTCGCTCAGCGAGGATGCGGTGGCCGGCTACGACACCAACGCCAAGATGAATCCGCCGCTGCGCACCCCCGACGACGTGGAGGCGATGCGCGAGGCGGTGCGCGACGGCACGATCGACGTGATCGCCACCGATCACGCGCCGCACCACTACGACGAGAAGGAACGCGAATTCGCCGACGCCCCCAATGGCATCGTCGGGCTCGAAACGGCGCTCGCGGTGAACGTGACCTGGCTCGTGAAGCCGGGCATCATCGACGTGCCCACGCTGATCGACAAGATGTCGGTGGCGCCAGCGCGCATCTTCCACCTGCCGGGCGGCACGCTGCGCCGCGGCAGCGCCGCCGACATCACGGTGTTTGATCCGGGCGCGGACTGGACGGTGGACCCGTCGGCCTTCCGGTCGAAGGGGCGCAATTCTCCCTACGCGGGCATGACGCTCACCGGGCGCGTGCACTACACGCTCGTGGGCGGCGCGGTGATCCATGGAACCCGAGTCGGCGCTTCGCGCTGACATCGTCCGCGTCTGTCGCGCGCTGGCCGGCCGGGGGCTGATCGCCGGGCCCGACGGCAACGTGTCGGCGCGGCTGCCGTCGGGGAACCTGCTGATGACCCCGGCGGGGATGACCAAGGGGGACGTCGAGGCGGCAGACCTGGTGGTCGTGGGCCCGGACGGGGAACTCGTATCCGGGAACCATGCTGCGTCGTCAGAGGTACGGATGCACGTCCGCATCTACCGGCGGCGTCCGGACGTCCACGCGGTGGTTCACGCCCATCCGCCAACGGCCACGGCGTTTGCCGTGGTGGGCGAGGACTTCATGGCCCCGGTGCTGCCCGAGTTGGTGCTTCAGATGGGCGGGGTGCCGCTCGTCCCGTACGCCACGCCCGGCGGCGACGCGCTCGCCGACCAGTTCGAACCGTACCTTCCGCATCACGACGCTTTCCTCATGGCCAATCACGGCGCCACCACCGTCGGACCCACGCTGACCATCGCGCACCAGCGCATGGAGAGTCTGGAGCACGCCGCGCGCATCCTGTTCGCGGCCCGCCAGCTCGGCGAGATCCGCGCGCTGCGCCCCGAGCAGGCCGCCGCTCTGCGCGACGCCGCGCAGCTGGCGCGGAACACCGAATGACCAAGAAATCCGCCGAATCTCCGCTCGACGTCGTCACCGCGCTCATGTCGGAGCGCGTGAAATACGAGGCGTGGCTGGCCGCCCTCGAACAGCGCCGTGCCGCCACGCCGCCCAACGTGTACGACCGCGTCCGCAAGGATTACGAAAAGCGGCTGGCCGCCGTGCTCGATGAGCTCAAGACGCACGCACACGAGCTGGAACAGCAGGTGGAGCGCTACACCGCGCGTCTCGCGGAGCTCGCCGAGCAGGAGCAGGAACGGCGCGACGCGAGGGCCGAATCCGAGCTGCGGGCCCACGTGGGCGAGCTGTCGCCGGACGAGTGGGAGCGCACGGCCCGGGAGGCCGACGACGCGCTGGCCGCGATCGCCGCCGAGCAGGCGGTGGCCGGCGCCGACCTCAATCGCGTCCACGAATTGCTCGCCGCGGCCACCGGGACGCCGACGCCGTCGCGCTCGGCGCCGGCGCACGATGCGGTGCCCACGGAGCCGGAGCCGCTGCCCGAGCCGGAACCTGAGGCGGAACTCGCGCCCGAGGTGCCTCCGGCGCCGCCGGCTCCGGCGCCCAATCCTCCGGTCGCGGAGCTCCCGGCGCCCGCCGCGACGGCGGAGGCGCCCGAGGCGCGGGCCACCCCCGAGCAGTCGCAGTTCGACGAACTGGCGTTCCTCAAATCGGTCGTGGCCACGCCGGGTGCCAAGACGCCCGTGCAACCGCCGCGGCCCAGCGCTTCTCCGGTTCCGGGCATCACGCAGGACCAGAGCGACACGATGGCCGAGTCGCTCGTGTCACGCGCGGGACGCCCGTCGCAGGAGCGCACGTTCATTCGGGAGGACGACGAGGGCGCCGCGGCCGGGCTGGTGGGCAAGGCGCCGGAAGACCCGGACCGGATCGGCGATGCGCCATACGCGGCGAACGTGACGGGCAACAACCCGATCGTGCTGCGTCCCTCGGGCGCGATCGAGCAGCCGAAGACGCTCAAATGCGCCGAGTGCGGCGCGATGAACTATCCCACGGAGTGGTATTGCGAGCGGTGCGGGGCGGAACTCGCGTCGCTGTGAGGCGTGGGGGGTGAGAATGCACAGAGGGCCGCGACGGATGTCGCGGCCCTCGTGCTGTATGGGCGAATGCCCGGCGCGATTACGCGCTGCGGGCGATCTGGCTCTTCTGGCGCGCGGCGGCGTTGCGGTGCATGAGGCCCTTACGCGCGGCGCGGTCGGCGAGCCGTACGGCTGCGACCTTGTCGGCGGGCGTGGCGCCGGGAGCCTTGGCCTTCTTGAGAGCCGTCTTGAGCGCGGCGCGCTGCGCGCGATTGCGCGCCGTCGCGGCCCGGGATTTCCGCATGTGCTTCTTCGCGGATGCGATTTTTGGCACGAAATTCTCCGAGATGTACCGGTCGATACGCGCGTTCGCGCGAAGGAGGGAAGCTAGGCGTGCCCTGGGGGGTTGTCAAGGCGACGCGAAGGGGTGGATGTTGTGTCGCCACAGCACTTTGACACGCTTTGGCGGGCCGGCTAGCTTACCCCCGTCGCCGGCGGTGGCCCCGGCGTCTCGCCCCGCGCCTCAACCCCCGCCGTTGACTACCCTTCAGAGCATCCTCTTCGTCGCGCCGGTCCTGCTGTTTTCGGTGATCGCGCATGAATACGCGCATGGCTACGCGGCCCTGCGCCAGGGCGATACGACGGCGCTGCAGCTCGGGCGGCTGACCTGGAACCCCATCCGGCACATCGACCCGTTCATGACGATTCTCCTTCCGGCCATGCTCTGGATCGTGTCCCACGGGCAGATCGTGCTGGGCGGGGCAAAGCCGGTGCCCGTGAATCCGCGGAATTACCGGAACTACCGCCGGGGAGACATCATCGTCTCGCTCGCCGGCGTGGCGGCCAACTTCGCGATCGCCATCGGGTGCGCCGTGGCGATCGTGGTCGTGGGACTGGTGGGGCGCGCGGTGGCGCCGCTGCAGAACACGATCGCGATTCTGCAGGTGATGCTGGGCTTCGGGATCTGGATCAACCTGATCCTGATCGCGTTCAATCTGATCCCGATTCCGCCGCTCGACGGCAGCCACGTGCTGAAGCACCTGCTGCCCGCGTCGTGGGCCATGCCCTACGCGCGGTTCGCGCGCTACGGCATTCTCGTGCTGGTGGTGCTGCTCTACTTCGGCGGCTCGTTCTTCAACGTCTGGATGCGGCCGGCGATGCACCTTACCGATTTTCTGATGCACACCGTGAATCCGTTCGTGATGGCGAACGCGCAGCAGTGGGCGCCGTGATGGCCGACGAACAGCTCACCCTGCCGTCGCCCACGGGCGAGGCCGCGTTCGTCGTCGATCTCAAGGCCTTCTCCGGGCCGCTCGACCTGCTGCTGTCGCTGATTCGCGAGGAGCAGCTCGACATCTACGACATTCCGATCGCGCGGATCGCCGAGCAGTTCCTGGCGCGCATTCGCACGCTGGGGCTGAACGACGCCGCCGACTACCTCGAGATGGCCGCGCGCCTGTTGCGCATCAAGGCCCAGATGCTGCTGCCGCGCGGTGAAGAGGAGGCCTGGGAGGATCCGCGCGCCGAACTGGTCCGCCGGCTGCTCGAGTACCAGCAGATGCGGGAGGTGGTGGATCTGCTGGAGCGACGCGGCGAGGAGCGACGGAATCAGTTCGCGCGCACGTTCGTGCCGCCCGACGCGCCGCCGCCGCCCGCGCCGCTGGCGCTCTCGCTCAGCGAGCTGCTCGCGGCGGTGGACCGCGTGCTTCGCGCCGCGCGCCGCCCCAACGTGCACGACGTCGTGTCGCGCCCGCTGAACGTGCCCGGCGCCGTGGCCATTATCCGCGACCTGCTGCAGCTCCGCGCGCGCGTGCTGTGGACCGAAATCGTGAACCGCGACGCCGAGCCGTCGTTCGTGCTGTCGACGCTGCTCGGCCTGCTCGAGCTCGCCAAGCTGGGCGAGCTGCGGGTGCATCAACCGAAACCTTTTGCGAACGTGGAGATCGAGCGTGACGCCGCTGGCGAAGCTGCTTGAAGCCGCGCTGTTTGCGAGCGCGCACCCCATTCCGCTCGCCGAGCTGGCCGAACTGGACCCCGAAGCGCCCCTCGCGGCGGTGACCGCCGCGCTCGAGGAGTTGCGCGAGCATTACAACGTGGACGGCCACGGCGTCGAGCTCGTGGAGCTGGGGGGCGGGTGGCAGATCCTCACCCGCGCCGAGTACACCGAAGCCATCGAGCGCGCGCAGCTCGCCTCGCGGCCGCAGCGCCTGTCGGCGGCGGCGCTCGAAACGCTGGCCATCATCGCCTACCGGCAGCCCATCGGCCGCGCGGAGATCGAGGAGATCCGCGGCGTCAACGTGGGCGGCGTGCTCAAATCGCTCCATGAGCGCGGGCTCATCGAGGTGACGGGCCGCTCGGAGGGCGTGGGCCGGCCGCTCCAGTACGGCACCACGCCGCTGTTCCTCGAGCACTTCGCGCTCCGGCACCTGCAGGAGCTTCCCCGAGCCGACGAGCTGGCCATCGCCCTGCGCGCCGAGCCGACGCCGGTGGAATGAGCGAGACGATGCGCATCCAGCGCGCGCTGGCGCGCGCGGGTGTCGCGTCGCGGCGCCGGGCCGAGGCATTGATCGCGGCCGGCCGCGTGACCGTGAACGGGCAGGTGGCGCGGATCGGCCAGAGCGTGACGGCCGACGTCGACGACATTCGCGTCGATGGCACGCCGGTGGCTGCGCCGGCCGGAAAGGCCGTGTGGCTGGTGCTCCACAAGCCCGCCGGCGTGATGACCACGAAGTCGGACCCGCGTGGGCGGCGCACGGTGTTCGACCTCGTGCCGCCCACGCCGGGGCTGGTGTACGTGGGGCGGCTGGACTATCTCACCGAAGGCGTGCTGCTCCTCACCACCGACGGCGCGGCGGCGCACGCGCTCACGCACCCGAGTCGCGAGATCGAGCGGACCTACGTGGCCACGGTGCAGGGGGACGCCGAGCGCGCGGTGCGGACGGCGCGCGGCGGCGTGATGCTCGAGGACGGACCGGTGAAGCCGCGGCGGGTGGCCGCGCGGCGCGTCGACGGCGGGCGCTGGGAGTTCGAAGTCACGATCACGGAAGGGCGCAAACACGAGGTGCGCCGGCTCTGCAAGGCCGTTGGCCTTGCGGTCGAGCGCCTCGTGCGCACGCAGTTCGGACCTGTCGGGCTCGGTGCGCTCGCCAGCGGCGCGGCCCGGCCGCTGACGGCGCCGGAGCGCGCCGCCATTGATGCCTGCGTGGCCGCCGGCGCAGGCTGAACGGGCTGAACCGCCGTCCCGCGGCGGGGTACTGTTGGGAATGTCGCCGAACGCCACCTCACCCCTTGCTGGAGCGGTCGTGGAATCACCGCAGACATCATCCGCCGATTCGCGCCTCGTGCGCGACGTGACTGAACAGGTGGCCCGCCGCGTCGTGGGCCAGGAGTACATGGTCGAGCGCCTGCTCATCAGCCTGCTCACGGGCGGTCACGTGCTGCTCGAAGGCGTGCCGGGCCTGGCCAAGACGCTCACCGTGCGCACGCTGGCCGAGACCATCGACACGACGTTCCAGCGCATTCAGTTCACGCCCGATCTGCTGCCCGCGGACGTGCTCGGCACGCAGGTGTACGAACAGGGGTCCGGGCAGTTCGCGGTGAAGAAGGGACCGATCTTCGCGAACATCATTCTCGCCGACGAGATCAACCGCGCGCCCGCCAAGGTGCAGGCGGCGCTGCTCGAGGCGATGCAGGAGAAGCAGGTCACCATCGGCGGGACGACGTATCCGCTGGACGAGCCGTTCCTGGTGCTGGCCACGCAGAATCCCATCGAGCAGGAGGGCACGTATCCGCTGCCCGAAGCGCAGGTGGACCGGTTCATGCTGAAGCTGCACGTGGGGTATCCGAGCCGCGACGAGGAAAAGGAGATCATGCGCCGCATGGCGAGCGGCGTGCCGATCGCGGTGGACGCGGTGGCCAGTCCCCACGCGATTCTCGACGCGCGGCGGCGGATCGCCGAGCTGTACATGGACGAGCGGATCGTCGATTACATCGTGGACATCGTGCACGCCACGCGTGAACCGGCGGCGGCGGGGCTCCCCGAGCTGGCGCCGCTCATCGAATTCGGCGCCAGTCCGCGCGCGACGATCGCCCTCGCGCAGGCGTCGCGGGCCCACGCGTTCCTGCGCGGACGCGCGTTCGTCACCCCGGACGACGTGAAGGCCATCGCCCCCGACGTGCTGCGGCATCGCGTGCTCACCACGTACGAGGCCGAGGCCGAAGAGATCACCGCCGACGAGATCGTGCGGCGCGTGCTGGCCAAGATCGAGAGCCCGTGACCACGGCGAGCCCGCGCACCGCCCTCGTGCCCCCGGACGTGCTGCGGCAGGTCCGGCTCATCGAGCTGCGCACTCGCGGGCTGGTGAACGCGCTCTTCGCCGGCGAATACCGGTCGGTGTTCAAAGGGCAGGGGATGGAGTTCTCGGAAGTCCGCGAATACCAGGCGGGCGACGAGGTGCGCAACATCGACTGGAACGTGACGGCCCGCATGCGCCGGCCGTACGTGAAACGCTACATCGAAGAGCGGGAGCTCACGGTGGTGCTGGCCGTCGATTTCTCGGGGTCGGAGTGGTTCGGCACGCGGCGGCGGTTCAAGAGCGAAGTGGCGGCCGAGCTGGCGGCCGTGCTGGCCATGTCCGCGATTCGCAACAACGACCGCGTGGGCGCGCTGTTCTTTTCCGACCGCGTCGAGCACGTGGTGCCGCCCCGCAAGGGGCGGCGGCACGCGATGCGCGTGCTGCGCGACCTGCTCGTCTTTCGTCCCGCCGGCCGCGGCACCGACCTCGCCGGCGCGCTCGAGTACCTCAACAAGATGCTCGCGCACCGGGCGATCATCTTCGTCGTGTCCGATTTCATCGGGGCCGAAATCGAACGGCCGCTCAAGCGCCTCGCGCAGCGCCACGACGTGATCGCCGTGACGGTCGAGGATCCGGCCGAGACCGCGCTCCCCGACGTCGGGCTGGCGCGGCTCATCGATCCCGAAACGGGGGCGGCGCTCGACGTCGATACCAGCAATCCCGCGCTGCGCGACGCCTACGACGAGCGCGTGACGGCCGAGCGCGACGCGCGGCGCCACCTGCTGCGCCGGCTGGCCATCGACGAGGTGGCCGTTCGCACCGACGCGCCGATCATCGAACCGCTGCTGCGCTTCTTTCGCACGCGCGAAACGCGCGCCTGGCGCCGATGACGTCGCGTCCGCTCGCCGCCTGCCTCGCGGTGGCGATGGCGTCCGTCGCGCCGGCCGCGCGCGCCCAGGCGCCGGCGCGCCTCGACGTCGTGGTCCGTCCGGAGACGGTCACGGTGGGGCAACCCTTCACGGTGACGCTGCGCGTCCGAGCGGCGGCGGGCGCGGCGATCGTCCTTCCCGCGGCGCCCGACACCACCGGATGGGTGCAGCCGCTCGATCCGCGGGGCATCGCCTCGCACGTCACCGGCGACAGCGTGGACCGCACGGCCACCTATCGGCTGGCGGCGTGGAACGTTGGGGCGCTCGGTGTGGATCTCGCCGACGTGGTAATGCGCGCCGGCGGTCAGGAGCGCCGGTTGCCCGTGCGCGGCGTCTCGGTGTTCGTGAAGAGCGTGCTGCCCGCCGACTCGAGCCGCCGCGTGCCGAAACCGGCGCGGCCGCTCTTCGTGGGCTGGACCTTCCCGTGGTGGATCCTGGCCGTGGCCGCGCTCGTGGCGCTCGTGGCCTGGCTTACCAGGCGCCGCCGCCGCACGGCCACGCCTCGACCGCCCGCGCTCACGCCGTTCGAGCGCGCCGAGCGGGAGTTCACGCGCGTGGCCGCGCTTGGTCTGGTCGAGGCGGGTGAACGCGGCCGCTACGTGTCGCTCTCCGTCGAGGTCCTGCGCGACTACCTCCGGGCCCGCTTCCCGCTCGCGTCGCTGTCGCTCACCACCGGGGAGGTGCTCGATGAATTGCGCGACGCACCCACGGTGCCGCACGCGCGGTTGGCGGCGCTGCTCGACGAGGCGGACCTCGTGAAGTTCGCCCGGCGTCCCCTGGCCGCCGATCGCGCGCTGCAGCTCGGGCAGGAAGCGCGGGCCATCGTGATGCACGAGCATGTGGCGTCCACACCGGCGTCCGGCGCCGAGGCGGCCTGATGTTCGGCTGGCACGTGGAACTCGTGACGCCGGCGGCGCTCGTGCTGCTGCTGGCGCTGCCCGCCTGGTGGTGGTGGCGGCGGGGGCGCCGGCCACCGGGCATTGTGTTCTCGCGCGCGGCGCTCCTGGCGGCGCTCGCCGGCCGGCGGCGCGGATGGGCGCGGATTCTCGTGGGGCTGCGCAATCTGATGCTGGTGTTCGCGATCGTCGCGCTGGCGCGCCCGCGGGCGGGCGCGCGCGCGGAGAACGTCACGAGCGAGGGCATCAACATCGTCATCGCCATCGACCTGTCGAGCTCGATGCTGTCGCAGGATTTTCAGCCCGACAACCGGCTCGAGGTGGCCAAGCGGACGGTCAAGCAGTTCATCGCCGAGCGGTCGAGTGACCGCATCGGCATCGTGGCGTTCGCCGCCGAGGCGCTGACGCAGGTCCCGCTCACCACCGACTACCCGGTGGTGAACGCGGCCGTGGACAATCTGCAGGCCGGGCAGCTCGAGGACGGCACGGCCATCGGCACGGCGATCGCGACGGCAGCGAATCGGCTGCGCGAGGCACCGGGCCGGTCGCGGGTCATGATACTGCTCACCGACGGCGTGAACAATCGCGGATCGATCGACCCGCGCACCGCGGCGCGCGCGGCCGCGGACTTCGGCATCAAGATCTACACCATCGGCGTGGGCACTGAAGGCATGGCCCCCGTGCCGGTGGGGCGTGGGCTGTTCGGCCTGCGCTACGAAAACCGTCCCGTGGAAATCGACGAGAAGCTCCTGACCGACGTGGCGAACATCACGGGCGGCCGCTATTTCCGGGCGCGCGATGCCGAAGCCCTGCGCCGGATCTATCAGCAAATTGATACGTTGGAGCGCGTGCCCGTGCAGACCCGGACGTACGTGCGGTACACCGAACTCTACCGGTGGCCGCTCGCGCTGGCCGTGCTCAGCCTCGTGCTGGAACTCGGGCTCGCCGCGTGGAAGGCGCCGCTGCCATGACCTTCGACTATCCGTGGCTCATGGTGCTGGCGCTGGTGCTTCCGGCGCTGATCGCGGCGGCGCTGTTCCGGGCCGACCGTCGGCGCCGCGTGCGTCTGGCGCGGCTTGGCGACGCCGAGGTGGTCGCGCGGCTGATGCCCGAGGGCGCGACGCGTGCGACGGGGTGGCGCACGGCCCGTCTGGCCGGCGCGTGCGCCCTGGCCGGCCTCGCCCTCGCCGGCCCCCGCTGGGGATATGAGCGCGCCGTGAATCGGACGCGCGGATTCGACATGGTGCTCGCGCTCGACGCGTCGCTCTCCATGCGCGCGAACGACGTGAAGCCCGACCGGCTGGAGCAGATGAAGCAGGAGGTGCGCCGCCTGCGCGCGATGTCGGGCGGCGATCGCATCGGGCTCATCGTGTTCGCGGGGCGGAGCTACGTGCTCTCGCCGCTCACGGTGGACGAGAGCGCGCTCGACCTGTTTCTCGACAATCTGGATCCGTCGATCGTCGGCCAGGCGGGCAGCTCGCTGTCGTCGGCCATCCGCCAGGGCACCGATCTGCTCTCGCTCAGCAACGACGGCGCCGACCGCGCGCTCGTGGTGATGAGCGACGGCGAAGCGTTCGAGCCGGAAGCGGACGTCGTGGCCGCGGCCCGCCGTGCGGGCGACAAGGGCATCAGCCTGGTGACCGTCGGCTTCGGCACGACGGAAGGATCGACGATCCCCGTCCGCGCGGCCGACGGATCGGTGTCGCTCAAGCGCGACGAGAACGGCGCCATCGTCGTGACCCACTATGTGCCGTCCATGCTCCGGGCCGCCGCCGAGGCGGCCCACGGCACCTTCATCGACGCGGGCGCCACGGACAAGGCCGCGCGGATTCGCCAGGCGCTCTCGACGCTGCGCACGACGCGGCGCGCGGTCGCCGGCGGCGAGTCGCTCGAACCGCGGTTCCAATTCTTCCTGCTGCCGGCGGTGCTGCTGCTCCTGCTCGACGCGTTCCTCGTCGACGGGGGCGGCCGCCGCGCGCCACGCGCGGGCGCCGCGGCGGCTGCGGCCGCGGGTCTCGTGATCGTCACGCTGGCCGGCGGGTGCGCCGGGACGCAGGATTCGGCGAACGCCGCGCGCGCGTACCAGAACGGCCAGTACGCCGCCGCCGTCTCGATGTACCGTCGAGCCATCGAACACGGGGATCAGCGGCCGCGCACGATCTACGACTTCGGGACCGCGAATCTGGCCATCGACTCCCTGGCCACGGCCATCGATGCCTATGAGCGCGTCGCCGATCTGCCCGACGCCGAGTTGCGGTATCGCGCGTTGTTCAATTTTGGCCTGGCGCACCTGCGGCGCGGCCTTGCCTCCGCCACCGGCGGCAGCGACGATCTCGATGCCGCGCTCGCCGCGTACAAGAAGGTGCTGCTCATGCGTCCCGACGACGGCGACGCGAAATGGAATTACGAACTCGCCCTGCACGCGCGCGAAACCGGGGGCGGCGGGGGCGGCGGCGGTCAGGACCAGAACAACTCCGCATCGGCGCCGCCGTCCCAGGCGCCGACGCCCAGCGGCGGGCTCGGCCTGAACCAGGCCGAACAGTTGCTCGCCAGCGCGGCGCGTGAGGAGCGCGACGTACAGGCGCGGCAGCAGCGACGGATCAGCGCCAATCCGCCTCCGGGCGGGAAGGACTGGTAGCGTGCTGGGCATTCTGCTGGCCGCGCAACTCGCCATCGTGGCCCACGCCGCCGACACCGTGGGGGCGTGCGAGCCCCTCGATCTGTCGGTGGCCGTGTCGGCGCGCGGCACGCAGCTCCCGCACCTCGTGGCGCCGACGTTCGCGCCCTTCGATGTGATGCGGTCGGTCACGATTCCGCACGTGGAGCGGGATACGCGCGCGGTGCCCTCGGTCACCGTCGAATACCGGTTCGTGCTCGTCGCGGACCGGCCGGGCGCGTATACGATCCCGCCGTTCGAGGCGCGCATCGGCAACGAGACGGCGCGCAGCGCGCCGCTGCGCATCCACGTCGTGCCGTCGAACGCCGACGCCACGCCGACCGTGCTGACCCGCGCCGGCATCGACACCGGCACGCGGCTCGACCTCCGGGCCACGCATCCCGATACGGTCTACGTGGGGCAGCAGGCGAACTACACGGTCGCCGTGTTTCTCAACGATGCGGTGCGCCGGCGCCTGCGGCGCAATCCCACGTTCTACCCGCCCGACATGCAATCCATGCTCGCGTATGACGTGCCGAGCGCAGGCACCGAGCAGCAGACGGTGGGCGGCTCGAGCTGCTTCGAGGCGCTGGTCTACCGGCGCGCGCTCTTCCCCCTGCAGTCGGGGCGCCTCGTGATTCCGCCCGCGCAGCTCACGTATGCGCTGCCGTCGGGCGCGAGCTTCTTCAGCCGCGAGGAAACCCACGAGCTGCAGACCGACAGCGCGGTGGTGATCGCGGTGGATCCCCCGGCGGCGGGGCAGCCGGCCGGCTTCGACGGCGCGGTGGGACGCTTTCGCGTCGACACGCGCGTCGGCGCACCGTCGGGTCGCGTCGGCGACCCGCTCACGGTGACGGTCCGCGTGTCCGGCACCGGGAACGTGAAGCTGCTCCCGCGGCCGCACCTCACGGTGCCCTGGGCGAGCGCGGTCCCCTCGGACGAGCGCGTGCAGGTCGACTCGACGGGCGCGCGCATCGGCGGCGCGAAGGAGTTCGACTGGGTGCTCACGCCGCGCACGCCCGGGGATCTGGACGTGCCGGCCGTGCGATACGTGTACTTCGATCCTGGCCTGCGGCGATACGCGGTGGCCGGCGCCGGCGTCGTGCGCGTCCGCATCGCCCCCGGCGCGCTGGCCGCGATCGACACGACGCACCGTGCGTCGGGGCTGCCCGTGCGCACGGTCTATCACGGCCCCGCAGGGGCTCCGCTGTCGTCGCATCCGATATTCTGGCTGCTGCTGACCCTCGCGCCCGTGCCGGCCCTGCGCGCGCGCTGGCGCGATCGGCGTCGGCGCGCGCGCGGCGCTCGCCCGGTGCCGCCGATGACGCGCCTCGCATCCGCCGCCGCGGTC
>JAGWRB010000148.1 GCA_028876725.1 Gemmatimonadota bacterium
CCTCTTCCGACGGGTCGAGTTGCCCCTTGTCCTGCCAGCCCGCAATCGTGCCGTCCGGATTGATCACGCAGGCCGTGATCTGCAGGCCGCGGTCGGTCATGCGCTCCGTTCCCAGGATGACCGTGATGCCGGCGGCCTTCGCCGCACTCGCCACCTGCGACAACGCCCGCTCGAGGAACGCGGCATCCGGCGGGGGCGCGGTCGTGCCGGGCCACCGATACCCGGGAATGAAGCATTCAGGAAAGCAGATCACGCGCGCGCCCTTTCGCCCCGCCTCGGCCACCGCCGACGTGGCGAGCTGCACCGATTCCTCACGTGTCGCCGGCACACGGACGTTGGCCAACGCGATTCGGACTTCAGGCTGCTTCACTGGCGTACGTAGCGCAGGTATGTGGCGGCCGGGCCATGGAGGACACTGTCGATGCGAAACTGCGGAAGGGGCTCGGTCAGGTTCTCGAAGAGGCGGCGCCCGCCGCCGAAGAACACCGGGGCGAGCGCGATTTCCAGCTCCTCCACCGCGCCCATGTTGAGGTACTGCTGGATCACGTCCGCGCCGCCCGAGATGCGGACGTCGCGAGCGCCCGCGGCTTCCTTCGCTAGCTCGAGGGCACGCGCCGGGCCGTCGTTGACGAAGTAGAACGTGGTCCCGCCGGGCCGGACCCACGGGTCGCGCTTCTCGTGAGTCAGCACGTAGACCGGTGTGTGGAACGGAGCGTCCTCGGGCCATGAGACCTCGCCCTGGTCGAACATGCGCTTGCCCATGATGTTCGCGCCGGCGCGCTGCATGGTGTGTCGCACCAGGTCGTTGACCGGACCGGTCTCCCCTCCCGGTCCGAACTTGAGGTTCTCGCGGAAGGCCCGCTGCGTGAGCAGCCAGCTCATCAGCGCCCCCCACTTGGCGCCCCAGTTCTTGTACTCCGGGTTGCCCATGGTCATGCCTTCCGGCGCCATGTAGCCGTCGAGGGTCAGCGCGATGTTGACGAATACTTTGCCCATGTATTCCATTCACATTGTAGAATATCTGCCAGCCGCCGCTACGTTCGGTAGATGCGTCTAATCATAGTGGCGACGGGCGAACAGCGCGAGGCGCGCCTCACACGTTCGGATAGCGATAGAGCACCGACGGAGCGCCGAAGAACTCGACCGTCTCGGCGGGATGAGCGCCGAGTGACGTGGCGACCCGAATGGAGCCGGCGTTCGCGGGGCGGATGATGCTGGTGATGTCGCGCCGGCCGAGCGTGTGACGCGCGTCATCGGGCGGCCCTCGCCCAGGAACTGCGTCACCGCGGGATCGGCCATGATCGGCGCGTACGCTTCGAAATCGTCTGCGGTGAAGGCGCGCAGGATCAGGCGGTCGGTGGTTATCTGGGGAATCGTCATGGGAGATCGTCGACCGCGTTTGGGATGCAAGTGGGCGAGCGTCGCCGCGTTTGCAGCGACGCCGGGTGGCTACGTGCTGTTCCGGCCCGCAGGGCCGGCGAGTCCGAGTTGCTGGGCGACGGCGAGGCGGTCGACCACCTGCCGGTGCCCCGCGATCCGGCCGTCGCGGAAGTAGTACACCGTCATGCCCTGGATGGCGATCGGGCGGCCGGTCGCGGCCCACGGGCCCATCGGGCCCGTATGCGTGCCGAGCATGCGCCAGGCGATCGCGATGCGGTCGCCCTCGGTGACGGTCTCGGCGATTTCGAAGCGGAGGTCGGGGAATGGAGTGCGTGATGCGAGCAGTCGCCCTTTGAATTCCTCTCGCGAGAGCGTCTTACCGTCCCACGGATCGCCGGGGTCGCTGTGAATGACGTACGCGTCGGCGACGAATCGGTCGACCGCTGCGGCGTCGCCCCGGTTCCACACCGCCTCCATGAAATCCATCAGCGTGCGCGCGTTGTCCGTCATGCGAGAGGGGGCTTGTTGTGGCGCCAGCGCGGCAAGAAGGTCATGACGACGGCGAAGAACGCGCCCAAGAACAATAGGTGCGGCCGCGACGCGTCGAACTTGCCAAGGCCAAGCTTGGAGTACACCGGCTCCAATAACCAGTAGAGGCCAATGAATTCGAGACAGATCCCCACGCCGCGATGGATGGGTCCGCGGGCGGGACGTGGAGCTGGCACCACTGACTGTGGTTCTGATTCCATGGGTGAGTCCGCCGTACGGTTCGGGATCACCGCGTGCCGGTTTCTGCGCGATCGAGGACGACGCCGACCACGAGCGCCACAGCGAATGCCGGCACGCCGGTCAGGATCGGCCACGCGACGAGTGAGAGCGCGGTCAGTTTCAGGAAATGAGGTTCACCCCAATGGCCGCGGACCGGGCCAAGGGCAGCTAGCGCGCACGCGCCAAGCGCAACGGCGCATGCGACGTGAATGGCGACGCTCAGCCGGCGTCCCCCTCGGCCGCGCTCAATGGCGAGGTGGATACCGAACACGGCCAGGCTGAACAGCCACGCCGCAAGCCGCCACGCCTTCACTCCCGCCGGCGACGATGCCGCCCGGGCAAGCGTCGCCGTCCCCATGCCGACGATGACGTAGGCGACACTCGCGAGCACGACCGTCCATGCTTTGACCTGTCGCATATGACGACTCTGCCTCTACCCCTTCTTCTTCCCGACGCCGGGCACGGCTGCGACCTGTTTCATCCACGCCGCGATCTGGCGTTCGTCCAGATCATCCACCGACGCGAGTTCCACGCCACGCGTGGCCTTGCCCATCGCCACCGGTGTCACCGGCGGTACCGGCGTGAGCGCCGTGCCATTCACGAACATGAGTTTGACATGGCCGGCGAACCCGCCGCAACTGAAGCACCACCCGTCCCCGACACCATAATACGACATGCCCCACTTCACCGAGCGCTGCAGGCCGGGCAGCGTCTTCGCCGCCAAGGCGTCGACACGCTCGGCGATGCTCCGCTGCGGCTGCGGCAGCCCCGCGATGTAGGCAAAGACGGCCTTGTCTCCGACGACGGCCTTCGCGGTGCTTGCCTTGCCGGTGATCATGGATTCCGGCAGCTCAGCGGCGGCTTTGCCTTTCAGCTTCGCGCGCCCGGCCGTTTTGTGGATCACCTCGTGCCGCTCCAACATGCCGACGAACTGCTCGATCTTCTTCGCGCGCGTCTCCGCCTTCTTCACCGTCTGGACGCGGAACAGGATCGCGTATCGATTCGCGCTGTCCAGCGTCGCGAAGAACGCCTTGGCTTTCGGGCGTGCATCGAGCGCGCGCTGCAGGTCGTCCGGCACGGCAGCGGTTCGATGCGAATCATACGCGGAGTCCCACTGCCCGTTCGCCTTCGCGCGGTCCACGGCCTCGAGGCCGGCCGGCTGCATGCGGCCGCTCGCGACGAGACGCTGCACTCTCTCGCGGTTGATCTTCGACCAGATGCTCCGTTTGCCGCGCGGCGTGAACTTCTGGAGCCAGGTCGCGTCGTCGAACGTCATCTTTTGGCCGTCGATCCAGCCGTAGCAGAGCGCGACGTCGAGCGCTTCGGCGTACGACACCGATTTCACGTTCGAACCCGCCTTGGCGATCCGCATCCACAGGCCGGCTGACTTGGCGTGCTGCTTGGCGAGCCACGCTTCCCATGCCGCGTTGTCCTTGAACAGGCGCACGGGCAGCTCGGCGGCTTTGGGGCTGGTCTTCGCGCGGGCGCTCGACACGGCTACGCCTCGTTGTAGGCTCGCTCGAGCTCAGCCACGTCGAGCTTCACCATTGTCATCATGGCGTCCATTACGGCCTTCACTTTTCCGGAATCCTTGTCGCGGATCAGCTCCATGAATCGCCGAGGGACAATCTGCCATGAGAGGCCGAACGGATCCTTGATCCAGCCGCACGCCGTGGGCGTCGCTCCGGCCTTGACCAGTTTGTCCCAATACTCGTCGACTTCGGCCTGGTCCTCACAATCGACGTAGAGGGAGACGCCTTCGGAGAAGGTGAAGTACGCGCCACCGTTGTACCCCATGAAGACCTGACCCCCGACGACGAACTCGGCGGAGTTGACCGGACCGTCCTTGCCCGTGCGGGCAACGTTTCTGATTTCGGAGTCCGGGAAGGTGGCGGTGTAGAACGCCATGGCCGCTTCGAGCTGGTCGTTGAACATCAGGAAGGGCGTCACTTTGGTCATGGGAGTGTCTCTTCAGTGGAGGCGATGGTGTTCCCCGCCCGACGTCGCGGCGATCTGGCGCGGCGCTCCATAATAGTTGCGGTCAGCCAGCGTGGCGAGCAGGCCGCGTTCCTGGCACCCGTCAACCGGCCAGCGCTCCGCGTCAAGATTTATACCTCTTGACGATATTCGTTGTAACGCACATTATTGGCCATGACGCATGGCATCGCTCGCGAGATCAAGCAGCAGCGCCCGTTCACGTCGCCAGAGCAGGAAGTCATGCTCGGGCTGCGCCTCGCCGCGGACCGGGTGATCGATCCATGGAAGCGGTTCATCAAGGCGAAGGCCGATCTCACCAACGGACAGTACAACGTCCTCCGGATCCTCCGCGGCAGCCATCCGCACAAGCTCACCGCGGGGGAGATCGTCGAGCGCATGATTGCGCGCGATCCCGACGTCACGCGCCTCGTGGACCGGCTCGTTGCGCGCGGGCTCGCCGAGCGGAAGCGCAGCGAGCGCGACCGCCGCGTGGTCGAGACGGGAATCACGCCCGAGGGGCTCGCTTTGCTGGCCGAGCTGGACCCGCACGCGAAGCGCCTGCCGAAGGCGCTCGTCGGGCCGCTTGGCGCCAAGCGCGTGAAGCAGCTCGCAACGCTGCTCAACGCCCTGATCGACGAGATGGGCGCCTTTCCCTGAGGGCGCCCGGTGACCCCATATTCGCCTTCACACCGGAGCAAGAGCATGACGAGCCAGTACAAAGTGCACGAGGCGGGCGCCGGATTGAGACTGCAGTCGGGCCCCGGGCGCGATCTCATCTTCAAGGTCACCGGCGAGGACACGGCCGGCGCCTTCGATTATTTCATCGTGGAAGTCGCGCCGCGCGGCGGGCCGCCGCTGCACGTGCACCACAAGCAGGAGGAGACGATCCACGTGCTGAAGGGCACGTTCAAGGTGCGGATCGGCGAAGAGTTGTTCCGCCTGGAGCCCGGCGGCTTCGCCTACCTGCCCTGCAACGTACCCCACGCGTTCCTCAACCTGACCGACGACCCCGCCGAGATCATCGTCGTCTACACTCCCGGCGGCGGGCACAAGTTTTATGAGGAGCTGGGGCCGATGACGCGCGGTGCTACGCCAGATCCCAAGGCGATCGCGGCGGTGTTCACGAAGCACGATATGACGCTGCTGGGGCCTCCCCTGAGCGCGGACTGACGATGCTCATGATAGGCGCAAGCGCCGCCAAGACACGAAGTCTTGGCGGCGCCTGCAGTTCTTTCAGTGGGCCCACGAGGAGTTGATCCGCAGGGGAGCGACGCCCAACCTCGGACCTCACGCTTCCCGAGCTCCTGAATGGCGCGCGCACTATGCGCCAATGTTCACTCTGTTCGTGCGTTTCGAGCATCCCGCTTACTTGCCCGCTCGGACCGTGCGTGGATGAACAGTTCTGTGTGCATGTGCCGCGCGCGCATGGACACCGCCCTCGCGATCGTGAGCGGTTGTCTGGATGGGAATTTGAATCGCCCCAGCGGTCTAACGGCGCTTGCTGCTGACGGTTAGGCGGCGGACCGTGACGCCCGCCGCCGCCTCGACCGCGACAACATAGTCATCGCCACCGCGACGCAGCCGCCGACGAACAAGAGATGCGGCCGCGAGGCCGCGATGTCTCGAAAGCCGAGCTTGGTGTATAGGGGCTCGGTCAGCCAATACAACCCGACGAACTCAAGGCAGATTCCCACCGCCCGCCAGAGCGGACCGTGGCGCTCATGCGGCACGGGGGCGGTCGCGTCTACATCAGTTTCCATATGCGCCTCCTGTCCCTGTTGCCGGCCTAACGCCGCGGCGCTCTGCTGCGGCGTTCACTAATAAGATGCGGCAGGCGGGCGCAGCCCGCCAGCCGCTTCCCTAGTCCACGCCGACAGCAGCAGCGCCAAGTTAGGCCGCGTGCGAGAAACGGCTACGACGATCCGTCCGCCAGAACACGAACGATTCCACGGCTCTTCTCGTCGTTAGACCACTGGACCTGCCACACGCGGCCGTCATCCTGGTCAAGAAGCAGGAAAGTAAAGATGTTCTGTGTCTCGCGAAGTACGAACCGGCCGGGATGCGCAGACGCTGGCGGGGCCAGTTCAAGTTCGTTGAGCGGCAATCGGCCTGCAAACGCACTGTCAGTTACTGCATAATGGACCTGCCAGACTCGACCATTGCTCGAGTCGAGCAAGAGAAACGTCCAGATGTTTTGCGTCGGGACGAGCTCGAACCTGGGATCGAAGCTCTGCGCCGGTCCCTCACGCAGCGCCGACGACGGCGACCCTCTTTGAGCGGGCAAACCCACAGACAGGACGGCGGCGAGCAGCACGCCTCCGATCAGACGATACTTCATTGTGCCTCCGGCTTGCGAAGTACGGGTTTGGGGTTCAACCTCGCGATGGCACTCGGGCGGCCAGAGTGTCAGACGCTAGCACGATGGTCACTTCTCACCGACGGCTGTCGCGGCCTAACGCCGCGGCGCTCTGCTGCGGCGATTCATAATAGTTGCGGCATGCGAGCGTAGC